>CACZRP010000082.1 GCA_902783575.1 uncultured Eubacteriales bacterium
AAGCAGAAGTACTGCGGCGGTATCCTGAATACCGATATCTTCGAATATCTGTTCCCGACACCCGAGGCGGAAGATTCCGGGGGATAAGGCAGCAATTCAGCCGCCGAATCCTGGGGGATGCAAAGTATGCAGACTGACTTCAAACAGAGTCGATATTTATTAGCTATCGGTTCTATCTTAGAACTCGAATATCCTTTGTTTGGCTTGATGATCCTTTGCCACAAGAGCTTTCTGTAACTGTCAAGGCCGCAGCCGCTGCGCGGTTCATTCGCATTGCTTCGCTTTGCGAATGAAGCCTTGACAGACAGAAGCCTTGTGGCATTTTGATTGTCAAGCCAAACAAAGGATAGCTGGGCTGATATTCAGCCTTTTTTAAGAGCCCAGGGTGTGTTTCAGTGCCTTGGTCAGGCTTTGAAATTCAGTGATTCTTCGGGTTTTGGACTTTTCGGCACAACTACCGCATGTCAAAACCTCGATTCTTCGGGATCTGGACTTTTCGGCACAACTACCGCATTTTTCCTCAAATATGCGGTAGTTGTGCAAAAATCCTTCAATCCCGAAGAATGACACAGGTCATATGCGGTAGTTGTGCAAAAATCCTTCGATCCCGAAGAATGACGCAGGCCATGTTGGATTGCCTGCGAATAAGAAAATAATTCTTGCTTTTTACCGCGACAGGTGGTATACTACTGTAGATTTGAATATTATTGTAAAGGAGAAGTGAGCCGCAGGGCTCACTTTTCTTGTGAAATGAAACTTTTTAGGAGGGAAGCTTGAAAAAACAGGAGCTGATTGACCGTGTGGAAGCCCTGGCCCAGGAACTGGCGCAGGGGTTCGGCTACGAAATCGTAGACGTGGATTATGTCAAGGAAGGACCCAACTGGTATCTGAAGGTCTTTGCGGACAAGGAGGGTGGTTTTTCCATCAATGACTGCGTGGATCTGTCTCACGCGCTGGAGGAAAGACTGGATGGAGAGGATCCCATCGAGAATCCCTATATCCTGGAGGTCAGTTCCCCGGGACTGGACCGGCCGCTGAAGAAAGACAAGGATTTTACCAGGAGCATTGGCAAACTGGTGGAGATCAGGCTTTTCGCCACAACAGAAGAGCTGCCGGATAAGAACTTTACGGCGCAGCTGAAGGCATATGATCCTGAAAAGGGTGCCGTCACCCTGGAAACGGAAGACGGAAAAGAAGTAAGCATACTGAAAAAAGATCTGGCCGGCATTCGTCTGGCAGTCGTTTTTTAACCTGTATATAAGGAGGAACCCAGAAAAAATGAATGAACTTATCCTTGCCCTGAACATGATTCAGGAGGAAAACGGAATTGATAAGGAAGAAATGTTTCAGGCCATTGAGCAGTCTCTGCTGACAGCCTGCAAGAAGAACTTTGGTACATCCGACAACATCGAAGTGACCATGGACAGAAAGACCGGTGCCTTCAAGGTGGTATCCAAGAAAACTGTTGTGGAAGCCGTGATGGATCCTTCTCTGGAGATTTCCCTGGAGGACGCGCTGAAAATCAACGCCGCCTATCAGCTGGGAGATATCTGCCAGATTGAAGTCACTCCTAAGAACTTCAGCCGTATTGCTGCCCAGAACGCGAAGCAGATTATTGTCCAGAAGATTCATGAGGCGGAAAGACGCAGCGTCTACAATGAATACAAGCCCATGGAGAAGGAGATCGTTTCCGGTCTGATCCAGCGCAAAGAAAAGGGCAATGTGTACATTAACCTTGGAAAGATCGAAGCCCAGCTGGGACCGAAGGAACAGATTCCCGGCGAAGCCTATCCCATGAACAAGCGCCTGAAGATCTATGTGGTGGAAGTCAAGGATTCCGGCCGCGGTCCTTACATGATCGCTTCCAGAACCCGTCCCGAGTTCATCAAGCGCCTGTTCGAGCAGGAGGTTCCCGAGATTCATGATGGCATTGTTCTGATCAAGTCCATCGCCCGGGAGGCCGGTTCCCGCTCCAAGATGGCTGTGTACAGCCGTGATCCCATGGTGGATCCTCTGGGCGCCTGCGTAGGTCCCAGCGGAAACCGCGTCAATACCATTGTGGATGAGCTTTCCGGCGAGAAGATTGACATTGTGGTTTGGAATGAAGAGCCCGCCAAATTTATCCAGGAAGCTCTTTCACCTGCGGAGGTTGAGAGAGTTGAGGTTGATAAGGAAGCCAAAACCGCTACGGTAGTGGTTCCTGATTATCAGCTGTCCCTGGCCATCGGCAAGGAGGGCCAGAATGCCCGTCTGGCCGCCCGTCTGACAGGTTACAAGATTGATATCAAGAGCGAATCCCAGGCTGAAAATGCTGAAGAGGATGATTACGATATCGATTTCAGCTTCCTGGATGATGACGAGATGGAGTACGAAGAGGAAGAATGAAAACCAGAAAAACACCAATGCGCAAATGCGCCGGGTGTCAGGAAGTCCGGGAAAAAAGACAGCTTTTGAGGATTGTTCGAGATCCCGAAGGGCAGGTCAGCCTGGACCGTACCGGAAGAAAGTCCGGACGGGGCGTATATCTGTGCGCCAATCCTGCGTGCCTGGAAAAGGCTATTAAAACCAAAGCCCTGGAGAGATCGCTGGAGACAGCCATCGGGGATGAGGTTTATGAAAGCCTTAGAAAAGAGCTGGCCGATGAGTAATCAAAGTCAGCCCGGCAAGAAAGCGAAAAATGACCGATTGTTGTTTTTACTGGGACTCTGCCGCAAGGCCAGCGCCGTTTCCAGCGGTGAAGAGCTTTGCGAAGCGGCGGTGAAGAGCGGAAAGGCCTTTCTGGTGCTTGTCAGTGTGGACGCCTCCGCCAACACCAATAAAAAATTTCACGACAAATGTGCTTTTTATCACGTTCCCATCCAGACAGCACCCTATGGCAAGGAAAGACTTGGAAAAGCCATGGGGACTTCGCCCCGGTCATGTATGGCCATAACCAATGAAGGTTTGGCAAATCTGATTAACGAAGCATTAAAGACCTGCATAGAAGAGGTGGAAAATATTGGCTAAACTCAGAATCGAAGATGTTGCAAAGAAACTGAATGTACCCGTCAGTACGGTTATGAAAAAACTGGAGGAGGTCGGCATTTTTGCCTCCAACGCCCAGAACACCCTGTCTCAGGATGAGGTTCTGAAGGTGGTGGAGAAGATTACCGGCAAGAAGCCCAGAGTCAAGGCCAAGACGGAGAAAAAGGAACCGGCTGCGGCAGAAGCTGCTCCGGCTAAAAAAACTGTGAAAGAAAAGGCTCCGGCCGCAGAAACGAAACCGGCAGCAGCTGAGGTGAAGAAAAAGGCAGAAGAGCCTGTGAAGTCTGAGCCTGTGAAAGCTGCTGAGCCGGCAAAGACCGAAACTGCCGCACCTGAACCGATCAAAGCCGAGGCTGTGAAGGTAGAACCTGCCGAGACCGTGAAGGCTGAAGCTCCCGCCGAGGAGAAGCCTCAGGCTCCCGAAAAGGAGGCAGCCACCAAGGCTCCTGCAGAAGAAAAGCCCGCTGAAAAAGAGCCTGTGAAGGCTGAAGCTCCTGCCGCCAAAGCGCAGCCTGCGCCTGAAGCTGCCGCCGAGAAGAAAGAGGCGGAGAAGAGCGCCGCGAAACCCGCGCCCAGAAAACTGGAGGGAGAAATCGTCCGTACCGCTGACGGACGTCTGGTGAGACGTGTGCCCATTACGCAGACCAGGCGTGTGGCTGATGGTACTTCGGCTCCTGCCGGTACCAGAAGACCCCAGACCGCTGCCGGCGGCGCGTCCGCTGAAAGACGTTCCGAACGCCCGGCTGCCGGCGGAGCCCAGGGCAGACCTGCCCGTCCCGGACAGGGAGGCAGACCCGCAGCTGGCACCGACCGCCGCCCCGGCGCTGACCGCAGAAACCAGGATGGACAGGGCAGAGACGGACAGGGAAGAGACGGACAGGGAAGAGACAGTCAGGGCCGGGATATGAACCGCCGTCCCGCGGCGTCAGGACAGGGTGGAAGACCCGCGGCCGGCCGCTCTCAGGCGCCTCAGGGTGCCAGAAGAACCGGTGCAGACTCCTACGATATGGGTCTGTCCGCTCCCAAGGCCAAAACCGAGAACAAAGACAGCCGCAAGCAGAATGAGCGCAAAAAGACTGAAAAACAGCGCAACACCGCTACGGAAGAATACAAGAACAAGAAGAAATCCCTGAGCCAGGAGAAGGGTTATCTGGATGATGACCGTCTGGCCAGACACAAGAAGAAACCCACCAAGCGTCCCGGCTCCGGTACGCAGCAGGTGGTGGAAGATGACATTAAGATCGTTCAGCTTCCCGAGAGCATGACTGTCAAGGAATTCGCCGATATGCTTCACAAGCCCATCAACGCCATCATTAAGGCGCTCATGAGCAAGGGCATTATGGCTGGTCTGAACCAGATCATCGAATACGATCAGGCCGAAGAGATCGCCACCGAGATGGATATTCTTGTCGAGCATCAGGCGGAGGAGGATATCTTCGCCAAGTACGCCAACTTTGAAGACTCCGAGGATGAGCTGGAATCCCGTTCTCCTGTCGTTGTTGTTATGGGTCACGTTGACCATGGTAAGACTTCCCTGCTGGATGCCATCCGTGATACCCACGTAACGGCCAGAGAGGCCGGCGGTATCACCCAGCACATCGGTGCTTCCGTGGTTAGCATTAACGGAAGGAATATCACCTTCCTGGATACGCCCGGCCACGAGGCCTTCACCGCCATGCGTATGCGCGGCGCCCAGGTAACGGATATCGCCATCCTGGTGGTCGCTGCGGATGACGGCGTCATGCCCCAGACCGTTGAGGCCATTAACCACGCCAAGGCCGCCGGAGTACAGATTATCGTTGCCATCAACAAGATGGATAAGCCCGGTGCCAATCCGGACCGCGTCAAGCAGGAGCTGACCGAATATGAACTGATTCCCGAGGACTGGGGCGGCAGCACCATCTGCGTGCCCGTTTCCGCTCTGAAGAAGGAAGGTATTGACAACCTTCTGGAGATGGTTCTGCTGGTGGCGGATATGCAGGAGCTCAAGGCCAATCCGAATGCTCTGGCTTCCGGTACCGTTATCGAGTCCGAGCTGGACAAGGGCCGCGGCGCCGTTGCCACCGTGCTGGTGCAGCGCGGTACCCTTCACGTGGGAGATACCATTGTGGCCGGCAGCGCCTTCGGACGCATCAAGGCCATGGTGGACGATCAGGGCCGCCGGGTCAAAGAAGCCGGACCTTCCTCTCCTGTGGAGATCATTGGTCTGAACGAAGTTCCCAGCGCCGGAGATTCCTTCTACATGACAGAAACCGACCGTGAAGCCAGAAACCTGGCGGAGAAGGTGGCTGCCCGCGAGAGAATCAAGCTGATGGAAGGCAACAAGCGCGTCAACCTGAACAACCTCTTCGGCGACATCCAGGCCGGCGAAGTCAAGGAGCTGAATATCCTGGTCAAGGCCGATGTGCAGGGTTCCGTGGAAGCCGTCAAGCAGTCTCTGGAGAAGCTCTCCAACGAGCAGGTGGCCGTCCACGTGATTCATGGCGCTGTGGGTGCCATCAACGAGTCCGATGTTATGCTGGCTTCCGCCTCCAACTCCATCATCATTGGCTTCAATGTCCGTCCCGACGGCGGAGCCAAGTCCATGGCCGAGGAGCAGAAGGTGGATATCCGTCTGTACCGCGTCATTTACAACGCCATCGATGATATCGAAGCTGCCATGAAGGGTCTGCTGGATCCGGAGTTCGAGGAAAAGGTGCTGGGTCACGCCCAGGTGCGCCAGATCTTCCATGCTTCCGGTGTGGGCACCATCGCCGGCTCCTATGTCACCGACGGAAAGCTGCTGAGAAACGCCACCGCCCGTATCGTCCGAGACGGTATCGTTGTGCATGAAGGTCCTCTGGCCTCCCTGCGCCGCTTCAAGGACGACGTCCGCGAAGTCAATACCGGCTACGAATGCGGTGTTATGTTTGAGAAATTTAACGATATCAAAGAAGGCGACGTTATTGAAGCCTTCACAATGGAAGAAATCAAGAGAGACTAATCTATGGTAAAAAGAAGAAATAAAAACCGGGGAGAGCGGATCAACACCGCCATCAAGGAAGAGCTTTCCCTGATTCTTCGGGATATGAAGGATCCCCGGCTTTCCATGATGACCTCCGTGCTGCGCTGCGATACCAGCAGAGACCTGAATTACTGCAAGGTATACTACAGCGTCATGGGAGATGAAGAAGCCCGGGAGGAAACCGCCCAGGCCCTTCGCTCCGGCATGGGGTTCCTCCGCCGGGAGCTGGCTCAGAGGCTCAACCTCAGACAGACCCCGGAGCTGACCTTCATCCACGACGATTCCATGGAATACAGCATCTATCTCGGTGAGAAGCTGAAGCAGATTCACGAGGAGGATGAAGAGAGGCTGAAGGCCATGACCCCCGAGATGAGGGAGGCCAAGGAGGCCTTCGAGAAGGAAGCAGAGGCCCAGGAGCAGCAGAATCAGGAAGACGACCTGTGGTTCCTGAAGGATGAGGGCTGGAATGAGTAAGATTACCCGGGAAGAGTTTTCTAAACAGTTTCTGAGGTTTATCAGAAAATATGACAGATTCCTGCTGAGCGGCCATATCCGGCCCGACGGAGACAGCGTAGGCTCCTGCTTTTCGCTGGCCTACGCCCTGCAGGATATGGGCAAGGAAGCCATCGTCTGCCTCGACGGAGACGCGGAAAGATATCTGGAGCTGATTGACCAGGTGCCACTGCTGCCGGACGATATTCACATGAACGAGGCCGGACGCTGCTTTACTACCGGCAGCGGCTTTGCCTTTATCATGCTGGACTGCTCCGAGCCGGAGCGTACCGGCCGGGCCCAGGACGCGATCCTGTATACCCAGGCTTCCATGACGGTGGATCATCATATCACCAGCAAGGAATCCGCTGACTTTAACTATGCGGAGCCGGAATCAAGCTCCGCCTCCGAGATTCTCTATCATCTGCTGAATCTGTGCGAGATTCCCATCAGCCAGAGAATGGCCCAGGCTCTGTTTATGGGCATGGCCTTCGATACCGGCGGACTGCGGCACTCCTGCACCAGCGAAGAGACACTGCTCATGGCGGCGGATCTCAAAAAGAAGGGAGCAGACACCACCTTCCTGATGAACCGCCTGTTCCATACCAAAAAGCTTTCCGAAATGAAAGCTCTTTCCTGCGCCATTCGTTCCTCAAGGCTCTATAAGGGGAAGAATCAGCAGGACGAAGAAAACAATATCCTGATATCCTTCCTTTCCCTGGAGGAAATGCGGAAAAGCGGCTTCGGCCCCTCCGACGCCGATGGCGTAGTGGGATATCTGAACGAAATTGCTGACGCGGAAACGGCGATTTTCCTCAGGGAAATCACTCCCGGAATCATCCGCGCCAATATGCGGTCCAAATCCACCGTGGATGTGGCCCGTGTCGCGGCCCTCTTCGGCGGCGGCGGACACATCCGGGCAGCCGGATGCACCTTCCAGGATCCGGTGCTGCTGGTCAAGAAAGAACTGCTGGACGCCATCCGGCGGCAGCTTTCCTCCCTCGATTCGGAGGAGACGTCCGAATGATCAGCGGAGTAGTCAACCTGTACAAGGAAAAGGGCTTTACCTCCGTGGATGCGCTGCGGGTTCTGACGGGAATTCTGGGGGAGAGAAAGGTGGGTCACACCGGAACCCTCGATCCCGACGCGGAAGGCGTGCTTCCCGTGTGCCTGGGCAAGGCCACCAAGGCCGCCGAGCTGATAACGGGAGCGGACAAGGAATACATCTGCACCCTGGCCTTCGGCCGGGAAACGGATACCCAGGACGCGGCGGGCGTGACCACCCAGGAGACAGAGTATCAGTTTGACGAGAAAACGGCCAGGGAAGCCATTCTTTCCTTCCTGGGCGGCTATGATCAGATTCCTCCCATGTATTCAGCCCTGAAGCATGAGGGGAAAAAGCTCTATGACCTGGCCAGAAAAGGCATTACTGTGGAGCGAAAAGCCCGGCCCATCCGGATTACGGAGCTGGAAATTCTTCAGCTTAATCAGGCGGGGGCAAAAATCCGGGTTGCCTGCTCCAAAGGCACCTATATCCGGTCCCTCTGTGAGGACATCGGAAGGAAAACCGGTTATCTGGCCCATATGACCAGCCTTGTACGGACCCAGAGCGGTCCCTACCGGATTGAAGAAAGCCTGAAGCTTTCGCAGGTGGAAGCGCTGGTCCGGGAAGGCAAAAGAGATTTTATTACGGATCTTTCCACCCTTTTCGCGGATCTGCCCGCCTACCGGGTGCAGCCGGAAGAGGATCTGATGCTCCGGAACGGCAACTACCTTACCTATGGAGCGGCTCATCTTCTTGATGAAACGGGAAAAGAGCTGCAGGTGGGGGATCAGGTGCGCATGGAGCTTTCCAGCGGAGAACTGGCGGGCCTCTACGAGGTGACGGAGTTCTTTGCGGCGGGCTCGAAGGAGGCGCTGAAGCGGGACATTCCGGATGCTGCGCTGAGGCTGCGCGCCTTTAAAATGTTTGTATAAAAGGAGGAAGCCCATGGAAAGGATCTTTGACGACCTTTCTTCTTCCTTTGCGGGAGATTCGGCGGACGCCGCCGTCTCTCTGGGCAACTTTGACGGTGTCCATGTGGGACACCAGGCACTTCTTGAGAAGAACAACCGTACAGCCGAAAACGCCGGTCTAATCCGGCGGGTGGTGACCTTTGAACCCCATCCCCGGGCCGTTGCCAGAGATCCCGGCTTTCGGTTCATCTATTCCGGCAGACAGAAGGCCGCGAAAATCGATTCTCTGGGCCTGTGCGACGAGCTGGTGATTATGAATTTCACCCGCGAACTCAAAGAGATGGAGCCCGAGGATTATTTCAAGCAGATTCTGATCGGACGGTATCACGCCAAAGCCATCACCGTGGGAGATGATTTCCGTTTCGGCCGCTTCGGCCGCGGAGATACCCGAATGCTCGCGGAGTTCTGCGAGAGAGAGCAGATTCAGCTGACGGTGATGCCCAGGGTATGCCTGGAGGGCGGACCGGTTTCCAGCTCCCGGATCAGGGAATACCTGGAACAGGGAGAGATGGAGCTGGCCGCGGAGCTTCTCGGTGAGCCTTACCAGATCAATGGCATGGTTCATCAGGGAAAGCATGTGGGAAGAAAGCTTCATACCCCCACGGTGAATCTCTGGTTTGATGAAAGTCAGGTGATTCCCAGAAAGGGCGTGTATGTTTCCCGGATCCGCATCTGCCAGGAGCATTTTACCGGCGTGTCCAACGTGGGAATCAATCCCACCTTTGGCGGCGAAAGCCCCCGGGTGGAAACCTTTATCTTTGAATTTGCCAAAGAAGTGTACGGAGAAGATATTGGTATCAGCCTGCTTCATTTCCTGCGGCCGGAGCATGCCTTCGACAGCCCCGAGGCCCTGAAAGAGCAGATCGATATAGACATTAACCATGCCAAAGCTTATTTTAAGGGAGATCTTAAATAATGAAGAAATATGGTGTAAACGAACTCAGAGAGATGTACCTCTCGTTCTTTGAATCCAAGGGACATCTCAGAATGAACAGCTTTTCGCTGGTTCCGCAGAATGATAAGTCACTGCTTCTCATCAACGCCGGTATGGCGCCTCTGAAGCCCTACTTTACCGGCCAGCAGATTCCTCCCAGAAAGCGGGTTACCACCTGCCAGAAATGCATCCGTACCGGCGATATTGAGAATGTCGGTAAGGACGGACGCCACGCCACCTTTTTTGAGATGCTGGGCAACTTTTCCTTCGGAGATTACTTCAAGAGAGAAGCCCTGAACTGGAGCTGGGAATTTCTGACCCAGGTGGTGGGAATGGATCCCGAGAGACTGTATCCTTCCGTCTATCTGGAGGATGATGAAGCCTACAAGATCTGGAACGAGGAGATCGGTGTTCCCGCCAACCGGATCTACCGCTTTGGCAAGGAAGACAACTTCTGGGAGCATGGCGCCGGCCCCTGCGGTCCCTGCTCTGAAATCTACTACGACCGCGGCGAAAAATACGGCTGCGGCAAGCCCGACTGCCAGCCCGGCTGCGACTGCGACCGTTTTGTGGAGATCTGGAACAACGTATTCACTCAGTTCGAGGGTGACGGCGAAGGCGGCTATACCGAGCTGAGCCAGAAGAACATCGACACCGGCATGGGCCTGGAGCGTCTGGCCGTGGCCTGCCAGGATGTGGATTCCATCTTCGATATCGACACCATCCGTGCCATCCGCGACAAGGTCTGCGAGATCAGCGGCAAAACCTACAAGGCAAACGCCAAGGATGATATTTCCATCCGTATTATTACCGAGCATGCCCGTTCCATCACCTTTATGGCCTCCGACGGCATCCTTCCCTCCAACGAGGGCCGGGGCTATGTCATGCGCCGTCTGCTGAGAAGAGCGGCCCGTCACGGACGCCTTCTGGGCATTGATCATCCCTTCCTGACGGATGTGGCCGCCGTGGTAATTGAGAGCTCTGGCCAGGCCTACCCCGAGCTGATTGAGAAGAAGGAGTACATCAATAAGGTCCTTTCCAGCGATGAAGCTAAATTCTACGATACGCTGGACAGCGGTCTGAACATCCTTTCCGGCTACATGGAGGATATGAAGGCCCAGAGAGAAACCGTTCTTTCCGGTGAGAGAAGCTTCAAGCTTTACGACACCTACGGATTCCCCACCGACCTGACCGCTGAAATTCTGGCGGAGCAGGGCTTCACCTACGACGAGAAGGCTTTCCATGAGGCCATGGAAAAGCAGAGACAGATGGCTAGAGGCGCCCGGGAAAAGACCACCTACATGGGTGCTGATGAGACCGTTTACAATCATCTGGACGTGGCTCTTTCCACCACCTTCGATGGCTATACCACACTGACCAATGACACTGCCAAGATCATCGCTCTGACCGACGAGGAAGAGGTGCGTGAGGATGTTCCCGAGGGAACCAAGGTCACCGTCTTTACGGATGTAACACCTTTCTACGCCACTATGGGCGGTCAGGTGGGCGATATCGGCACCATCCGCACCGAAACCGGTGAGGTGAAGGTCGAGCAGACCATTCACGCCATTGGCGACAAGACCGGTCACGTGGGCGTGGTGACCAGGGGCTATATTGAAGTAGGTCAGACTGCCTGCATGGCTGTGGACGCTGAGAACCGTCTGGCCACTGCCAGAAACCACAGCGCCACCCATCTGCTGCAGAAGGCCCTGAGAAATACGCTTGGCTCTCATGTCGAGCAGGCAGGTTCCTATGTGGATCCTCACCGTCTGAGATTTGACTTCTCTCATTTCCAGGCCATGACCAAGGAAGAGATTGCCAAGGTTGAAAATGAAGTCAACCGCATGATCTTGGCGGCGCTGCCCATCCGTACCGATGTCATGTCCATGGAGGAGGCCAAGAAGACCGGCGCCATGGCTCTGTTTGGTGAGAAATACGGCGATGAGGTCCGCGTGGTTTCTATGGGAGACTACAGCGTGGAGCTCTGCGGCGGTACTCATCTGATGAATACGGCCCAGGCAGGAAGCTTCAAGATTCTTTCCGAGAACGGCGTTGCTGCCGGTGTCAGAAGAATCGAAGCCGTCACCGGTATGGGAGCCCTGGCCTGGTACAACCAGCAGGAGGAGACCCTGAATCAGATTCAGGAAACCCTCAAAGCAAGACGCGACAACGTGGTGGATGCGGCCCGTTCCCTGCAGGCTCAGCTGAAGGAGACCCAGAAGGAGCTCCAGAGCCTGAAGGATCAGATGGCGGCCGGCGCTGCGGATGAGCTGTTAAAGAGCGCCGAGGATGTGGGCGGAATCAAAGTCCTGACTGTCTACGATGCGGCCATGGACAATGAAGGTCTGAAGAAGCTGGGCGACAGCCTGAAGGATAAGCTGGGCGAGTGCGTTCTGGTGCTGGCCGGCGGCAGCGAGAAGGTTAACATCGTGGCCATGGCCACCGATGGCGCCGTGAAGGCTGGTGCCCATGCGGGCAACATCGTGCGTACCGCGGCGCAGATCTGCGGCGGTGGCGGCGGCGGACGTCCCAACATGGCTCAGGCTGGCGGCAAAGATGCCTCCAAGGTTGGCCAGGCTCTGGAAGAAGCCAAGAAGCTGGCCATCTCTCAGATGAATAAATAAAAGCCGGGACATGAATCTGATTTGACTCAGGACTGAATGTCAACCGCTTTGAGACAGAACTTGAAATGTCAACCTATTTATCGAAATAGGTTGACATTTTCTTTGCATGGGCTATAATAGGTTCTGTTCGATAGGAACAGAAAGGAACTTGTTACATGTCCACTACAAAGAATTCCAGATATGTGCATGATCTGGTTTACATCGCCCTGGGGGCGGTGCTGATTGCTGTTTGCTCCTGGATCTCCGTACCCACGGAGGTTCCCTTTACCCTGCAGACCATGGGCGTCTTCCTGATCTGCGGCCTGCTGGGGGGCAGAAGAGGTACCCTCGCCGTGCTGATATATATCCTTCTGGGCGCTGTGGGAATCCCGGTTTTCTCCGGCTTTAACGGCGGCTTCGCCCGGCTGATGGGCCCCACCGGAGGCTATATTGTGGGTTTCCTGGGCTCTGCCCTGATTTACTGGCTCCTGGAGAAGCTGCTGGGCAAGAAGATCTGGATCAAGGCTGTCTCCATGGTGCTGGGACTGCTGGTCTGCTACGCCCTGGGCACCATCTGGTTCTATATTGTCTATAACAACGGTACCGGAACCATGGGCTGGGGACTGGTGCTGGCCAAATGTGTCATCCCCTTTATCCCGGTGGACCTGATCAAGATCGTCCTGGCTCTGATTCTCTCCGAGACGCTGGGGAAAATCCTGAAAAATCATCTGGATTGACGCTCGCTGGCGGCAGAATGTGGCAACTTTTTTCTCTGAATATTGTTGCAAACGCATCAAAATATGATATCATAGTAGCATTACCTATCATAATTGGTAATGCTACTGTTTTTTTGAGGAGGATACCCTAATGGCTGGTTCGAATGAACACACTGAATCCATGGCTGATTTTTATGAAATGTTTGAGGCTTCCATGAAACCCATACGCAACGGCGACATGCTGGAAGGTACGATAATGGAAATCGGACCCGACGCGGCGATTCTGGATCTGGGAAGCTACATGGACGGAATTCTTCCCAAGGAACAGTTGGAGGATGGAGAAACCCTGGAGGATCTGAAGGTGGGAGAGAAGATCCGCGTGGCGGTGCGCCGCGTAGACACCCGCAATTCCCAGATCCTGCTTTCCAAGAGAGATGCGGACCGGGTCATTGCCTGGACCGATCTTCGGGATCATATGGAGGAGGGTACTGCCGTGCTGGTGAAGGTGGACTCCGCCGTTAAGGGCGGCCTGAGAGTTCACTGCGGTTCCGCCAGCGGCTTTATGCCCGCGTCTCAGGTGGATCTGTCCTATCAGGAGGATCTGAGCGTATTTGTGGGTCAGGAACTGAAGGCCGAGCTGATGGAAGTGGATCCGGAAAAGAAGGATTTCACCTGCTCCCGCAAGAAGGTCCTGATTAAAGAAAGAGAAATGGCCAAGGAGCGGCTTTTCGCTACCCTGAAGGAAGGGGACCGTCTCAAAGGCAAAGTGGTGGAGATCCGTCCCTACGGTGCCTTTGTGGAGATCGAAAACGGCGTCACCGGCCTGCTGCATGTTTCCGACATGTCCTGGAGCCGTGTGAGCTCTCCCGCAGATGTTGTCAGCGTGGGCGATCTGGTGGAGGTCGGCGTTACCAAGGTGGATCCCGAGAACCAGCGCATCAGCCTGAGTCTGAAGGCGGTGGGCATCGATCCCTGGTCCGCTCTTGATTTTGGTGTTGGCTCCATGCTGGCCGACAAGGAAGTAACCCGGATCATTTCTTCCGGCGCTTTTGTCCGTCTGACGGATGCCATTGAAGGTTTTCTTCCCATCAGCCAGATCAGTGACAAGAGACTGAGAAGCGTTTCGGAAGCCATTAAGCCCGGACAGCATATCAGCGTGAAGGTTCTTTCCATCCGTCCCGAGGAGCATCGGATTTCTCTGTCCATGAAGGAAGTGGATCAGGAGAGCGGAGAGGCCCTGCCTGAGGAAATGAGCTTCTATTCCACGGACGATGATGATGAACCCACCACCAATTTAGGAGGTCTTCTGGCAGGATTGACGCTGGAAGAATAAATTCCATGAGCAGAGGATTATTTGGATGGCTGAAAAGCCTTTTCCATAAAAAAACACCGGCAGCGCCGGCAGCAACGCCGGTGCCGACGCCTGAGCCAGCGCCAGAGCCGGTGCCAACGCAGGAACCAACGCCGGCGCCCGAACCGGTACCAGCGCCGGAACCAACGCCGGCCCCCGAACCGGCCCCTGCGGCAGAGCCTGCCCCTGAACCAATGCCCGAACCAATTCAAGAGAAGATCAAAGAGGAGATACCCATGAAAGACGAAGTCATCACTTCAGTATATATGAACCGGGAGCTGTCCTGGCTGAGATTCAACGAGCGTGTACTGGAGGAAGCGGAAAATCCCGAGGTGCCCCTGTGTGAGAGGCTCACCTTTGCCTCCATCTACCAGACCAACCTGGATGAGTTTTTCATGGTCCGGGTAGGCTCTCTGGTGGATCAGAGAGATCTGGATCCCCTGGAGACCGACGGAAAAACCAACCTCACCGCCAAGCAGCAGCTGGACGCCATCACCGAACGGGTGGCGAATGTCATTCCCAGAAGAGATGCCGTCTATCAGGACCTTATGAAGCTGATCGGGCAGCAGGGCATCCGTCTGGTGGACTTCCATAACATTTCCGAAGACGAAAGCAAAAAGCTGGAAGCCTACTTCATGTCCGACATTCTTCCCTTCATCGAGCCCAACGTGGTAGGCAAGAAGCAGCCCTTCCCCTTCCTGAAAAACAAGGTAATCTATGCCGCCGCCGTGCTGGAAACCAAGAGCGGCAAGGAGAGGCTGGGCATCATCCCCTGCGACACTGGCGTATTTCCCCGTCTGATCGTGGTGGGCCAGGGCACCTATATGCTGGCGGAGGATCTGATTCTTCACTTCCTGCCCAATGTTTTCACCGAATACAAGGTCAATGCCAAATCCCTGATCCGTATTACCAGAAACGCGGATATCGATCCTGACGCCCTCTATGACTTCGATATCGACTACCGCGAATTCATGGAGAAGATTATCAGCACCCGCAAGAAGCTGGCTCCCGTGAGACTGGAGCTCTCCCGCCAGCTGGAGGAGAAGGTCATCGATGTGCTCTGTACCTATCTGGACATCGACCGTTCCCAGGTCTTCTACTATCATGAGCCCCTGGATTTGTCCTTCGTATTCCAGCTGCAGGATGATCTGCGTACAAAAACGGAGCTTTTCTATCCCAGAAGAGTACCTCAGAAATCCCCTGCCTTCTCCAGCCGGCGTTCCATTCTGGAGCAGATCGCGGAGGAGGACAAGCTCCTGTTCTATCCCTACAACAGCATTACGCCTTTCCTGCAGATGCTGGATGAAGCTGCCTCTGACGAGCAGGTGGTCTCCATCAAGATGACGCTGTACCGGGTAGCCCGGCAGAGCAAGGTCATTGAGGCTCTTGTGGAGGCTGCGGAAAACGGCAAGGAAGTGCTGGTGCTGGTGGAGCTGAAGGCCCGCTTCGATGAAGAAAACAATATCGGCTGGTCCCGCCGTCTGGAGGAAGCCGGCTGCCGTGTCATCTACGGTATTCCAGGATACAAGGTTCACTCCAAGCTCTGCCTCATCACCCGCAGAGAAGGCGATCAGCTTAAGTTCTATACTCAGATCGGTACCGGCAACTATAACGAAAAGACCGCGAGACTGTACACCGACCTTTCTCTGATGACCGCCAATCAGCAGATCGGCCTGGATGCCCTGAATGTATTCCAGTGCCTGGTGAAGGGCGAAACCGTGGAGGATTCCGGAATTCTCATGGTGGCCCCGAAATGTCTGCAGAACCGCATCGCGGCCCTCATTGATGAACAGATCGCCATCCAGAAGGCCGGCGGCCAGGGATATGTGGGCATCAAGGTCAACTCCGTCTCCGACAAGGTCCTCATGGACAAGCTGGTGGAGGCCTCCAAGTCCGGAGTCCAGGTGGATATGGTGGTGCGCGGCATCTGCTGTCTGGTACCCGGCGTTCCCGGAGAGACCGATAATATCCGGATCATCAGTATTGTGGGCCGGTTCCTGGAGCATGCCCGGATCTACATTTTCGGCAAGCCCTCCGAGGATCCCGAGTCTGAAAAAATCTATATTGCTTCTGCCGATTTCATGACGAGAAACACCGTCCGCAGAGTAGAGGTAGCCACTCCCATTCTGGATCCCGCACTGAAAAACCGCCTGAGGGGCTTCTTCGATGCCATGATGGCTGACAACCAGCAGGCGAGAGAGATGACCAACAGCGGCTATTACTACCGCATCAAGAACGATCTTCCCGCTATGAACTCCCAGGAATACTTCTACGATCAGGCCTATCAGGAAGCTGCATCCAATCAATGAAAATCTATATTGGTCCGTCAGGATCGGGAAAGACCCGAAGGTTTTTCCTTGAAATCCGGAATCATCTGCCCCAGACGCCCCGGCGGAATATCATCTATATTGCCCCGGAACAGGTGACCATGAAGCTCCAGAAGGAGCTGCTGGAATACCTTCCCGGCCACAGCCTCATGGGCGTCCAGGTGCTGTCCTTCAAACGTCTGGCATACCAGGTTCTTTCGAGGACCGGTATGCCGGATGTTACCTTTCTTTCCGATACCGGCAAATGTATGGTGCTGGTGAAGATCGCCCGGGATCATCAGGACGAGCTTCAGTACTACGGAAGAAACATTACCAAACGCGGCTTCATCGGACAGATGAAGCTGATGATCACAGAGATCGTCCAGTACGGTCTCACAGAAGACAATTTACGTCAAATGGCGGAAGCTCAGCCCGAGGGATCCATTCTGAAGGCTAAGCTTTCTGATATTGCGCTCCTTTGGCATTATTTTCTGGAATACACCGGAGAACATGTGCTGGCCTCAGAAAGCCTGCTGGATCTGATGGCTGGTAAAATCCGGGATTCCAGGCTGCTGAAGGAGGCTTTTGTATATATCGACGATTTCAACGGATTCACCACCCAGGAGTACCGCATCATCGGCGAGCTGACCCGATACGCCGCTGAGGTGAACATCGCCCTGACCATGACTGAGGGTGCCTTTGAGGAGGCGGAGCAGCTGGCCCTTGCCCGGGATGACTGGAAGAAGCTGACGCTGCAGCCTTTCTTCACGGTACAGAAGACCCTCATCAAGCTGATTGGTCTTCTGAGGGACTCCGGACAGGCCTATGAGACAGTCCGCCTGAGAAAGTGCGAAAAGCCCGCCGAGCTGATCCATGTGCTGAACGCGGTCTGCCATATGAAATCGGATCCCTGGCCTCGGAAGGCTTCGGCCGTGAGGGGACATATGGCCGCGGATCCCGCAGCCGAGGTCCGCTTTGTTTTCGGAACCATCCTGAAGCTTCTGAGGGATGAGGGCTACCGGCTTTCGGATGTGGCCCTTCTGGTGCCGGGACTGGAGGAATATGAACAGCTGATCCGCCGGGAAGCCAGGCTGTTCTCCTTTCCTGTTTTCGTAGACAGCAAGCTCAGCGCTTCCCAGAATCCGTACCTGCAGTACCTGGAAACCCTCGGAGAGCTGGCGGTTTCCGGCTTCTCCCGGGACAATATGATCCGGCTGATGAAAACCGGACTGCTGGGCATTGCGCCCCAGAAGGCGGATCTCTTTGAAAACCAGATGATCGAAGAGAACCTGCAGGGGATTATGAGAATCCGGGAAGGACTGGAAAAAACCGAGGATGAAGAGCTGGTCCGCCTGTCCCTGGATCTGGGCCGGTTTTATCAGGCTGTCCGGGGACAGAATACGGCCTCGGCAATTACCGGCGCCTATCAGACCTTTACCGAAGCCAGAGGGATCCCGGAGACCCTGGAGAATATCGCCCAGTATCTCACCGAGCAGGGAGATCTGGCGCTGGCGGCCCAGTACCGCCGCATCTATGAGGAAGCATCCAAGGTACAGGAGGAGCTCATCAGCATATTGGGATCCATGAACCTTCCCATGCGGGAATATACCGAAATCTTCCAGATGGGCCTCGAGCAGTGCAAGCTGGGCCAGACACCCCCTTCCCTGGAGGAGCTGCTGGTGGGAGATCTGAAGCGAACCCATCTGAGTTCTCACCGGATGGTGATTATTATGGGCATCCGGGGCGGCTTCTTCCCCTGGACAGTTTCGAATCCGGGCCTGCTGACGGAAAACGAGAGAGAACGGCTTGGAAAAAGCTGGGACATCGCTTCCGGCGAAAGAGAAAAACTGGCGGAGCAGTATTATCTGCTCTATACCGCCATGGGCAAGGCCAGGGAAAAGATACTCTTCACCGGCTGCCTCAGCGGTATGGACGGAAAGGCGGGTACCATGTCGGCCCTCTGGAGAAGGCTTTCTCTGGTGGCCGGTGAGGACTGGATTCAGGAGGGGGAAGAGGACTCCCTGCTGATGCCGCTGCCCATGATTTATGATACGAGAAAACCCTTAAGCCCCGCATTAAAGGCATATTTCCGGACCCATGGATATGCATCACAGATGGATCTCATGGAACGGGGCAAGCATTATCAGCTGGAGGACGCGGTGCTTTCGCCGCAGGTTTCCCGCTATCTGCTGGATCCCTCCGCCAGGAGGCTTTCCATTACCCAGCTGGAGTCTTATGCTTCCTGCCCCTACGGCTATTTCCTCAGCCGGGGTCTGCATCTGCAGGAGCGCCGGGAGCCCACCGTCAGAGCCCTGGAGGACGGCAACGTGCTTCATGATATTCTGAAGGAGGCCGGCTCCTATCTGGATCAGGGACTGACCAGGGAAGAGGCGGACACCATCACTGCCGAGCTGGCAGGAAAAAGAGAAGCGGAATTTGCCGTATACCAGACCTCGGGACGATATAAGTATTACTGGAAAAAACTGCAGCAGACCGCGGCCAGAGCCCTGTATATCCTTTCGGAACAGGCCGCGCTGTCGGACTTCAAGGGCAGAGTTTTCGAATGGCCCTTCGGAGGCGTGGCGGAAGACGGATCCTTCGATAAAAAATCCTCCGAGGTAAAGATCGGGGGTGTGAGCCTGGCGGGAAAGATCGACCGCATCGATGTGCTCGATGAAGACGGCAGCCGATTCCTTCAGGTGATTGATTACAAATCCGGCACCACCTCCTATGACCCGGCCAGCGTTTACGAGGGTCTTACCCTGCAGCTGCCGGTATATCTTCAGGTGGCTGGAGACCGGTTCAACGCTGCTCCTGCGGGATTCTTCTATTTTCATCTTTCCCAGAGTCCCATCAAAAACGAGGATGGCTCGGTGCCGGATCCGGCGGGAGATAAGGACAGACAGCTGAAGGCCAGCCGGCTGGACGGCGTCTTCCTGGACGACACGGAGCTGGCCAAGCGCATGGACCACTCCCTGGAGGACGGAAAGGGCAAGGTGCTGAACGCCTCCATCACTGCCAAGGGACAGTTTCATGCCAACAATCATAAGGCCACTCCGGAGCAGCTGCATGATCTGGAGCTGTTTACCGCCCGAAAGATCAGTGAGATTGCGGAAAATATGAAACAGGGAAATATTCCCAGATATCCGGTGAAACAAAAGGATACCGTATGCACCTACTGTCCCTACCGCGGCGCCTGTGCCATGGACGAACGCCTCCCCGGCGCAAAAATCCATCAGATAGCCAGGATGGATGACGCGGAATTCTGGGAGAAAATCAAAACTTAGCAGAAAGGGAAACGCCATGACGATCCGTGAAGAGCTGGAGCTTCGAGAACAGAGTCTGCTGGCCAGGGAAAGCTCCTGGAGCATCCGCAGCCAGGGACGGGAAAGGCCGGAAGAAGAAAGCGACATGCGTACCTGCTATATGCGGGACCGGGACCGGATTCTTCACTGCAAATCCTTCCGGCGGATGAAGCATAAAACCCAGGTGTTTCTCGCGCCGGAGGGAGACCATTACCGGACCCGCCTGACCCATACCCTGGAGGTGGCGCAGATCGCCAGGACCATTGCCCGGGTGCTGAGGCTCAATGAGGATCTGACCGAGGCCATCGCCCTGGGTCATGATCTGGGGCATACCCCCTTCGGGCACGCGGGAGAAAGGGTGCTGAACCGTCTTTCTCCCTTCGGATTCACCCATGAGAATCAGAGTGTCCGGGTGGTATCCCGCATCGAAAACGGGGGCCGGGGTCTGAACCTGACCTTCGAGGTGCGGGACGGCATCGCCAATCACTCCATGAGCGCCATGCCCTGCACGGAAGAGGGCAAGGTGGTTCGTCTGGCTGATAAGATTGCCTATATCAATCACGACATTGATGATGCCATCCGGGCAAAAATCATCGCGGAGGATGACCTTCCTCTGGCGCCCCGGGATGTGCTGGGGCACAGCTTCAGGGAGAGAATCAACGGACTGGTGCATGATGTCATCAACACCAGCCGGAAGGAGGGAAGCGTGCAGCTTTCTCCGGAATACCTGAAGGCCATGATGGACCTGAGGGCTGCCATGTTCCAGAGCGTGTATATCGGGAGTGAGGCCAAGAAGGAAGAGAAGAAGGCCGAGAATATGATCGGGGCTCTGTACGGCGAATTCATCCGGGATCCGGAGAAATGGCTGCCGGATATCCATAAGGCCAGGCTTCTCAGCGGAGAAGAAAAGCCGGAGATCCTGGTATGCGATTACATAGCCTCCATGTCGGACAACTACGCCATGCAGCTCTATACGGATATTTTTATTCCCAAACGCTGGAGCATCATGTAAAAAATGCAAAATATGTGATTTTTTCGGAAAAATAAAAAGGAAAAGCAAAAGCTGCGTCGAATTATAAACCAAGCTTTTGCTTTTTTGCTTCCGGGAAGAATCCCGGAGGATTGAATAAACGGCCGGGAAGGAGGGAGCCTGTGTACTATTCGGAAGATGTACTGAGACAGGTCAGGGAGTCCAACGATATCGTCAGTGTGATATCGGACTATGTCACCCTTACCAAAAAGGGCTCCAATTATTTTGGACTGTGTCCTTTTCATGGTGAGAAAACCCCTTCCTTCTCCGTGAACGAGAAAGACCAGTTTTTCCATTGCTTCGGCTGTCACGCCGGCGGCAATGTCATCACCTTTGTGATGAAAATGGAAAACCTGGATTTTGTGGAATCCGTCAAGCTTTTGGCGGACCGGGCCCATATTACCCTTCCCGAGGCGGAAGCCACGGAGGAGGAGAAGAAGCGGGCCTACCGGAAGCAGCGGATGTTTGAGGCCGCGGCGGAAACAGCCCGGTACTATTATTATCATCTTACCAGGACCCCCGCGGGTGGCGGAGCCCTTTCCTACCTTGAAAAGCGCGGGGTAACCAAAGAATTCCGTCAGAAATTCGGCCTCGGATACTCTCCGGTTTCCCGTGGAGGCCTTGCCGCCCATCTGAAATCCAAGGGCTATCAGGAAGAGGACCTGCTGGCGGCGGGACTGCTGTTCGGCAAACCCGGCAACACCTACGACCGGTTCTTTAACCGCCTGATGTTTCCCATCTTCGATGTGCAGGGCCGTGTCATCGCCTTTGGCGGCCGGGTCATGGGACAGGGAGAGCCGAAGTATCTGAACTCCTCGGACAGTGAAATCTTCAACAAGCGACGCAACCTGTACGGTCTGTCTCTGGCCAAGAGAAGCAGGAGAAAGTTCCTCATGATGGTGGAAGGCTACATGGATGTGCTTTCTCTTCATCAGGCGGGCTTTGACAACGCGGTGGCTTCCCTGGGAACGGCTCTGACGCCGGAACAGGCCAGTCTCATGAAGCGATATACGGACCAGGTCATCCTGTGCTACGACTCCGACTCGGCCGGCACCAATGCCGCCCGGCGGGCCATCCCCATATTGCAGCGGGCGGGTCTGGAGGTTAAGGTCATGCAGGTTCCCGGTGCCAAGGATCCGGATGAATATATCCGTTCCAGCGGCGCGGAGGCCTTTGAAAAGGTCATTGCATCCGCCATGGATCCCATCGATTTTGAAATGATGGTGCTCCAGAGGGAGAACGGCTCCCAGGTGGAGGGACAGATCCGTACCATCCACGATATGGCCAGACGCCTGGCGCAGATCGACAACGATCTGGACCGGGAACTCCATATCCGGGATGTGGCCCAGAAGATGAAAACCAGTGAGAAGAGTCTCACCCAGGAGGTGGAGGAGATCCGGCAGAAGACGGGACTTCTGGAATACCAGAATGAACGCCGTGCTCAGCGGGCCCAGGAAAACGCTTCCTTAAACGAACGGATTGATGCCCAGGGGCAGCTGATCTGTGCCCTCATCAAAAAGCCCGAGGTTTTCGGCACCGTCAAGAATTACGTTTCCCTCAGCGATTTTCCTGAGAGCGATGCCTTTCACTATACCATGGCCAGATATGTGTTCAGCCATCTGGTCAATGTCCAGAGCGTATCTCTGGCGGATCTGGTCAGCTGCTACCCCGATGTGGAAGACCAGACCCGTATATCCAAGCTATATGAATTTTCCCTGCCGGAAGACAGGGAGGATCTTTCCAAGTTTCTGACCCAGATCACCCGGGCCGTCAAACAGAAAAGAATCGAGGAAATGGCATCCTCGGATGATGATCAGGTTCTATTACAGATGCTGAACATGAAAAAACAGCTCAGCACTTTGAATATCACGCTATAACAACAGGAGGTCATCACATGACACCAGAATTACAGGCAAAGTTTCAGCAGCGTTTGAAAGAACTGACAGAGAATGCTCAGAAAAAGAAGAACGTACTGGAATATCAGGAGGTTGTGGACGCCTTTACGGATCTCAATCTGCAGCCAGAGGACGTAGAAAAGGTCTATGATCATCTGGAAAATTCAGGCATCGACGTTATCGGTCTGATTGAGGATGTGCCCGACGATAAGGAAGATCTGGATCTGACGCTGCCCGAGAATATCCGTATCGATGATCCTGTCCGCATGTACCTGAAGGAAATCGGTAAGGTTCCGCTGCTGACGGCTGATGAAGAAGTCGAACTGGCTCTGAGAATGGAGCAGGGCGACGAGAAAGCCAGAAAGGAGCTGGCGGAAGCCAACCTCCGTCTGGTGGTCAGTATTGCCAAGCGTTATGTGGGACGCGGAATGCAGTTCCTGGATCTGATCCAGGAAGGCAACCTGGGTCTGATCAAGGCCGTGGAAAAGTTCGATTTCCGCAAGGGCTACAAGTTCAGTACCTACGCCACCTGGTGGATCCGTCAGGCCATCACCAGAGCCATCGCGGATCAGGCCAGAACCATCCGTATTCCTGTCCATATGGTTGAAACCATCAATAAGCTTTCCCGCGTTCAGCGTCAGCTGCTGCAGGAGAACGGCCGTGAAGCCACTCCTGAAGAAATCGCCGAGGAGATGGATGTGCCAGTCTCCAAGGTGCGGGAAATCATGAAGATTGCCCAGGAGCCTGTTTCCCTGGAAACTCCCATCGGTGAGGAGGAGGATTCCCATCTGGGAGACTTCATCCCCGACACCCAGATGATGGTGCCGGCGGATGCCGCAGCCTATTCTCTGCTGAAGGAACAGCTGATGGAAGTGCTGGGCACCCTCACTGACCGTGAGCAGCAGGTGCTGCGCTTAAGATTCGGCCTGGATGACGGCCGTGCCAGAACCCTGGAGGAGGTGGGCTCCCAGTTCGGAGTCACCCGTGAGCGTATCCGCCAGATCGAGGCCAAAGCGCTGAGAAAGCTGCGTCATCCCTCCCGTTCCAAAAAACTGAAGGATTTCCTTGAATAAATGTCCATAACGCTTTCCATCAGGCTGGAGGATATTCTGGCCGTTCTGGAGCAGGGGGAAACCCTGGCGGATGTGGGCTGCGACCATGGGTATCTGGCCATGGAAGCCGTCCGGCGGGGAATCTGCCGGAGGGTCATCGCTTCCGATGTGCGGCGGGGACCTTTAGAGCGGGCCAGGGAACACATCGAAGGAGCCGGCCTTCAGGACAGCATTGAGCTGAAACTCAGAAGCGGCCTGGAAGGCCTTCGAAGAGGAGAGGCGGATCTCTGCGTCATCGCCGGCATGGGAGGAAGGCTCATCAGTGACATACTGACCACGGCCCTGGAGGATCCGGACAACGGCATCCACGGCCTGAAGCAGCTGGTGCTGGAGCCCCAGTCGGAGCTTTTTCTGGTGAGGAGAACCCTCAAAGAATACGGCTGGAGCATCCGGGATGAGAGGCTGAGCGTTGACCGGGAGAAGACCTATTTTATCCTCGACTGTGTCAGAAACAGCGGCCTTCAGCCGGAGAACACCTCCGGCGGCGTGAATGATCGGTTCAGCCTGCCGCTGCTAAAGAAGCGGGATCCCCTGTACAGGGAGCTTCTTTTGAATCAACTGCGGAAAAATGAGCAGATCCGGGATTCCCTGGATCCAGGCTCCCACAAGCTCAGGACCCGGATCCGGGAACTGACCGAAGAATCAGAGACTATCAGAAAGGTACTGGAGACATGGTACTGACAGTAGGAGACATCTGCGATTATCTGGAGAAAACAGCCCCCTTTTCCTTTGCGGAGGACTATGACAACTCCGGACTGCTGATCGGGCGCAGGGAGAGGGAAGTCCATACCCTGATGCTCTGCGTTGATGCTTCCCGCCCGGTGATCCGTCAGGCGGAGGAGGCTGGCGCCGACTTTCTGCTGGCCCATCATCCGCTGATCTTTCATCCGCTGAAAAACGTCAGCGAATCCGATTATACCGGAGAGCGGGTCATGTCTCTTGCTGAAAACAGAATTGCCCTGTACGCAGCCCATACAAACATGGACTCGGTGCCCGGAGGCAATATTGATCACGCGGCCGCCCTGCTGGGGCTGCAGAAGGTCCGGGCCGTGGCCGAGGAGGGCCAGGTGCCCTGCCTTCGCATCGGTTCCCTGCCGGAGCCCATGGATCTTTCATCCCTGGCCCGCCTGGTGATGGAACGGTTTCAGCTCTCTTATGTGAGAGTGGTGGCTGCGGAGTCAGAAAACAATGAAAATGAACTGATCCGCCAGGTGGCGGTTTGTACCGGCAGCGGGATGGATTTTGCCCCGCTGGCCATGAAATACGGAGCCGGTTGTCTTGTTACCGGCGATATCAGCTATCATCGGGCGGAGGCGGCGGCTGCCGCGGGCCTCAACCTGATTGATGCTTCTCATTTTGAAACTGACAGGCTGTCGCTTCAGTGGCTGAAGGATGCTCTGTTATCCTTTGCCGCTCGGCATGAGGCGCAGCTTGAGGTTGTAATTGCCGAAGAAAGGGATGTGTTTGAAATTGTTGACAGGTGATACCCAGCTATCCAATGCCGAAACCTACCGTGCCTACGTCAGGACACTGATCTTTCTTTATACTCAGTGTGCCGGCGCTTATGTCAAAACCCACATGGGCCTGGATGCCCGTGTGCTGATTCTTCATTCCCTGGATTTTAATCTGTATTCGGAAATCCGGTACCGGGGCGAGCCCGTGATCCTGAGCCCGGAGCAGATCGAGGAGATTGAGGATATGATGTGGGAGCTTGTCCGAAAGGATGCCCCGCTGCGCAAAACCAATATGACCCTTCCCGAGGCGGATCGGATCTTCCGGGCCGAGGGCAGGGATGACCTTCACCGGCTGCTGCACTACAGGAGTATTTCCACCATCAATCTTTACTCCCTGGGCAGTCATCATGACTATTTTTATGGACCCATTCTCGATAAAGTCAGCAGGGTGCGCCGCTTTGACCTGATTCCCTACAAGGACGGCATTGTGGTGCGTACACCGGCCCCGGACGCTCCGGATACTCTGAGGAGATTTGTGCCCAAGCCGCATCTTTTCAGCGTCTTCCAGCAGTCCCGGGAGTGGAGCCGGATGACGGGTGTGGAGAATGTCAGCGCCCTCAACGACGCCATCAGCGAGGGGAGAATCGATGAGCTGATTCAGGTCTCCGAGGCGCTGCATGCGAAAAACATTGCCGAAATTGCCGTGAAAATCGCGGGCAAAAGAGAGGATGGCCGCGCCCAGGGAAGCCTGAAGCGGCTGGTACTGGTGGCCGGTCCTTCCTCATCGGGTAAAACCACCTTCTCCCAGAAGCTGTGCATCCAGCTGAAGGCGGAAGGCATGAAGCCCCATCTGATTTCCATGGATAATTACTTCCATCCCCGCCGGATGCTGCCCTTCGGGCCTGATGGCAAGCAGGATTTCGAGGGCATTGATGCCCTGGACACCCAGCTGTTCAGCGAGCATATGCAGGCCCTGCTGAAGGGACAGACGGTGGACCTCCCCACCTACAATTTTGTCAGCGGTGAAAGAGAATACCGCGGTGAATCCCTGCAGATGGGCGACCAGGATGTCCTGGTGGTGGAGGGCATTCACGGATTGAACGCCCTGGTCAGCGAGGGAATTCCCAGAGACCAGATTTTTAAGATTTATATCAGCTGCATCACCATGCTGGGCATCGACGATCATAACCGGATTCCCACCACCGACAGCCGTCTGTTAAGGCGGATGGTGAGGGATTACCAGCACCGGAACTATTCGGCGGCCGATACCCTGGAAAGATGGCCCTCTGTGAGGGCGGGCGAGGAGAAAAACATCTTCCCCTTCCAGGAGGAGGCGGATGTGATGTTCAATTCCTCCCATCTGTATGAGCTGGCAGTTCTGAAAAACTATGCCGAACCGTTGCTTTTCAGAATCCGTCCGGGGGAGGAAACCTACGACGAGGCCCGTCGGCTGATCCGTTTCCTGAGTTATTTTCTCAGCGTCAGCTCCGAACTGGTACCCAGATCATCCCTGATCCGGGAGTTTATCGGAGGCGGAAGCTATCATCAATAACAGATAAAGACCATAGTTAAGGAGAGGGGAATGAAGAGAGAGATCGAGGTGACGCTTCAGGAGGAAGCGCAGAATCTTGAGGAGGTTCAGGAAATCATCCAGCAGCAGATGAGCGACCGGATGAAGGACCTGGGACTTTTAAAACAGGATATTATCGAAGGCCGTAAATTCCAGTTTGAAGAGGTTCAGCTGAAAAACCGTTTTCAGGTGAGCCAGTCGGATCCTGTGAAGGAGGCTTACTATACCAGCACCTACGAGCGGGTGCTGCAGCTGTCCAAAATGTACTACAGCCCTTATTTCGGAATGATTGACTATCTGGATAAGGTGCTGGGCGGAGAAGAATTCTGCTATTATATCGGCCGTTCCGGCCTTTCCAAGGATGGAGAGCCCGTGATTCTGGACTGGCGTACGCCGGCAGCCTCGCTGTTCTATCAGCAGCGGCTGGGCGAGATGGTTTTCAGAGCCCCCTCCGGCGACCGGGCCGTGGATCTGAAGCACCGCCGCCAGTATATTATCAAGAAGGGCGAGCTGAAGGGTATGTTCGATTCGGAAATCGACATCAAGGACGATATCCTGCAGCTGGTGCTCTCCGGATCCAGCGGCACCCGTCTGAAGGACGTCATTGCCACCATTCAGAAGGAGCAGGATGATATTATCCGTGAGCCCCTGGAGAGCAATGTCATTCTGAACGGCGTGGCGGGCTGCGGAAAAACCACCATCGTGCTGCACCGTATTGCCTACCTGCTGTACAACTACCGCAAGCAGCTGAACAACAATGTGCTGATTATCGGACCCAACGCCCTGTTTATGGATTACATCTCCGAGGTGCTTCCTGACCTGGGTGAAAAGGATACCTCCTTCCAGTTTACCGTGAAGGAGCTGGCCACCCGTCTGGTAAGACCCAAGAGACAATGCCTGAAAACCAGAGACTACTACGAGCGCATGCTGACCGGCAGAGACAAGAGTTTCCTGAGGGAGGCCCAGTACAAGTCCTCCCTGACCTTCAAGGCGGATCTGGACAAGGCCTTCAAGGAATACGAGGAGGCCCAGAAGGCCACTGAGGACCTGATCTTCCAGTCCCAGGTGGTTATGTCGGCGGAGGAGCGCAACCAGATGTTCTTCAAGACTCAGGCCAGACTTCCCTATATCCGCCGCTGCGAGAAGATCAAACGCACCATCCGCGCCCGGGTGCGGGATATCCGTAACGATACTCTGCGCCGGCTGAAGGCGGCCTACCGAGGCAAGATCAATGAGGCGAAGAAGCAGGGCAATTATTACCTGGCCAACGATCTGGAGCTGGAGCTGGTGGATGTGCTGCACAAGTATTTTGAAGAGGTGTACACCTTCATCAAGACCATCCGTAACATCTATGATATTCCGGATCTGGAGACGTGGTACGCCAGGGCGGCCAAGGCTCCGGAGGATAAAATCTGGACCGAGGACGATCTCATTGGCCTGCTTTACATCAAGACCAAGCTGGAGGGCAAGGGCTGCTATCCCATCCGCCATCTGGTTATTGATGAAGCCCAGGATATTTCCATCTTCGGATTTTTCGTGCTCAGAGCCGTCACCGGCGCTGACAGCTATACCGTGGTGGGCGATGTCCGTCAGAAGATCAAGGGTAATGCCCACAACAGCATGATGGACAACTGGGAGAAGGTTCTGTCCAAGGATGAGCGGGAAAAGATCAAGTACTATGAGCTGGATCTTTCCTACCGCAGCACCAAGCAGATCATTGAGTATTCCAGAAATCTTCTTAAATTTGACAATCAGATGAGAGCTGTAGACCGTGACGGTGAGCCGGTCCGCCATCTGACCTTCACCAACCCGCTGACCCTGGGAGACATGATTGCCGATGAGGCGAATGCCCTGAAGGATGCGGGCATGGAAAGAATCGCCATTCTCTGCCAGACCATCGCGGAGGCCAAAACCCTGCATTCCCTGGTGAAGGACAAGCTGGACTGCCGCCTCATCAGCACGGAAAAGGATCCCACCGACTCCCAGATCCTGATTATGCCCGTGTACTTTGCCAAGGGTCTTGAATTCGACGGCGTTGTGGCCGTGGAAGCCAGCAAGCCCAAGGAGGACGGACTTCTTTCCTACATCCTCTGCACCAGAGCCCTGCACCGTCTGGTACATATCACCGCGGGAGACTTTCTTGGATGAAGAAGAAGCTGTTCATCGGAGCCGGAGCTGCCGTCCTGCTGATATTTGTGGTTGGTACGGTTTTCGCTTTTTTGCGGCCGGAGTACACCTCCGAGGCCGTGGGAATTCTGTTCAGGAATGAGCTGGAGCTGCATCCTGAGGATCTGATGGGGGAGGAGCCCGAGGAGAATAAACAGAAGCCTGCTCCCGAGGTGGGCCAGAGTCCTTATCCCACACCGGGAAAAACCGCGCCCCGCATGCAGGAGCAGGAGTCCTCATCGGAGCAGCCGGAGGAGTGATTGTAAAAGATAAAGCCAGAGAAAACATTGAAGCGTTTTCTCTGGCTTTTTTCTGTCACTAAGCGGCTTTTTTTAAGCATGGCCCCAGCGGTAGATCACCATCCGGTCCTCCTCGGGGCCGACAATATAGGGATGATCCATAAAGTATTCCTCCACCACATCCATGGCCTTGGAGGCGATGACCTTGGAACGGCCGTTGGCCTCCACCTCGGCGGGATCCAGATCCAGGAAGTACCGCATGTTCATGAAATGATAATCCTGCATGCCCACATTCAGAATCTCGTCATCGGGAATCTCCTCGCCATCGATGGACAGGGACAGCAGTTCATGATCCTCCACGGAGTATTCGGCGTAGAATCCCTCGGAGAACTGATAATATTCCGTATGGTCTCCCGTAAAGGCCTCATCCCGGCAGATGAACTTGAGGGCATGCTTCAGCTGGGCACCTGTCAGGTGCACCCGGTGGATGGGATCGGAGAAGGGGAAGATTCTCAGAAGATCCTTATAGGCCACGATGGGTCCCAGCTTTTCCTCCCGGATGCTGCCCGAACCCACCAGCATGAGATCCAGACCCAGGGTATTGCCGAAGGCGTCAGCGAAGATCTTGCCCAGCATGGTTTCCTGATTTCTCTCGGGATGGGTATAGACATCGGCGAAATGGGTCAGTATCCGCGAGTATTTCAGCTCTGTTTCCTTGTGATAGTGGAGAATCAGGTTTTCCAGAGCCTCGTTTTTGGGGCAGTTTTCCGGAGTAATGGAAATCAGCTGCCATTCATAGGAATGGATGCTGTTGGTATCCGTGTCCACCCAGATGTCAAAGCGGCCGATCTGATCGGTGCCGGAGGCGGCCTGCACAATGGGAATGTTGTTGACCACCACCGGCTCATTCAGCAGGGTGTGGCTGTGGCCGCCGATGATGATATCCACCCCGGTCTCGGGGCTCAGCCTGGCGGCCAGCTTCTTGTCGGACTCAATCCCGATATGGGTCAGGAGAACGGTAAAATCAATGTCCTCCGTCTGATAGGCGTTGCAGATCTTGGTAACTTCCTGGGCCGCGTCCTCCACATCCACCAGGGAGCCGATGATCTTCTCCTGGCGGGTCTGGGCCAGCACATCCTCGGTGAGAATACCGATAAACAGGATTTTCATCCCATCCACTTCGAAGATTTTGTGGGAATCGAAGAGACGCCGATGATTGAGAGTCAGATACATATTGGCGTTGATGATGGGAAAGGAAGCGCATTTTTCGATAAAGAGCAGATGGGAAAGACCGTAGTCCACTTCATGATTGCCGATGGTAACCACATCGGGGCCGAGGAGATTCATAATCTCAATGGTGGAGATGCCCTGGTATTCGCTGTCAATGAGAGAGCCCCGGAACATATCGCCCGCGATGGCGTAAAGAACGTTGGGCTCCTCCCGGCGTACCTGATCCACATAGCCGGAGAGCATGGACACGCCGCCCACCAGCTGCTCATTGACTTCTTCCACCATAAAATCGCCGTGAAGATCGTTGGAGTGGAGCAATGTCAGTTTTTTCAGCATAGTTCACCTCCAAAGACACTGTTTTTCTGTATTATAGCATATTCAGAATCTTTCGCAATTCCCTGCCGGAAAAAGATATGCCGATTTTACAAACCGGCCCAGAAGCAGGAGAATGTGGACCAGATCGAAGGAAACCAGCGGGGAATTTAAGAGTATCTTAATTGCTATTGAAACCTCTTTGTGTTAAAATCCCGTCTTTGACAGTAAAAAAGAGTTAAACCCTCTGAAGCCCGCTTAAACAGCGGACATCGGAGGGTTTTTATGTTGTATAAGA
>CACZRP010000083.1 GCA_902783575.1 uncultured Eubacteriales bacterium
GCGGAGAAGGTAGGATTCGAACCCACGGGCCGTTGCCGACTCACTGGTTTTCAAGACCAGCTCCTTAAGCCACTCGGACACTTCTCCGGAAAAAATTGTTCTATAGCATTATAAAGGTTTTGGGCCTGGTTGTCAAGAAATAGATATTTGAAAGCGTTGACAGAATTCTTTTGGAGTGTTAAGATAGCTTTTAGCTATTTCTGCCCTGAGCGGCTAAATGATTATGGAGGCACTTCGAATGAAATTACAGGTATTTCTTTACAGCAAGTTTGGTTTTGCCCAGAGAATCGCGGACGAGCTTTCCGAGAAGTTCAACTGCAAATGCGACCAGATTCCCCCTGCCTATCAGTGCAATGAAGAAAAACTGATCTTCATTGTCTACGAGAAATATGGCGCTCTGGATAAAAAGCTGGTGGCTTACATGAAGGAGATGGACAAGAAGAAAGTTCAGAACATTGCTTTTATCGAAATTTCCAACACCGGCAACGAGGCCCTGGAAGAGATGTGCAGCATCGTCAAGGCCAACGGAGTCAACATCAGCGGTACTCATGGCGTCGCCATTAAGCATGGTCTCTTCGCCAAGGGCAAACTGACCGACGAGCAGCTTCATGAGGCGATGAAGTTCGGTGACGAGCAGGGCAAGGCCAATTTCGAGTTCCTGCGCAAACAGGGCTGATTCAGTAAACAGGGACAAGGGGAGTTTTCATTCCCCTTGTTTTTTTATGCCTTTTCTGATACAATAACAAGACTGACTATTTGAGCATAGATTAGATGAGGTAGAAGACATTGAAAACTAATGTGCTGGTTTTATTTGGCGGACGTTCTTCTGAGCACGCTGTGTCCAGAATTTCCGCAGGCACCGTTGTCCGGGCGCTGGATCCGGACCGTTATGGCGTATTTTGCGTATATATTACCCGGCAGGGGCTGTGGCGCTATGTCACCTGCATGCCGGATCAGATAGACGACAGCTTTGACCCGGCCAGTGCTCCGGAAGCAGCCATTCTGCCCGGTTCCGAAAAACCCGAACTCCTGATCCGGAATGAGAGGGAAGAGGATCTGTGGAGAGAGCAGCCGCTGGACATTGCCATCCCCGTGCTTCACGGAAAGAATGGAGAAGACGGCACCATCCAGGGCCTTTTCGAACTGGCCCGCCTCCCTTATGTGGGCTGCGGCGTGCTGGGTTCTGCCGCCTCCATGGATAAGCTGACCACGAAGCGGATTGTCAGAACCTGCGGCATTCGTCAGGCTGATTATGTCCCTGTTTTCGAGCGGGAACTGAAAAATATGAACGAGGTCTGCGAGCGGGTTGAGGATAAGCTGGATTATCCTGTGTATGTCAAGCCCGCCAACGCCGGTTCCTCCATCGGCGTTACCAAGGCGTCGAACCGTTCTGAGCTGGTGGAAGGCCTTCACCTGGCCGCGGAAAATGACAGCCGGATCCTGGTGGAAGAGGCCATTGTGGGAAGAGAAATCGAATGCGCCGTGCTGGGAAATGATTATCCCAAGGCCAGCGGCGTGGGCGAGATTCTGGCGGCGGATACTTTCTATACTTATGAAGCGAAATATCACAACGCCGATTCCCGCACCGTGCTGGATCCTGATCTGCCGGCGGAGACGGTGGAGGAAATCCGCAAGGATGCCTGCACGATTTTCCAGGCCGTGGGAGGCAGCGGCCTTTCCCGGGTGGATTTCTTTGTGGAAAACAGCACCGGCGAGGTGGTCTTTAATGAGATCAATACATTCCCCGGCTTTACTTCCATCAGCATGTATCCCATGCTCTGGGAGCGTCAGGGGCTGAATATCAAAGAACTGGTGGATGAGCTGATCCGTCTCGGGTTCGAGAGGAATGCATGAAGAATATGAATAACAGAAAAATCGGCGTTTTTGACTCCGGCCTGGGGGGACTGACCGTGGTAAGGGAAATGGAAAGATTCCTTCCCGCGGAGAATGTGATTTACTTCGGCGATACCGCCCGGGTGCCCTACGGCAACAAGTCCAAAAGCAAGATTATCGAGTTCTCCCATCAGATTATGCGTTTTCTGCTGAGACACGATATCAAAGCCGTCATCATTGCCTGCGGCACTGCCAGCTCCAACGCCCTGGAGGAGCTTCAGGAGAGCTATGATCTGCCCATCATCGGCGTGGCCGAGCCGGGAGCGTCCGCTGCCATCAGAGCCACCCGCAACGGACGGATCGGCGTTCTGGGTACTGCGGCTACCATCCGGTCAGGGGCTTTTGAAAGGCTGATCCGGAAGGAAAACCAGGATCTGGAGGTTTTCTCCCAGGCCTGTCCTCTTTTCGTTCCGCTGGTGGAAGAGGGATGGTTCAGGGAAGATGTGACCCGGCAGGTGGTCAGACGTTATATCGCTCCCATCAAGGAGGCGGGCGTCGACACGGTGATTCTGGGCTGCACCCATTATCCTCTGCTGAAGGACCTGATCCAGGAGGAGATGGGTGAAGGCGTCCGGCTGATCAATGTATCGGAGGCCGCAACCCTGCAGATGAAGGACTATCTGGAAGAGCATGATATGACCTCCGGCCTGGACAAGGGAGAGTACGAGTTTTACGCCTCCGACAGCATCGATCAGTTCCGCACTTTCTCCGAACAGATCCTGGATCTGAGGGAAGTGGCAGTATCGAAAATCAATATTGAGAAATACTGATTCATGGATAATACTTTTTTACTTCACATGGTGAGCCGTCTTCCTGATCAGGAACCCCTGACCCGGCAGATGGAGGCCAAATACCGCATCATGCAGAGGGATGCGCTGCAGAATCACGATACCGGCAGCTGGCTGCGGGGGAAAAGCTTTTACGCCGCCCGGCTGATGTATGAGCAGGTGCTGGATGAGGAGGGCAGGGAAAAGGTGCCCGAAATCATGACGGCGCGGCTGGACCCGGAGGGCAGCGTGCAGCAGATTACCATGAAGCGGCCCAGCGGCGGATTCCGGCTGGAATTCGAAAAAGGGAAGATCTATGCCACGGAATATCCGACGCCGGCCGGAGAACTGGATGTGGCTGTTCGGACCACCGAGCTGGCGGGGCGTTTTACGGAGACCAAATTCTGGGCAAGAATCCGGTACGAAATATGGCTCGGCGAGGAAAAACAGGGAGAAACCCTGCTGGAAATCCTGGGCACCCCCAGGGGCAGCCGGGAGGAAAATTTCCGCTGAAGGTTGACTATTGTCTTCAAATATAATAAACTTAATTCTGATATTTTTTGTTACGGAGGGGAAGTCCCATGGACACTCTTGGAATTATCTTTACTGTCGTACTGGTCATCGCGGCGATCATCGCCATTATGTATTTTGTCGGCCGCCGGCTGCAGAAGAAACAGGCTGAATCCCAGCAGATGATCGATCAGAACCGTCAGAAGATTACGGCTTTCATTATTGACAAGAAGAAAGCGAAAATCTCTGAGGCCAATTTCCCCAAATCGGTTATGGAACAGGTTCCCCGCCGTATGAAATGGATGAAGCTGCCTCTGGTCAAGCTGAAATCCGGTCCTCAGATCGTTACCATGTTCTGCGACAAGCAGGTATTTGATGCGATTCCTGTGAAAAAGCAGGTTCAGCTGGAGATTTCCGGCGGCTACATCCTCGGCTTCTCCACCGGCAAGAAGGGTGAAAAGAAGCCTGAGTTCGAGCGCAAGCTTACCTGGAGAGAAAAGCTGGCCAGAAAGGTTCAGGAATGGCAGAGCAAGGCCAATGAGCCTGTCAAAAAGAACAAATAATCCCATGCTCTGGCGGCAGAGAACGATTCTTTGCTGCCGGAGCATTTTTATTTCAAGGAGGTTATGATGACTGAAAGAATGCAGAGTCCCTATCTTCCCGGCTGGGAATACATACCGGATGGTGAACCCCATGTGTTTGGAGACCGGCTGTATATTTTCGGCTCCCACGACCGGTTTAACGGCCCGGCTTTCTGCGCCAATGATTATGTTACCTGGTCCGCGCCGCTGACTGACCTTTCAGCCTGGAGATATGAGGGCGTGATTTTCCGTGCTGTCCAGGATCCGGCCAATGCCGATGGAAAATATCAGCTCTGGGCGCCGGATGTGGCTCAGGGTCCCGATGGCCGCTTCTATCTGTATTACTGTCTTTCCAACCGTCCCTGGATCGGCGTGGCCTGCGCCGACAATCCGGCGGGTCCTTATGATTTTCTGGGCTATGTGCAGGATGCTGCCGGCGGTGTGCTGGGACAGCGTCAGGATGATATGTGGCCATTTGACCCGGCCGTTCTGGTAGATGATGACGGGCGGATTCACCTGTATGCCGGCCAGGGTCCCCTGAATGAGAAAATGGCAAAGCAGCGGGCCAAAACCCATAAATTCACGAATCATATGGAGCTGGAGCCGGATATGATGACCCTGAAGACCCAGCCGGAGCCTCTGCTGCCCAATGTGACGAATTCTGCCGGCACCGGCTTTGAAACCCATGAGTTTTTCGAGGCCAGCTCCATCCGAAAGTTCGATGGCAAATATTATTTTATCTATTCTTCCGTACGGATGCACGAGCTTTGCTGGGCGGTGTCCGACCGGCCCGACGGCGGCTTTGCCTACGGCGGCACGTTGATTTCCAACGGCGATCTGGGCCTCGGCAAGGATGTGATTATCGGCATGAACGGCAAGGCCAATCCTGAAATCAAGAATTATATCGGCAACAACCATGGCAGCGTGGTAAAGATCGGTGATCAGTATTATGTTTTCTATCACCGTCAGACGAACCGCCATATGTTTTCCCGGCAGGGCTGTGTGGCCCGGATCCGGTTTGAAAACGGTGCTTTTACCCAGGCGGAAATGACCAGCTGCGGCATGGCCGAGGCGCTGCCGGGCAAGGGACTTTTCGAGGCCCGGATTGCCTGCCAGCTCTATTCCAAGAAGGGAGCCCTGTTCTCTGCCCATCCCATGGTGCAGAACCGCAATCATCCCGCCTTTACCCAGGATACTCCGGATGTTTCGGGAGAAGAGGCCCGGGAGGGCAAGGTGGCCTATCAGTACGTGCAGAACCTCCGGAATGGGGCGGCGGCCGTGTACAAGTATTTTGAGCCTGCGGACGCAAAAAAACTGACCCTTACCCTGCGAGGGAAAGCGTCAGGTCTGGTGACAGTTTACGCCAACAATCAGCTGGCGGCAGTGATCCCCGTGAGCCCCGAGGAAAGCTGGCATAAAGCAGCCGGAACCTTTGAGGGCCCCGGCGAGAAATTTAGTCTGAAGTTTGTCTACGAAGGCAAGGGTGCCATTGATCTTCTGTCCTTTGAACTGAGCTGACGCCAGAGGCCGGGCAAAAATCAGCATGACGGCGGTGGAGATCAGGGCCAGCTGCTCCACGCGGCTGCCGATGGTGTAAGAGGCCATGGCATCTTTTCCGAAGGAATTGATTACCGCGGTAATGACAAATCTTCCCACCACCACGGAATCAACCATATTGTAAAGCAGCTGGAAAATGCCTCCGATGAGCATGGGAATGGCGAAACGGATCAGGAGGGAAGCGGGATTCCCCTTTGTCATATCCAGACTGGCGGACTTGTTTTGGGACATATGTACACCTCGACCAATGAATAGAAGAATCATAATTCTTCCTGCCGCGGGTTGTCAAGAGAGTATGCGGCCTGACCTCCAGGAATAGCTTCTGTCTGATCTCCCGCGGAAGAGACGGCTTGATTTTCCGAAAGTACAGGAGTAAAATGGTTCTTGAGTTTAGCGCTTTAAAGGAGAGTATTATCCATGAAGAAGAGAATCAAAGCCGATACATTTCTGCATTTTCAATATGTCAGCAATCCTACCTTCAGTCCCGACGGATCGAAGATCTGTTTCGTGGTGCAAAAGGCGGACCTGGAGAACAATGGCTATCAGGGAAATCTGTGGATTCTGGACAGGGAGACCCGCCGGGTTTGTCAGCTGACCTCCGGCGGAGACGGCAGCGACTATGTGTTCACTCCTTCGGGAACCCTGCTTTTCCAGACCAAACGGACCAAGGAAGAGAAAGAGAAGGAAGATACTGCCGTTTTCTATGAGATTGATCCTGCCGGCGGCGAGGCCAGACCAGCCTTTACCATGCCCATCAAAGCAGGAAGGATTGTTCCTGTGGATGAGGATCTCTATGTGGTTCAGGCCACACAGAATAACGGAGAAACCGATAAGGACCGTGGCTGGGAAACCCTGGAGGAATCACCCTTCTGGTTCAACGGACGGGGCTTTACTGCCGGCCTTCGCGGACGGATTTACCTCTATCGCCGGTCGACCCGGGAACTGAAGGCCATCACCGAGCCCTGGTTTGACGCATCTCTTGGTCAGGTGAAGGATGGGAAATTCCTGTTCCGTGGCGCTCTCTGGGAGGGCGGCCGCAAGTATGACTATCCCGGCCTATATTTATACGATACCGTGGATGACAGCTGCGTCTGTCTGATCGAGCCCAACCAGAAGGCCGGTTATGTGGCGGATTTCTGGAAAGATGGCCAGATCCTGTTCACCACCTATGAGAGTACCACCCCCGAGGGTGGGGTGAACGTGGGCATGTATAATCCGGATTTCTATACCATCGATATCGCCACTAAGGAGCTGAAGCTGCTGGCCCGCTATGACCGGGCCATTGGATCCTCCGTGGGCTCCGATGCCCGTCTGGGCGGCGGCCGCGCTGTGAAGCTGGCGGGCGATAAGTGGTATTTTGTGACCACGGACTGCGAAAGCGCCTATCTGCGCTATATGACGCTGGATGGCGAGATTTCCGGAAATCTGACGCCGGAGGGTTCCGTGGACAGCTTTGATGTCTGGGGTGATCATATCGTGACCTGCGGCCTCCACGGCAACCGGCTGGCCGAGCTCTATCTGGACGGGGAGCAGCTGACCCATCTGAACGACGGCCTGGAAGAGGAATACGATATCCGCACGCCCGAGTACTTCGAATTCACCAACACCGACGGCGTTTCGATCCATGGATATATCATGGAGCCCGCTGCCGCTGCAGGCCAGACGGGCGAGGAAATCCCGAATCTCGCCGGGGAAGACGGAAAGTTCCCCTGCATACTTCATATTCACGGCGGTCCGGCCACGGTATTCGGCAGCGTCTACCATCATGAGATGCAGCTCTGGGCCAATGCGGGATTTTATGTGATCTTCTGCAATCCCCGCGGATCCGATGGCCGGGGCGGTGCCTTCGAGGATATCTGCGATCGTTACGGTGGCATCGATTATGAGGATCTGATGGCCTTCACAGATGAAGCCCTGCGCCGCTGCCCGAAAATCGACCCTGAACGGCTGGGTGTCACCGGCGGTTCCTACGGCGGCTTTATGACCAACTGGATTATCGGCCACACCGACCGTTTCAAGGCTGCCTGCTCTCAGCGGTCCATTTCCAGCTGGACGGTGTTCGAGCACACCAGCGATATCGGCTACAGCTTTACCAAATATCACCAGGGTGCCCGCACCCGGGATGCGGAGGCGGTGAGAGCGGAGGGATCCGATGGTCAGCCCCGCTCCGGCCGGGAACAGCTCTGGGCCCATTCACCTCTGGCGGCCGCTCCCAACTGCAAAACGCCGACCCTGTTCATCCACTCCGATAGGGATTACCGCTGCTGGATGGCGGAGGGCATTTCCATGTTCACTGCCCTGCAGATGAACGGCTGCCCCTCCAAGATGGTACTGTTCCATGACGAGACCCACGAGCTTTCCCGCAGCGGCAAGCCCAAAAACCGTATTCACCGCATGGAAGAGATCCTCGCCTGGATGGAGAAATACCTGAAGTAACTGCCGAATTACCTTTCGAACAGCCAAACTCCACGGCAATCCTATTTGAAATCACGAGTTTTCGTACCATTCTTCGGGAATTGCGTTTTTTAGCACCGCTGCCGCATGGGCTCTTCGCAAACTGGAGATTTTAGCACAACTACCGTAGATTTCAGGTCAAAACCCTTGGATTTCTTCGCAAATCACAGTTTTTGGCACGGCTACCGCATTTATACGGCAGCCGTGCTTTTTTCCTGCATTTCCGAAGAATTCTAGCCAAAATGAAGTGTTTTCTACGGTAGTTGTGCCAAAAAGGTCGAATCCCGAAGAGTGGGATAGTGGCCTTGCGGCAGTTGTGCTAAAAAGACTGAATCCCGAAGAATACAGAAAGCTCACCATCGGGAAAGTTCATAACAGATCCTTTCAGATAGGCAGATCTGAATATCAGGTGTTCATAAATATAGCTTTATCAGCATTTTTCTGACTTCATCCAAGTCAAGATGTTTGCCTTGAACCTCTGCCGTTACGTGCAGGTTCACTCCAAGGTAGAAACCTTTCTCTGCGTATATTGGAAGTTTGTCGCCAAAGTCTTCGATATACCAGGATTGATCAGCTCGGCCCAAATGTTCTATGCAGACAAGTTCTCCCATTTTGTTGGGAGCAATGAAATCCGGCAAAACCCATCCCCTGGCCCCTTCAAGCCGCCATTCATATCGGAATGGAATATGAAGTTCCTTGTATAGCAGAGCAATAGATCCTTCTGATTTGGAGCGAACATATAACTGATCTGTAACTTTTACAGTCAGCTGTTGGGGATAGTAGTTCTTCCCATTGGGATAATCTTCATCCTGCCAGCGATACCAGTCGATTTGAGTGGTGTTATCTGCATGGGGCAGCAAGTCTCGAAAACCCGGTTTTTCCAGAAGCTGCGTTTCTTTGGAAAGATATGTCTCGGGGATTGTTTTGTCCCTGTTCGCATAAACACGCAAATATCTCAGACAGGCTCTTCTTTCTTTTTCTAGGTCCGCTATACGGGAACTGATCAGTGTTTCATAAGCCATCGATTCCGCTAAAGGACGGTCACTTTTGGGAATATACTGATACTTGGTGTGTCCGTGATCGTCTTGGCTATAAAACCATCCAACAGTATCACCCCTGTTCTTGCGAATATGAATCTCTTTTCCCTGAAAGGAGCGCGGCTGAGACCGTAGGAATGACAATTGCTTTTCGATTTCTTCCAGACGGGAATGAATCACTGAAAACAGAATCATGATAGATACCTCCAAACGTAATTTTGAAATTAGGGAATAAAAACCCCTCTATATATTATTATCGACAGTTTGTATAGTCGATGATCGCTAAAAATTAAATATTTACAAAATGTTCATATAATGCGACCTGAAGGTCTGCCAAGAGCAAGGCAACCCTTTGTTCGGCTTAATCGTAGAATGCCACAAGTCCTTCGCCTGTCAAGGCTGAGCCAAGCATGCTTGGCTCACCGCTTGGCGGCTGCGGCCTTGACAGTGCGACAGGATCTTGTGGCAGAGGCTAAACAAGCCGAACAAAGGGTAGAAGTCGGCATTGGCCGCGGCCATCTTCGGGAATTGAAGATTTTAGCACAACTACCGCACATATTAGGCGTTTTGGCCTGATTTTCTTCGGGAATCGACTAAAAAAGCACGACTACCGCATTTTTACGGCAGCCGTGCTTTTTTCCCGCATTCCCGAAGAATTATGGCCTATTAGAGCTGTTTTGTGCGGTAGTTGTGCCAAAAAGGACGGGTCCGGAAGAGCGGAGGGGCAAAGAAGTTGGGCGAAGGGGGAGGTAAATAAGTGTGGGAAAGACCTGGGGAGGGGCGGCTGCGAGGAGCTCTGGAACAGGGCATCAAAAGAGGCAAAGTGACGAAAAGAACACGACTTTTCCACAGATTTTTGTCTTGCATCCGGGGGTGACTTCGAGTATAATACCTCAAGAAGAAAAAAGCTTTTAAGTCGGTACAGAGAGATCGACAAGGTATATAATGGTCATTATGTGATTTAGTATGCCTCGTCGTGCGCCGACGGGGCATTTTTAATGGAAAGGAGATGCGATGGAACGGTATAAAGCTACCCTCATGGATGAAAAAGCTGTGGGCCGTGCCCTCAAGCGTATCTCCCATGAAATCGTAGAACATAACAATGGGGCTGACAATCTGCTCCTCGTCGGCATCCGCCGCAGGGGAATTTCCCTGGCCAAGGTCATCGCCATGAACATTGCGGCCATTGAAGGCACCAAGCCGGCGGTGGGCGCTCTGGATATCACCTTCTACCGGGATGATCTGCAGAGACTGACGGAAACGCCTGTGGTCAGCGCCAAAAGTCTTCCCTTTGAAGTAGAAGGCAAGGATGTGATTCTGGTGGATGATGTGCTCTTCACCGGAAGAACGGCCAGCGCAGCGCTGGATGCCTTGAAGGAGAAGGGCCGGGCCGCTACTATTCAGCTGGCGGTGCTGGTGGACCGGGGACACCGTGAGCTTCCCATTCGCGGAGACTATGTAGGCAAGAACGTGCCTACCTCCCGGCAGGAAATCATTGAGGTGAAAATCCCGCCCTTTGAAGATTACACAGCCGTGGAGCTTTACGAGCTGCTGTAAACCGCAGCCCGGCAATTCATTGCTATAAAAACGGCTTTTTGCCGTTTTACATAGAAGGAGGAAATATATATGAAACTTGTTTACAACGTTGAAGACAAGCCCGGATTTGGGAAAACAATCGTCTTTGCATTCCAGCAGCTGCTGGCCATCATGGCAGCTACCATCGCTGTTCCCGCCATCGTCGGCAACGGCATGTCTGCCACCGCGGCGCTGTTTGGCGCAGGCGTAGGTGCCATCGTTTACCTGCTCTTCACCAGATCCAAGAGCCCCGTTTTCCTGGGAAGCTCCTTTGCCTTCATCGGTTCCATGTTCGCAGCCTTCGGCGGCGCCGCTTCCGCAGCTGCCGGATATCTCGGCCTGATCCTGGGCGCTCTGTTCGCCGGTCTGGTCTATGTCGTTCTTGCTCTGGTTGTTAAGGCTGTGGGCGTCAAATGGATCGACAAGTTAATGCCTGCTGTGGTTATCGGACCCACCGTAGCCATCATCGGACTTTCTCTGGCCGGCAATGCCGTAGGCGATCTGATGACCGGCAACGTGGCTGGCGCTGATGGTGCTCAGCTGGCTTCTCCCTATGTCTGCCTGATCGTTGGTCTCGTTACCCTGTTCACCACCATGCTCTGCTCCGTATATGGAAAGAAAATGGTTAAGATGATTCCCTTCATCATCGGTATCGTGGCCGGTTATATCTGCGCTTCCATTTTCACCGTCATCGGCAACGCTGCCGGCATTGACGCGCTGAAGATCATCAACTTCGGCAAGTTCGCTTCCATGACCTGGGTTCCGGATTTCACCTTCCTCACCGCCTTCAAGGGCTTTGGTGACCTGTCCGCTTCCTATGTGCTGACCCTGCTGGTGGCCTATGCTCCCGTTGCGTTCGTTGTTTTCGCCGAGCATATCGCTGACCACAAGAACCTTTCCTCCATCATCGAGCGTGATCTGCTGAAGGATCCCGGCCTGGACAAGACCCTGCTGGGCGACGGCATCGGTTCCTTCTGCGGCGCCATCTTCGGCGGCTGCCCCAACACCACCTACGGTGAGTCCGTTGGCTGTGTCGCCATCTCCGGCAACGCTTCCGTTCAGACCATCTGGTACACCGCTGTGCTGGCCATGGTCATCAGCTTCTTCGGTCCCTTCGCTACCTTCCTTTCCACCATCCCCAGCTGCGTCATGGGCGGCGTGTGCATCGCTCTGTACGGCTTCATCGCTGTCAGCGGTCTGAAGATGATCCAGAATGTGGACCTGAACAGCAACCGCAACATGTTTGTTGTCTCCGTCATTCTGATTGCCGGTATCGGCGGCATGAGCCTGAACTTCGGTTCTGTTACCATTACTGAGGTTGCCTGCGCTCTGATCCTGGGCATCATCACCAACGCGGTGCTGAAAAAGAAAGAAAGCAAGGCCTGAGATTTAAAAATCAATCATACGAGCCGGGACTGCTGATTCGATGCGGTCCCGGCTTTTCTCATGGGCCCGGGTGAGATTTGATGCTTGCAACTTGGGGCCATCGGTGGTATCATAGTACGGAAGATTTTACACGGTATATCCGGAATACATGTAAAAAGGAGAATCCCATGGAAGATTTTTACAACATGCCGAATGTCACCATATTTACCCATCCCCTGATTCAGCACAAGATTTCGCTGATGAGAGATAAGAACACCGGAACCAATGAATTCCGCAAGCTGGCAGAGGAGGTTGCGACTCTGGAGGGCTTTGAGGCGCTGTCCGATCTGCCTACCGAAGAGGTGGAAATCGAAACTCCCATTGAGACATGCAAAACAACCATGATCGCCGGACGCAAGCTGGCTATTGTTCCTATTTTAAGAGCCGGTCTGGGCATGGTTCCCGGTCTGCTGACGCTGGTTCCCACCGCTAAGGTTGGACACATCGGTATGTACCGCGACGAAGAGACCCATGAGCCCCATGAGTACTACTGCAAGCTGCCTCGTCCCATTGAGGAGAGAACCATTGTGGTTACCGACCCCATGCTGGCTACCGGCGGATCCGCTGTGGATGCCATCACCATGATTAAGGAACACGGCGGCGTGAATATCAAATTCATGTGCATCATTGCCGCGCCAGAAGGACTTAAAAAGCTCCATGAGGCACATCCCGATGTTCAGATTTATGTCGGTCATCTGGACCGCGAGCTCAATCAGGACGCTTACATCTGCCCGGGTCTTGGCGACGCCGGCGACCGGATTTTCGGAACCAAATAATTAACTGAAAAAGTCAGCCGAAAAAGAAACGGCCTCCCAAAGTTAGATCAGAATCTAACCATGGGAGGCCGGTTTTTTATGGAACTTTGCCGGAATTTCAGGCATCAGAAGCCGTCGGTGAAGAAAATATCCTTGCGGCAGAATACGGCGCGCAGCGAGGCCGGATGAGCACAGACCACGCCGGGAAGATACAGGGCCTGATCAATACTGATGGCGCCGGTGACCAGCTGGGTCAGCACCTGAATGGAGCAGGTCAGGTCAATGGGTGTGATAAAGTCATCGGAGACATGATTCTGGGCCTCCTGCAGGGCGGCAGCGGCCTGCTTTTCCTTTTCCGCCGCTTCTTCCCTGGAACGGGCGCTGTCCGCATCCGCCAGGAAGCCGGCAGAGGCGGAGGAGGTATGGGTCATATAACCGGCCAGAGGCTCGGCATCCTTTTCCCAGTCCTTGGCCGTCATAAAACCGGTGGGCTGTTCATCGTCGAAGAAGGTCCGAGGCTTTTCCTCCTGCTCTGGTTCAGCCTTGAAGACCTGAATGGAGGAAGCGTCCTCGGGGCGGATCTGGGAAGGATCATCTCCCAGCTTCATGACGCTGGTGGCGCGGCCCTCTGCGTAGGAGATGCGGTAAACGCCGGTATTTTCCTTCAGCTGGGGATCGGTAACATAAAGGGTAAACCGTCCGGTGCCTCCGTGGTAGCGCATCTGCCTCAGAGCCCGGGAAACATTGACAATCCTTGCCATGCCCCGGCTTTCGATCTGAAGATCCGCATCATAGCATTCCGGAATCATGTGCATCAGCGGCACCACGGGAGGAAGATTCATTTCCACAAAGGCATACTGGGAGCGGAAGGTATACAGGAAGCCGAGAATCTTGGAAAGGGCTTTTTCATCCCGGTAGGCGATGTCCCGAATCCGGAGAGTATGACGCTCATCCTCTTTGTCTGCTTTTTTGGTGACGCAGCTGAAAAAGGCTTCGTCGCCGATGGCATAGGTGAAATTCAGATCCTTGGAGGGATCCTTGGATACCCGGTGCCACTGGGAATCTGTGCGCTTGATATACAGATTGTTTTTCTGACCGAAGATTTCCGCTATGGTTTTCAGTTCCTGAAAGTCTGTCACCACCCGGGCACAGACGTCATGGGGGAAGGACTTCAGGGATTCGATGGGAAGGCGGTAGCGATAGCCCTTCTGGCAGAGCTCGTAGCCGAACTGACGGTAAAATTCATGGGAAAAAGGATAGAGAACAGAGAAGGTGACGCCATCTCTGTACCATTCAGGCATCAGAGCCTCGAAGATTTTCCGGATGCCTCCGGAGCCTCTGCTTTCGGGCAGGGTTGCCACACCACCCACGCCGGTGGCTTTAACGAGACTGCCGTCAAACCAGACATCAAAGCTGTGAATCACCATTCCCGAGCTGACAGGATCCCCGTATCCGTACATGGTCTCGGGAGACTGAGCCAGCTGATCCTGGGTTTTGGGTTCAAAGGAAGCTTCATCAAAGGGATAGATAAAAGCAGTAGCCATTACCTTGGAAAACTGCTTTTGATCTTCAGCGGATGTGAGTTTTCTTACATAAGGAATATCCACGATGTATCCTCCTGCGGCGTTTGGTGAGGCTGCCGATCCGGCCGGACGCCATCGGGCAGACTCAGAAAAATCTTGAAAAATGCATAAAGTAAGTATATCATAATCAAAGGTATCAATTCAAGAGAATCAGAGAGGACTCTATGATCAGAAATATAGTATTCGATATGGGAAATGTCCTGCTGGACTGGGATCCCCGATCCCGGATCCGGGAGCTGAAAATCCCGGAAGGCCATCAGGCAATTATCTTCAAGGAACTGTTCTGTTCCCCGGAATGGGTCATGTTTGACGCAGGAAAAATCGATCAGGCAGGCGTCGTGGCCCGGACGCAGCAGCGGCTGGAGGACCATGTCAGAGCCGGTTTTTATCAGGCAGAGGCGGAGGAGATCCCTTCTATGAAGGAAGAAATTCAGTGGATCATGGATCATCCGGCGGAGCTGGTAAGACCCATCGAAGAAATGCAGTTTCTTCCCGGCGCGCTGGAGGCGAAGGGCTATCACACATTTCTTTTAACCAACGCCAGCGTCCTGTTCCGAAAATATGAGCACAAAATCCCCAGCTTCCGTGATCTGGAAGGAATCTTCGTCTCCGGTGAGCACTGGATGCTGAAGCCCGATGCCCAGATCTATGAAGCCCTGCTTTCGGAATTCGGTCTGAAGGCGGAGGAAACCCTGTTTATTGATGACAATCCCGCCAACGTGGCCGGAGGCATTATCTGCGGCATCGAAGGGATTGTTTTTGAAAATGATGTGGATAAGCTGATCAAGGACCTGAAGCGCTTCGGCGTGGAAATCGGAAAGGAGAAACAATGAGCAAAGCATTGATGCTGATCGCGGATGGACTGGAGGAGTGCGAAGGCCTCATCGTTGTGGACCTGCTGCGCCGGGGCGGCGTGGAAGTGACCACCGCTTCGATTAAGGAAGGCACCACCATCCTTTCCTCCCATGGAATTACCTTTGAGACAGACTGCAGCGCTCTGGCGCTGGAGAACTGGATGGGCTTTGACGCCGTGATCCTTCCCGGAGGCCATGGCGGCACCATGAATCTGAAGGCCAGTCCCCTGGTGGGGGAGATCCTGAAGGCCTATGCCGCCGATGAAAGCAAGCTGGTGACAGCCATCTGCGCTGCTCCCAGCATTCTGGGAGATCTGGGACTGCTGGAGGGCAAGCGGGCCACCTGCTTCCCGGGCTTTGAATCCCATCTGAAGGGAGCGGAGTATACCGCCGAGCCTGTCACCGAGGACGGACGCTTCGTGACGGGCAACGGCCTCGGAGCCGCCATTCCCTTTGGGCTTCACATCCTTTCCCGGCTGGAAGGCCCGGAAATCGCCGAGGAAATCCGGCAGAAAATTCAGTACCCCTTTGCCATTTAACTGAAAAATCCAGGAGGAATCATCATGCAGCAGGCTATTACCAAGGAACAGCTGGTTACCTATCAGCAGCAGTTTTTAAATGACCGCGCCAACCGGGTGGCCATGGATGCCGTCACCGGCACCGGCGTGCTGGTTAACGCCAAGCGCCCGGAGGCCTTCCGGACGGATCTTCACCAGTTTTCCCTGAAGATTGACCAGGGTGATATCACCAATCAGAAATCCAGCGGCCGCTGCTGGATGTTTGCCGCCCTGAATACCATGCGTTTCCAGATCATGAAAAAACTGAATCTGGAAACCTTCGAGCTTTCCCAGAACTATACCCTGTTCTATGACAAGCTGGAAAAAGCCAATTATTTTCTGGAAAATATTCTGGAAACCCTGGATGAGCCCACCAGCGGAAGACTCATCGCCTGGCTCCTTTCTTCTCCCCTGGGAGACGGCGGCCAGTGGGACATGATTTGCTGCCTCATCGACAAATACGGCGTGGTGCCGAAAGCTTCCATGCCTGAGACCTATTCTTCCTCCAACACCCGGGAGATGACCTCCGTCATGACCGAAAAACTGAGGGAGTTTGCCTGCCGGCTGAGACAGGCCCATCAGAAGGGCGCGGATATGGACCAGCTGCGGGCCATGAAGGAAGAGCAGATGGCCGTCATGTACAATATCCTGGCCACCTGTCTGGGCGTTCCTCCCACCACGGTGGATCTGGAGGTCCGGGACAAGGATCATCAGTTCATCCGGGATCTTCATCTGACGCCTCAGGAATTCTATCAGAAATACGTGGATATGGACCTTCGGGACTACATCAGCCTCATCAACGCCCCCACGGAGGATAAGCCCTATTATCACAGCTACAGCGTGAAATTCCTGGGCAATGTCCGGGAGGGCCGGGCGGTGCGCTATGTCAACCTTCCCATTGAAGAGCTGAAGAAGGCCGCCATTGCCCAGATGAAGGACGGCGAGCCGGTGTGGTTCGGCTGCGATGTGGGCAAGAGCTCCGAGCGTTCCCTGGGCCTCATGGATACCGGCCTTTACGACCGGGAGAGCCTGTTTAATACCCAGTTCACCATGACCAAGGCAGAGCGGCTGGACTATGGCCACAGCCTCATGACCCACGCCATGGTTTTCCAGGGAGTCAACCTGGATGAGGAAGGCAAACCCACCCGCTGGAGAGTGGAAAACAGCTGGGGCAAGGAACCCGGCAAGGACGGCTACTATGTGATGACCGACGACTGGTTTAATGAGTACATGTATCAGGTGGTGGTGAACCGCAAATACCTGTCGGAGGACATCCTGAAGGCCTACGAAGAGGAACCCCGCATGCTGGAGCCCTGGGATCCCATGGGATCGCTGGCCTGAGGAAAGGTTACAATATGAAATTTTTACATCTTGCCGATCTTCACTTAGGGAAGAGCGTCAATGAATTTTCGATGATCCGGGATCAGGAATATATCCTGGATCATCTTTTTACACTGGCAAAAGATCATCAGGCCGACGCGGTGCTGATTGCGGGGGATGTTTATGACCGCTCCATTCCCAGCGAGGAGGCCGTCCGGCTGCTGGACCGTTTCCTGAGCCGCCTGGCCCAGGAGAACATCAGCGTCCTGATGATCAGCGGCAATCACGATTCCGATGAGCGGCTGAATTTCGCCAGCTCCCTTTTGAGCTCCCGGAAGGTATATATTGCCGGGCTGTATACCGGCAGCGTGCCGAAAATCACCCTGGAGGATGAGCACGGAGCCGTGGATTTCTGGATGCTGCCCTTCGTGAAGGCGTCCCTGGTGGGGCATTATCTGCCCGAAGCGGATGTCTCCAGCTACGACAGCGCCATCAGAGCGGCTCTTTCCTGCTGCGATCTGGATCCGGAGAGAAGAAATGTGCTGCTGGCTCATCAGTTTGTCACAGGGAAGGATGCCGATCCGGAAACCGCCGGCTCGGAAAATCAGGCCGCCGAGGCTGTGGGAACCCTGGAAAAGGTGGGCTGGGATGCCTTTGACGCCTTTGATTATGTGGCCCTGGGGCATATTCATTCGCCCCAGTCCGTGGGAAGGAGGGAGGTCCGCTACTCCGGATCGCCCCTGAAATACAGTCTTTCCGAGGTGCTGAAGGACAAGAGCGTGCCCCTGGTGACCCTGGGAGAAAAGGGACAGGTGGACATCGAGCTGCTGCCCCTGGTGCCCCTGCGGGATATGCGGCATATCAAGGGCAGGCTGGAGGACCTCACCCGGGAATCCCTGGCCAGTGAGGACTATATCTACGCCACCCTGACTGATGAGGATGTCATTCCCGATGCCATCGGCCATCTGCGGGCTTATTATCCCAATATCATGAAGCTGGATTATGCCAACAGCCACACCCGGGAGCTGATGGAGTTCTCCTTTGATGACAGGGCCGAGAAGATCGGATTTACAGAGCTTCTGGGAGATTTTTATCAGAAAATATTGGGCGGCATCCCCTCGGAAGAGGAGTGGACGGTGCTGAAGGAAACGGCAGGAGAGGCAGGAATCATCTATGAAACCGATTAAGCTTGTTTTGTCCGGCTTCGGTCCCTATGCCGGCCGGGAGGAGATTGATTTCACCGGTTTTGAGCAGAAGGGGATTTTTCTGATCACCGGCATGACCGGCGCCGGCAAGACCACCATCTTCGACGCCATCACCTTCGCCCTGTACGGGCGGCCCAGCGGCGCCTTCCGTCAGGCGGGCACCCTGCGGTCCGATTTTGCTCTGCCGGCAACGGAAACCTATGTGGAGCTGACCTTTGAGCATCGAAACAGCCAGTACAAGATCCGGCGCTCCCCCGCCTATGACAGACCCAAGGCCCGGGGCGAAGGCACCGTGAAGCAGATGGAAAAAGCGGTGTTTTATCCCCCGGAACCGGCGGCTCCCGTGGAAGGCATCCGGCCGGTGGCTGCGGCGGTGACGGAGCTTCTGCGCATTGATCTGGATCAGTTTAAGCAGATCTGCCTCATCGCCCAGGGTGAATTTTATCAGCTGCTGAACGCAGGCTCCGATGAAAGAACCAAAATCCTCCAGAAGATCTTCCGCACGGAAGCCTATCGCCAGATGGGAGAAATCATGCGGCAGAGATTTCTGAAAAAACAGGATGAGTTAAAGGCCGGAGAACAGGGCCTGATTCAGTATTTCCGGGAGATCCGCTACGATGAGGAAAGCCCGGCGGCCCAGCGGCTGCAGGAACTGGATGAGGATATTTCCCGGGATGGGCATATCTACAAGGTCCGGGAGATGGAAGAAGCCATCCGGGATCTGATCGCCTGTGACAAGGCTGAGGCGGACAATTATGATCGTCAGCGCCGTGAAGCAGAGAGCGTTTTTCGCAGGGAAAGTGCGGCCCTGACCCTGGCCATGGAATCCAACGAAAAGCTGGACCGGCTGGAAAAGGCCGGAAAGGCCCTGGAGGAGCTGCTGAATCAGCGGGACGAGATGGAGGCTCTAGGAAAGATCAAAGAGCGCCATGAGAAGGCAGTCCGGCTGGTACACCCGGTCTATGAGAAGGCCCGGAAAGCGGAAGAGGACAGCCGCCGGGCGTCCGAGGCTCTGGAAAAGGAAAAGGAAAAACAGAAGCAGGCCGTCCTGCTGATGGAGCGGCTGGAGAAGGAAAACCGGGCAGCCGATGAGAAGGAAAAGGAGCTGGAAATTCAGAAGGACCGGATCCGCCGAATGACAGAGGCGGAGCCCACCTATGAAAAGCGGGAGCAGATTCGGAAGGATCTGGCGGCAGAAGAAACGCAGCTGGAGAAGGCCGGGAAACGGCTGGACGCTGCTCTGGAAAAACAAAAGGTCCTGGAGAAGGATCTGGAGGATCATCGGGGGCAGCGGCAGGAAGCCATGGATGCCCAGGTTTCTCTGGAAAAGGCAGAGGGGCAGCTGAAACAGCTGCGGCAGGAGCAAGAGAACCTTCGGGATCTGCTGGTGACCCGCCGTACAACAATCAGCACTTTGGATGACAGGGTCCATACTCTGCAGAAGGCTTTTCTGAAGAAGGAGCAGATCTATCAGGCAGCAGAGACCAGGGCAGGGGAAATGGAAACCATGCTGGAGGCGGAGAGGGCCGGTATTCTGGCTTCTGCGCTGCTGGAGGGGAAACCCTGTCCCGTCTGCGGCTCTCTTCATCACCCCCAGAAGGCGGAGCTTTCCCGGGATCATGTGACGGAAGAGGATGTGAAGAAGGCCCGGGCCGAAGCGGATCGGCGCCGCAGTGAGCGGGAAAAGGCCAGTCTGGCGGCCGGTCAGGAGCTGGGTCAGCTGAATCTGATGAAAAAAGAGGCGAAGGAAGGCCTCATCAGACTGCTGCGCATAGCTTCAGAAGAGACGGAGAAGCTGCCGGCGGAGGAGATACTGGAGCAGCTGTTTGCAAGGGCTGAGAACCGTTCCGATGAGGTCCGGGAGCAGCTGCTGACGGCAGAACAGGAAGAAAAGAACTGGAAAAAGCTCACCGACAGCCTGCCGGCGCTGGAGGAAAAGATCCGGAATGAGGAAGAAAGCCTGAACGCCCTGCTGAAAGAAGCGGAAGAGGAAAAACAGCGGATCAGCGATGGGAAGGCGGCCATGGCAGGGCTGAAAAGCCAGGCGGATTCCCTGCCTGCCCTGGAATATGCAACGCTCAGGGAAGCCCGGGAGAAGAGAGAAGCCCTGGAAAAGGAGGCGCGTCAGACCGGGGATCAGATCCGGCAGGCCAGAGAAAGCTTCCAGCAGGCCAAGGAACAGAAAGCAGCCGTGGATGCTTCCCTGCAGAAGGAAGAGGAGAGGCAGAAGAGGGCAGGGGAAGAGTGGAAGATTGGAGAAAAGGCCCTGGAAGAGGCCTGGAGCGCCCAGGGCTTCCAGAGTCTTCAGGACTTTCTTTCCATGGATGTTTCCGAAGAGGAAATCAGCCGGGAGAACCGGCGCCTGCATCAGTATGAGGCGGATCTGGCGGCGGCCAGACAGCTGAAGGAAAACTATGCCAAAGATGCCGAAGGGATCCGGAGGGTGGACACCCTGGAAATGGAAAAGACGGTGCAGGAACTGGATGAGCAGGTCAGGGATCTGAACCAGAAGTCTGTTTTCTGCAGCCATCGGGCTGAGGTTAACGAAGAGCTGCGCCGGCGGATGGAAGAAAAAACCGGAGAGATTGCCCGGCTGTCGGAGGAGACAGGCCGGCTGAACTCCCTTTCCGATCTGCTGAACGGCAAGGTAAAGGGCCGGGCCAAGATTACCCTGGAGCAGTACGTTCAGTCAGCCGGCTTTGAACGGATCCTTCAGGCGGCCAACCGGCGTCTGCTGCCCATGAGCGGCGGAAGATATGAGCTTCTCAGGCATGAGGATCCCCTGGAAATCAGCGGGAAAAACTCCCTGGGTCTGGATGTGCTGGACAACCATACAGGCAAAATCCGGCCCGTGAGCTCCCTGTCCGGCGGCGAAAGCTTTAAAGCCTCCCTGGCCCTGGCCCTGGGTCTTTCCGACAGGATCAGCTCCGACGCGGGCGGCATCCAGGTGGATGCCCTCTTTGTGGACGAGGGCTTTGGAACCCTGGATGAAACCTCCCTGCAGGAGGCCATCGACATGCTTCGGTCCCTTACCGCGGGCGGAAGGCTGATTGGGATTATTTCCCACCGCAAAGAGCTGGAAGAGGCGATTCCGCAGCAGATCATCGTAAAAAAAGCACCCGACGGCAAAGGCAGTCAGGTGCTTACGGATCTGGGTATGTAAGATTTGTCTCAGCTGATATAGCGGTCTTTTTTCGACATGGTTCCCACCAGCAGGTAGGAGATGACGAAGAGAATCGCGATAAAAACAATAAAATAGATCGAACTGGAATCCACGGTGGCTATGTAATCATAGGCACCGTGAATTATTGCGGGCAGAAGTACGGCGAGAACCCGGAAGAATTTCGAGAACTCGGCGTGATAAGCGTAATCCATCCGCTTGGCGAAGCCGTAGAACACGCCCATGAACACGCCAAAGCAGGCATGTCCCGGAATGGCGGTCAGCGCCCGGACAATGGCTGTCTGGAAACCGTAGGCCATCACATAGCTGATGTTCTCCCAGAGAGCGAATCCCAGAGAAACAAAGACAGCATAGACCACGGCGTCATACTGACAGTTAAATTCCGGCGCCCGCCAGGTGCGGCGCTGCAGCATGAAGTACTTGGCTCCCTCCTCAGAGAAGGCTACGATGCCGAAATACAGCAGCACCGGATACAGGACACTGGTTTTCGGAACCAGCAGATCCAGCAGCAGGCACAGGAATTTTTCCGCCACCAGGGCGATCAGAGAGGAGAGAATGCCGGCGATCACCAGATTTTTAAGCATCCGGGGCGACTCCTGCTCCAGACGGTCGGAACGGTAAACCTTCACCATCAGGAAGAAGGCGGGAATGACAGCGGCTGCCACCAGAATCAGCTTATAGGAGAAAAGGGTAGGCAGAAAGAAGTAGAACATGGATCAGAACTCCAGGTTGTTGACAGTCCTCGGGAAGGGGATGACGTCGCGGATGTTGCCCATGCCGGTCACATACATGATCAGACGCTCGAAGCCCAGACCGAATCCGCCGTGCTTAACGGAGCCATAGCGGCGAAGATCCAGATACCACCAGTAATCCTCTTCCTTCATTCCCAGCTCCCGGATGCGGTTTTCCAGCACATCCAGACGCTCTTCCCTCTGGGAACCGCCACAGAGCTCGCCTACACCGGGTACCAGCAGGTCAGCGGCGGCGACGGTTTTGCCATCGTCATTTAACCGCATATAGAAGGCCTTGATATCCTTGGGATAATCGGTGACGAAAACAGGTGAACCCTGGAAGGCAACCTCGGTGAGGTAGCGCTCGTGCTCGGTCTGAAGATCGATGCCCCATTCAGGCGCGTAATCAAATTTCTGGCCGCTGGCTTTCAGAATCTCCACGGCTTTGGTATAGGAGCAGCGGACGAAGTCCTTTTCGACGATGTTCTTAAGACGGGCCAGGAGACCCTTGTCCACAAAGCTGTTGAAGAAGTTCAGCTCATCCTTCGCGTTCTCCAGCAGGTAACGGATCACATATTTCAGCATATCCTCTTCCAGCTGGCACACATCCGCCAGATCGGCGAAGCAGATTTCAGGCTCCATCATCCAGAACTCAGCGGCATGACGGGGCGTGTTGCTGTTTTCCGCGCGGAAGGTGGGACCGAAGGTATAGATGTTGCGGAAGGCCGTGGCGAAGGTTTCGCCGTTCAGCTGTCCGCTGACGGTAAGGGACGCCATCTTGCCGAAGAAATCCTCGGAGAAATCGGGCTGTCCGTCTTCAGTCAGGTGATGCTCCTTGGGATCCAGGGTGGTGACACGGAACATCTCGCCGGCGCCTTCGGCATCAGAGCCGGTGATGATGGGCGTATTGACGTAGACAAAGCCTCTCTCCTGGAAGAACTTGTGAATGGCAAAGGCTGCCAGAGAACGGACTCTGAACACCGCCTGGAAGGTGTTGGATCTGGGACGCAGATGGGCAATGGTCCTCAGGTACTCCATGGTATGACGCTTTTTCTGCAGGGGATAATCGGGGGTGGAAAGACCTTCGACAATCACCTCGGTGGCATGCAGCTCAAAGGGCTGCTTCATGCCGGGGGTCAGCACCAGGGTACCGGTGACGGTGATGGAAGAGCCCACCGGAATGTGGCTGATCTCTTCGAAATTGCTGACTTTGGAGTCTTCGTAAACGATCTGAAGAGTGTTGAAGCAGGTGCCGTCGGCCAGGACAATAAAGCCGATGGACTTGGAATCACGGATACTGCGGACCCAGCCGCCGACGGAAATGGTTTTTCCATCCAGATCGGCTGCACAGGTATAAAGATCACGGACCAGACATAAGCCCATGGGAATTTCCTCCTTATTTCTGTTCACTGGAATGAAGTGTTACGTCGTGATAGCCGCCTTCGATAATACTGGTGGCGGAGACCAGGGTAATTTTGGCTTTTTTCTGCAGCTCTTCAATGGTCAGAGCGCCGCAGTTGCACATGGTATGTTTTACCTTGGACAGGGAAAGATTGACATTATCTTTGAGGCTGCCGGCATAGGGAACGTAGGAATCTACGCCCTCTTCGAAGGCCATCTTCTTGTCGCCGCCCAGGTCGTACCGCTGCCAGTTTCTCGCGCGGTTGGATCCTTCGCCCCAGTACTCCTTCACATAGGAGCCATTCACCATCAGACGGTTGGTGGGGGATTCGTCGAAGCGGGCAAAGTAGCGGCCCAGCATCATAAAGTCGGCGCCCATGGCCAGAGCCAGAGTCATGTGGTAATCATGAACAATACCGCCGTCGGAGCAGATGGGCACATAGATGCCGGTTTCCTTGAAGTATTCGTCTCTGGCAGCTGCCACATCAATAACGGCGCTGGCCTGACCGCGGCCGATACCCTTCTGCTCACGGGTGATGCAGATGGAGCCGCCGCCGATACCGATTTTAACGAAGTCGGCACCGGCCTTTGCCAGGAAGAGGAAGCCCTCGCGGTCGACGACGTTACCTGCGCCTACCTTGACGCTGTCGCCGTAGCGCTCGCGGATAAACTGGATGGTCTGAGCCTGCCATGCGGAGAAGCCTTCAGAGGAGTCGATGCAAAGCACATCGGCGCCGGCTTCCACCAGAGCGGGAACCCGCTGCTCGTAATCCCGGGTATTGATACCGGCTCCCACCATATAGCGCTTGTGGGCATCCAGCATCTCCAGGGGATTTTCCTTGTGGGAATCATAGTCCTTGCGGAAAACAAAGTATTTCAGGCGCTGCTGATCATCAATGATGGGCAGGGAATTGAGCTTGTGATCCCAGATAATATCGTTGGCGGTCTTCAGAGTGGTTTCCTCACCGGCCACCACCAGCTTGTCAAAGGGAGTCGTGAAATCCGCGACTTTAGTGGATTTA
>CACZRP010000084.1 GCA_902783575.1 uncultured Eubacteriales bacterium
CTGGAGGACTACTGCGAGATCCCCAGCGATGTGCGCTCCTTCGACGAATGCCCCTGGATGAAGGCCACCGAAATCGCCGACAAGGTGATCGAAGCCATCCAGAGCCATCAGTACGGATTCATCCGCTGCAACTTCCCCAACGGTGATATGGTTGGTCATACCGGAAACCTGGATGCCACCGAAATCGCTGTGGAGAGCGTTGACCTGCAGCTGGCCAGAATCAAGAAGGTTGTTGACGAAGAAAACTGCATTCTGGTTGTCACCGCCGACCACGGCAACTCCGACCAGATGCTGGAGAAGAACAAAAAAGGAAAGATCGAAGTCCGTACCGCCCACAGCCTGAATCCTGTTCCCTTCATCATCTACGACAAGGATGAGAAGCACGAGATGAAGAAAGGCGCCTTTGGTCTTGCCAACGTTGCTCCCACCGTCGTCGGCCTGATGGGAATCAAGCCCTATGACAGCTGGGAAGAAAGCATGCTGAAATAAGCACTGCCTTTGATTGAACTAACAAGTAAAAAGCCCTTCGGGAATCATCACGAATCCCGAAGGGCTTTCTTTTTGTTGAAATAACCACCTACGAAACGCAGAGGAAACACAAGGTCGTTTTTTGATTACAATTACTTCACAGCGAAGGGCGTGCCGTGGGTGATGCCAGCTTCGTTGAAGGCATCCACCTGCACGAAGACATCTCTGCCCTCCACCAGGGCACCTACGCGTTTCACACCCTGAAGGGCCTTCAGCTGGTCCGCCATCACCATGTAGCTGTGATACAGCTTGTCGGGGGCATTGCCGAAGAGAATGATATATCCCAGCGGCCGGCGGCTGTCCTCTTCCGGAAGCTCAATCTCCACCTCCATGTCGATGCCGCTGATTCTGCGGCCGCAGGCCTTGGGCGCCAGAGGCAGCTCATGGGTCCCGGCCAGCTGCAGACCGAAGACACGAAGGCCGGAAACCGCGGGAGCCTGATCATAGGGAAGGCGGATATTCCAAAGGCGCAGATACCGGTAACGGATACCCTCTTCCCTCACCAGAAAATCATGGGAAAGATCGGTGGTCACCATGCTCTTGTCTTCAATGATCTCCCAGGTTTCTCCATCCAGGGATCCGGAGAGGGTCCACTGGGTGGGATGAATGTGCTCATCAATATATCTTGCCTGGTCTCCGCCGCGGATTTTGCCGGGAGCCGGAATATTCAGGGAATCATCGGCAAAATTGATCTGAATGGCCCGAATATCATAGGCCTCGCCCAGATCGATCTTCAGCCATTCATCCCGGCTGTTAGAGGCAGCGCGCCACCAGGTGCGCACATCCTCGTCCACCGCCTTCGATGGGTCCTTGCCCTCTTCCGCAGAGGAAGCGCAGGCCTCCTTGCCATAGCTTAAAAGCATCCATTCGGGATCCTTCCACAGCAGCTCATCGGAGGCGGCCTTCTTCGGTCCCTCCTCCGGCATTCTCATGGGCCAGTCGCCGTAGCGCTGATCGCAGACCAGCTCTCCGTCCTCGGTGTAGCCGGCGGGCCAGATACCCACCCGGCGCTCGAAATCAAAATTCCGGCTGATGCGGGTGGAGGCGGTGTGCCAGAGATTACCCTTCCGATCTTCCATGGTGGAGCCGTGACCGGCGCCAGTAAAGAATCCGCCGGGCATATAGCTGTAGGGGGCGTTCTCAGCCAGAGTAAAGGGACCCAGGGGAGAATCGGACACATAGACACTGTCGCCGTAAGAGTTGAACTGGGTGCCGGGGAAAGCATACTGCAGATAGTACTTGCCCTCGTGCTTGTCCATCCAGGCCCCTTCAATGAAGGGTGCATTGGCGAACATGCCCTTGATCAGAGGTTTGACGCTGGCGGGAATCAGCGCCTCGGGCACGCCCTGCTTTTTGACATAGGCCTGGAACTTGGCTTCGATCTCCTCCTCCGAGGCCGGCAGCAGGCTGTTATCCTCTCCAAAACGCTCGAAGCCAATATGCCAGGGATCTCCCTTAATCAGCTCCACCACATTGCCTTTGGGATTGGACAGGGTGGCTCCGTAGGGCTTCATGGTAAAGGGATCCAGCTCCACGCCGTAGATGGGAGTCATATTGGAGCAGCCCCAGTAAAAATAGATTCGTCCGTCATCATCCTGGAAGAGATTGGGATCCCAGTAGTCAAAGGTTCCTTTGATCTTCTCATAGGGTCCGTTCAGAATATCCTTGGTGCGGTAACGGTCACAGATCTTGCCCCGGCGGGAGGCGCAGAAATAAACCCATTCGCCGGTGCGGACATAATCGCCCTTCTCGTCCTTTTCGGGCACACGGATGACACGCACGTCAGGAGCGTAATCATAAAGAGGCATATCCTCCGGCAGGGGATAAGATTCCCAGTGCACCAGATCCTCGGAAACCCAGACCGAAAGATTCATGGAGGCGAAAATATAGTATTTCCCCTGGTACTGAATCATGGAGGGGTCCGCCGCTTCCCGGCCGATGGTCATATCTTTTCTTCTGGGATCCTTGTTAAACTGATAATGATAATTAATGTTGATGGGGTTGCAGAAATACTTGGCCATGCTTTTCTCCTCTTCTCTCACCAAAGAATTAAAAATCGTAGGTTCCGCTCTCCAAGGTCATGATTCTGCCATCCGGCAGCTCGGCCCTGGCAATGAGTCCTTCGGGAATCTCTAAATGATATTTTACACCAGCAGCGCCGGCTTCTCCACTGTTTTTCACAGCCCATCCGGAAACAATCCGGCCACGGGGTGAATCAAAGACCGCCCTGGCATAGCCCAGCTCCTTCAGGGGCAGAGGCCGAATGGTCACTTCATCAAAGCGGTACCGGATGCCGCACACACCCTCCAGCAGCCACAGGCTGATGGCGCCGTAGCTGTAATGATTCAGAGAATCATGAACGGTGCCGTCCTCCCGGATGCCGTCCCAGGTTTCCCATATGGTGGTGGCTCCCTTCTTCACCGCGTAGAGCCAGGAGGGGCATTCCTCCTGCAGCAGCAGACGGCAGGCGGTGTCCGTATAGCCGTGATCCGCCAGGACCTTCGTCAAAAATGGTGTGGACAGGAAGCCAGTGTTCAGATGATATCCGTTCTCTCTCACCATCCGGTCCAGATCCTCCGCGGCGGTCTTCTCGTCCGCGGCTCCCAGCAGAGAAAAGGCGATGGGACGCACATATTCGCACTGACGGCTGCTGTGGATATGACCATCCTTCAGCACCAGATTCTGATAAGCTTTCTTAACTCTGAAGGACAGCTCCGTATAGCGCTTCGCGTCCTCCTCTTCGCCGAGAATTTCGGCAATCTGGCCCAGCAGTGCCGAGGAATGGGCAAAATAGGCAGTGGCCACCTCCGGCTGTCCGTGGAGGGAGGCATCCCTCATGGTTTTCATCACATCGGCGCCGGGCTCGCACCACTCGCCGTAATCCATGCCGGTGTCGATAATATAGCGCTGATCCCGGTTTTTCCGGAGCCATCCGCCCAGACGGGTTTTTCTGGCTCTTCTCTCCAGGAAGTCCACCCAGCGTTTCATCATTTCGTAGTTATCCCGCAGCACGGCAGCATCACCGTAGACCTCATAGATGGCCCAGGGCACCAGTACGCTGGCATCTCCCCAGCCCACGGAGGCACTGAACAGCTCGCTGATCATGCCCGGCTTTCCGTTGGAGGGAGCGATATAGGCCATCTTGCCGTCCTTATGCTGCAAAAGCCGCAGATTGGCCAGCCATTTCTCCCAGACCTTCCGGCTGTTCATCAACCTGAGGCCGGTGGGGGAAAACACGCCCGCATCTCCCGTCCATCCGGCTCTTTCCCGGGTGGGACAATCGGTGGGAATATCGCAGAAGTTGGATCTCATGCTCCAGAGGCTGTTGGCGAAAAGCTGATTAACATCGGCATTGCCGCACTCGAAAAACGCGGTCTGCTCCATATCCGAATAAACCGCCACGGCCTCAATCTGTATATTCTCCAGAGGAATCTCTGTCTCAATTTTCGCGTAGCGGAAGCCGAACATGCTGAAGGTGGGCTTGTATTCCTGATCCCCCTCTTTGCAGGTGTAATTCAGCTCCTGTCTGATGCCTCCGGATTTGTTCCGGTCGCCGGGCTGGAAATTGGCAATGGTAAAGTTCCCCTTCTCATCCAGGGTTTCTCCATGAATCAGCCGGACGATCTGCCCTTCTTTCGCGCCCCTGATGCGGATCCGGGTATAGCCCGCCAGATTCTGATGGAAATCATAAACCTTCCCGCCGTCGGGAGTTACGATCAGCTCTCCCGGGAAAACTTCCTTCTCCCGGATGGGCAGCGTCCGGTCCTGAACAAGGTTCTCATAGCCGAAGCCGGCCTGCTTCAGTCCCCTCTCAGGTCTGGATGCCTCCGTCAGAACCCGGACGGGATGCCATTCTTCGATATCCCTTCTGGCATCATAGGTCTCTCCCAGCTCCAGATCCGTCAGAAGCATCGGGCCCTGCATGGTGCCTTCCCAGGTTTCATCGGTCTTCAGCAGAATTTCTTCTCCCCGGCGGATCTCCGCCAGCAGGGACAGGTCCCGGCCGAAGAGATTCCTCACGCCGTCGATGCCGTTGCATCCCCGGTACCAGCCGTCGCCCAGCATCACCAGCAGCTCGTTCTCCCGGCCGGGCTGAAGATTCTCCAGGGGATAAACCTGAAACTGAAGCCGCTGGTCATATTCATCGCAGCCGGGAGTCAGACGGTCCTGACCGATCCTCTGTCCGTTCAGCCATGCCTCATAGAGACCGTGGGCCGTAATATAAAGCTCCGGAGCTTCTCCGTCAGCGCTGTCTGAAACAACGAATGTCTTTTTCAGATATCCCGCCCCGGGACGCTGAACAGGCTCCTTGGCGGAGCCTTTCGTTTCTATCTGTTCCTGCTCCGGGGTAATCCATTTGGCTTTCCAGGAATTATTCATCAATATGCTCCTTCATCCAGCGGGCGCTCAGTTCGATGCTCTTCAGGGGAGATTTGTCGATCCAGTTCCGGTGGGTCTCCAGAATGGCTGCTTCGGCTCCGTATTCCGCAGCCTTCCGGGCCAGAGCATCCAGCGGCATATTGCCGCAGCCCGCCTCCACGGAATCGGATTTGATAATGGGCGTCATGGCCTGGCCCTGGAGCCGGCTGCCCCGGTCTGTTACATGCCAGAGCTTCAGACGGCTGCCCACCCGGTCCATCAGGGAAACCACATCCACTCCCGCCTCGGCTGGCCAGTAGGTGTCCAGCTCGAAATTGACAAAAGCGGGATCCGTATGGGTGAGAATGAAATCATAGGCCCTGACATCTGTGCCCTTGATCCGAAGGAACTCGATATTGTGATTATGATACAGCAGGCTGATTCCGGACTGGGCCAGCTTCTCTCCTGCCGCGTTCAGATCTTTGCAGAGGCCTTCCAGGGCTTCTCTCGAAGTATAGTCAAACCGGTACATGCCGGTGATCACTACAAAGCGGGTGCCAAAGGAGGCTGCCTCCTGGCAGATTTCTTCGGGACTGCGCTTCAGGGAACCCAGATCCGTATGGAGACTGAGCACCTGAAGGCCCGAGTCCTTCACCAACTGATGCCAGTTGAAGTTTCCGCCCTTGCCTGTGGGCATCCCGGCGGCTTTGGTCAGCAGCCTCACCAGCCAGGAGGTTTTGTGAATCTGAAAGCTGTTCAGCTCAATACCGTCATAACCGGCGGCCTTGATCTTCTTCAATGTCTCTAAGGCAGACTGCTCGGAACCGGTTACGGTTCCGAGCATGATCTGTTGTACACCTGTTTTCATTTCTTAATCCCCTGAAGAATTCGGTTTAATGATTTGATGGATTCCTCATCGGCTCCGCCCTGCTTCAAAAGGCTGATCAGGGTCATTTTTCCCATCATCCGCTGAAGGGCGGGGTTGTCCTTCACGGCATTGGCCACATCACCACGGGAAGCGGAGGCTTTTTCCATCATGGCATTGACCACGGCTCCCGCCTGGGGATTGGCCCGAAGCTCTCCCAGGGTATCCTGGACAGAGAAGGCATCGGGATCCAGCTCGCCGGCGTCAAACCAGTTGATCACCTTGGCGGCCTGATTGTTGTAGATATAGCTCTCGTCCGGCTGATCCACCCGGACCACCTTCATGCTGTCCTTCACTTCGTTTCCGGCAGCGTCCACGGCCCTGGCTTCGATGGCATGCTCGCCGCTGATGGCCACCTCAAAGGTGAAGATTCTCTCCCCTTCCTGATGGGCGAATAAAGCACCGTCCACATAGAGGTCCACGGCTGGCAGGTTGGAATAAACCTTGATTTTCGTCTTGTCCTCGGCGCGGTTCACATAGCCTTTGCCGCAGAGATGGACAAATTTGTCTTCCTTGTTCCAGGCAGCCTTATACAGATAGAAGGCGTCCTTTCTGTACTTTCTGTCGAAGGTCACCAGACCCTTCTGGTTCTCGCCGTGCTTGCCGCCCTCGTCCCGGCCGTCCGCCGCGAAATCAAAGAGGTTCCACACATGGGTCGCCCAGAGGTAAGGTCTTTCATCAATCATCTTCAGAATATGCTCATGATAGAGAGCCTGATAATCTTCGGTATAGTCGCTGCGCTCCGGATGGCTGGAATGGTAGGCGGGATTGGCGTCGGCGCCGTATTCGGAAAAGCCGATGGCCCTCTCCGGATATTTGGCGTGATATTCGTCAAAGAATTCGTCGTTCTGGGAAAGCTCACCCAGATACCATCCGAAATAAAGATTGTAGCTGTTCACATCCGGAATCTCCAGGATGGGAGAATCGATCTCCAGCATGAAGACATTGGCCATGGTGGTGGCTCTGGTGGGATCGATATGATGACACAGGTCGTTCAGCATGCGGTGGTTGTTCAGCAGCTCCTCGTTCACGGGGCTGGCTGCGGTGATCTCGTTGGACAGACCCCAGACAGCGATGCAGGGATGATTGTAATTCTGGACAATCAGCTCCTCCATCTGGGACAGGGTGTTCTCCAGACCGCCGGACATATGCTGCGTGATGTAGGGAATCTCGGCCCAGGCTACAATACCGTTCTCATCGCACAGGTCATAGAATTCCTGGGCGTGCTGATAGTGGGCCAGACGCACGGTGTTAGCGCCGATCTCACGGATAAAGGCCATGTCCTCCTGATGCTCCTTCAGGGTCAGCGCGTTGCCAAGGCCCTTGCGGTCCTGATGGCGGCTGACACCCCGGAGGGGATAAGCCTTTCCGTTCAGGAAGAAGCCCTCGCCGTTGATTTCGAATTTCCGGCAGCCGTAGCGGGTGCGGATCTCATCCCCGGAGCTCAGGGAAGCCTTCATCTCATAGAGATAGGGATCCTTCACGCCATCCCACAGATGCACGGGAGACAGAATAAAGCTGACGGTGGCGCTGCCGTTTTCCACGGGCGCCGTCCTGACCTGGCCGTCGGTCTCGAAGGTGACGCTGGCATCCAGGCCATCGGCTCCTTCCACGTAAGCAGTGACCAGCACCTCGGCGCAGCCTCCCTCCAGATCCACCTGAGGGGTGACGCGGAAACCGCTGGTGCCCATATAGCCCAGGGCAAAATGTACGGCAGGAGTTTTCACCAGACGCACCATGCGGTAGATGCCGCCGTAGAAGGTGAAATCGGCTTTCTGCGGATAAACCCGGCCATTGTCCTCGTTGGAAACCGCCAGGGCCAGGGTATGGGCCTTGCCCTGATAGGCATTCATATTGACGCGGAACAGGCTGTAGCCGCCGTCATGATGAGTCAGCTTTTCACCGTCCAGATAGACATCGCAGCTCATGGCCACGCCGTCGAACTCCAGATAGATGCTGCCGCCCTCTTCCGCGGGAGTCATTTCTTCTTCGGTCAGCTCTCTCACGTACCAGCAGGTGCCGCGGTAGTAGTCATTGCCGCCGTCCTGGCCGTCGATGGCGTTCCATGTATTCGGAATGGAAATCTGCTCTGCTGCCTGGCTCTCCGCTGCTTCGATAGCCGAAGCGGCGGTTTTGACAAACCGCCACTCCTTGGATAATTCTGTATAATTACGCATTCGCTTCTGCTTCCTTTAATTCGTTTTTCTTCTCTTCAATGCGTTTCTGGACCTCTACCATCTCGTGCTTGTCCAGCTTGCAGTTGCGCATGGCCCACAGGGTGCACAGCCAGCCGAGAATCGCCAGTCCGTAGCGCAGGAACATGGTCACTCCGAAGATGGCTCCGGTGGGAGCGTCGCCGGGCTGAGGAAGGGTGTCGGTATAGCCGATCAGTGCCACACATCCGGTAGCAATCAGCGCGGAGAAAGAGGAGACAATCTTGTCTATCAGAGAATAGGTACCGGATACCACGGCGGGGATATATTTGCCGCTGCGGTCCAGCTCGTAGTCAATAACATCAGCCATAAAGGCGGTGGCTGCGGTGGTGCCGGCCATCATGAAGCCGTTGCACACCAGGGTGAGAAGAATATAGATTACCATGGTGATTCCCAGTTTCGCAATGCTGCTAGTGCCAGCGGTGAACCAGGTAATGGTAAAGAAAGCGATCATGACCAGATTGGCGATGGAGCAGTACTTGGCCCAGTTGACAATGGCTTCTTTGTTTCCGTGCTTACCGCAGTAGCGGGCGCCGAGAATGGCGAAGATGATGGAGGGAAGCATACCGCCTACGGAAAGATAGGTGGCAATGGTCATGTTTCCGATCAGAATACCGGAAAGCATCGTACCCACAATGGCAGCGCCGCCGGCCTGCTGGGCAATCTTATCGGAAGCCTGGGCAATGATATAGGACTGCAGAGGTTTATTGTTCTTCAGGACATTCCACATGTCTTTCCATTTCAGGCGCTCATGAGTCTTGTTGGTGCCTTCGAAGTTTTCGGGCTTGTCGTATTCGGAAATACCGATGCACACCAGGATAACGCCCACCAGAGAAACAATGACGGTCACCACGGCAGCCATGGTCAGATAAGCCTGGGAATAGTTGACAGCATAACCGCTTTCAGTCACGGCGATTTCACCATATTTGGGAAGCAGCACGGTGTTCAGCACGATGGTGAAAGCCATGGGAACCAGGTAGTTGAAAACGGTGGACCATACGCCAACGGTGGGTCTCTGTTTGGGATCGTTGGTCACCAGCGGGCCAAGGGTCTGAGCGGTCATATTCACGATGGTATAACCGATGACATAAACCATGTAGGTAATCAGGAAGACGGCAACGCCGAAACCTTTGCTGGCGAACCAGGAGAACATGGACATGATACCGATGGACTGAATGAGCCAGCCCAGGATCATCAGGGGACGAATCTTACCCCATTTAGTGTTCACGCGGTCATAGAGAAACGCCAGCAGCGGGTCTGTAATAGCGTCAAAGATACGGGTAAAGGTCAGAAGACCGCCCACCACAAGGGTAGAAATGCCGAATCCGATGCTGGCAGCATAGGATGCCTGGCCGATGAGTGAATAGACAGCCATGCCGTTTAAAGCGTTGCAGGCGATCAGGATAATTTGCCACAGTTTGGCGCGGCGGTACTGAACGCCATCGATCTCGGACTGAGAAAGCTTAGGTTCTTTTGCCATGATAAAACTCCTTTTATTTTCCGGTTCGTCCCGGTATTTCGTATTGATTGATCTCATTGTAGCAATCAGGGTTTGATTATGCATCCGCTAATTCATTTTTATTTCCGCAAATTCAACCACCTTTACAATCGTATTGAAATATCGTACAATATAATAAATTTCAGGAATCGAGGTGCCCTCCATGGATTATCTGACGGATGTAACAGCCCGGCTTCAGCTGTTTTACGGAATGATCCGAACAGCCTATCCCATCAATCACTGGACCTATGACCGTGATCTGAAGCTGATCTACGCAGATGCGGACGCTTTAGGCTTCACCAATGATGTCGTCTCGCTGATTAAACTGGCGGATACCATCCGGTCCCAGATTTCCGGCGGAGACATGCGGCCGTTTCTTTTGGAAACGGACTATGATTTCTTCTTTCTGACGGCTCCCGAATATGAGAAGAACCAGATCAGGCAGATTCATCTGTTCGGGCCCCTCTACACCGGCAGCGCCTCCACTCTGCTGCTTCAGCAGCGAATGATCTCCACGGATCTTTCTCTGTCCCAGCGGCGCCTGGCCCTTTCCCGGCTGCAGGAAATCCCGGTGATTCCCTATTCCACCCTGCTGCAGTATGCCGTCATGCTGCATTATGCCCTCACCTACGGTACCATCTCCACCTCCGACATCCGTCTGGCCGGCTGCACGGATCGTGGCTCCGCCGCCGGGGAAAGGCAGAACGCGGCCGGCGGCCATGCGGTCAAGGGGCCACACGCAGTCGGTGGACCGCGGGAAAAGAAGCTTTCTTCTTCCCATCAAGGCGTGTGGGAAAGTGAGCAGCAGATCATCCGCATGATCCGGGAGGGAGATCCCAATTACCATCTGGCCCTGAGCCATTCCATGAAGCTTTCCTCCGGTGTCCGGGCCGATTTCGGTGACCCGCTGCGCCACGCCAAGAACAACCTTCTCGTCCTGCTGACCCTGGCCACCAGGGCCACCATTGAAGGGGGCCTCTCTCCGGACATTGCCTACGGTCTGAACGATACCTACGCGGAAAGCATCGAACACGCGCCTTCCATGACGGCCCTGATGACCATCTCCAGTGAGATGATGGATACTTTCATCGCCCGGGTACAGGAGATCCGCACCCGGCAGGGGCTCTCCGCCGCCATCCAGAACGCCTGCTACTATATCGATTCCCACCTGTCGGAGCCGGTGAATATTCATCAGCTGGCCTCCCAGGCGGGCTACGCGGATTATTATTTTTCCCAGAAATTCAAAAAGGAAACGGGCCAGAGCGTCCAGGAATATCTGGCGGACCGGAGAATTGCCAAAGCCCGGGAGCTTCTTCGGGATCCTTCCATGGACATCGCGGATATCCAGGAGGCCATCGGCATCCCCAGCCGCAGCCGCTTTTATGAGCTTTTCAAGGAAAAAACCGGCATGTCCCCTGCCCAGTACCGGGAGCGGCCGGTGACGTGAAACCTTTGCCAGATGGGATCCATCGCCAGATGGGATCCATCGCCAGATGGGATCCATCGCTAGATGGATTGTCCATTGCCAAATCGCAGCTGAAATGGTAAAATGGGAGAAATACCGAAAGAATCGAAAGGAATCATGCATTCCATGGCAAAACTTTACTTTAAATTCGGCGCCATGGGCTCCTCCAAAACAGCCCAGGCACTGATGACGAAATTTAATTATGAAGAAAAAGGGAAATCCGTCCTTTTGATTAAACCCGCCACCGACACCCGGGATGATACCGTCGATGAGGCGGGCAATGTCCACACCATCGTCCGTTCCCGCATCGGCCTGTTTGCCGAGGCGCTGGCGGTGGGCCCCGAGGTGGATGTCAGGGCTCTCTTCCACCAGCTGAGCGGTGACCATCAGCGGGACGTGCTGATCTGTGATGAGTGCCAGTTTCTCACCCCGGATCAGGTGGGACAGATGAAGGACCTGGCGGATCTGGACGATATTCCCGTGCTGTGCTTCGGCCTGCGGGCGGATTTCCAGACCAAGCTTTTCCCCGGCTCCAAGCGGCTTTTTGAAATTGCCGATTCCATCACCGAGATCAAGTCCGTGTGCCGCTGCGGCCGGAAGGCCACGGTTAACGCCCGGTTCGACGACAACGGCCGGATCATTGTGGAGGGCGATCAGGTGGTGCTGGGAGGCAACGACCGCTATGAAGGCCTCTGCTACAACTGCTACCGAAAGCTCATCCGCGAAAGCGGACAAAAGCTGAAATACTAAACTATTCAGGAGGAGGACAATTCTATGAACTTACCGGACATTCTTTCCAAGGTCGACCATACCCTGCTCTCCCAGCAGGCCACCTGGGCTGACATCAAGGGAATCGTGGATGACGGAATCAAGTATCAGACCGCTTCCGTCTGTATTCCCGCTTCCTATGTAAAGCAGGCCGCCGAGTACGCAGCCGGCCGCGTGGCCATCTGCACTGTCATCGGCTTCCCTAATGGTTACTCCACCACAGCTGTTAAGGTATTTGAAACAGAAGACGCCATCAGAAACGGCGCCGACGAGATCGACATGGTTATCAATATCGGATGGCTGAAGGACGGCCGCTATGAGGATCTGCTGAATGAAATCAAACAGATCAAAAAAGCCTGCGGCGATCATATTCTGAAGGTCATTATCGAAACCTGCCTGCTGACGGACGAGGAAAAGATCAAAATGTGCGAGATCGTTTCCGAATCCGGCGCGGATTTCATTAAAACCTCCACCGGCTTCTCCACCGGAGGCGCCACGAAGGAGGATGTGGCTCTTTTCGCTGCCCATGTGGCGGACCATGTGCGCATCAAGGCAGCCGGCGGCATCAGCTCCCTTCAGGACGCGGAAGATTTCATCGCACTGGGCGCTTCCCGTCTGGGTACCAGCCGCATTGTCAAAATCGTCAAGAACACCGATACCGGTGTCGGATATTAAAATCTTTATCTGCAGGAGGTACTATTCATGGCTAATCCTTATCCCACCCCTCACATCAAAGCCGAACCTAAGGACTTTGCCAGAACCGTCCTGATGCCCGGCGATCCCCTGCGCGCGAAGTTTATCGCCGAGACATTTCTTGAGAATCCCGTACTGGTAAACAATGTCCGCGGCGTCAACGGCTACACCGGCACCTACGAAGGCGCCCGGGTCAGCGTAATGGCCAGCGGCATGGGCATTCCTTCCATCGGCATCTATTCCTACGAGCTCTTCAACTTCTTCGGCGTGGAAAACATCATCCGAATCGGCTCCGCCGGCGCTCTGGATCTGAACATCCATGTCCGGGATCTGGTTTTCGGCATGGGCGCCTGCACCAACAGCCGCTACGCCCATCAGTTCCGTCTGCCGGGCACCTTTGCTCCCATCTGCGACTTCGATCTGCTGAAAACCTCCACCCGCATTGCCCAGGAGCTGGGTCTTCGCTATCACGTGGGCAACCTTCTTTCCGCAGATACCTTCTACGGCGACGAGCTGAATGTGCCCGAAGCCATTCAGGCCAACAACGCCTGGGCCAAGATGGGCGTCATGGCCTGTGAAATGGAAGCCGCCGGCCTCTACATGAACGCCGCCCGGGCCTCCAAGCCCGAAGCTCCCCGCCGCGCGCTGGCCATCTGCACCATTTCCGACCATATTCTCACCGGTGAAGCCACCACCGCGGAAGAAAGGCAGAACACCTTCACCGACATGATGAAAGTAGCGCTTCTCACCGCGAAGGAGTTTGATCATGAGTAAAAAACGCGTCTTTCTGATCGTACTGGATTCCTGCGGCATCGGTGAAGAGCCGGATGCGGCGCTGTTCGGCGACAAGGACTGCAATACCATGCGGTCCATCTCCCGGCATCCCGCCTACCGCAACGAAACCACCCGGGCTCTGGGCCTGGCGAACATCGATGGTCAGGAGTATCTGGGACCTGTGGAGAAGCCCCTGGGCGCCTACGGACGTCTGAGGGAAGCTTCCATGGGCAAGGATACCACCATCGGCCACTGGGAAATCGCGGGCGTTCAATCCGACAAGCCTCTGCCCACCTACCCCAATGGTTTTCCTGAGGAAGTGCTGCAGCCCTTCCGGGAGGCCACCGGCCGGGGCGTCATCTGCAATCTGCCCTATTCCGGCACCGACTGCATCCGCGACTACGGCGAGGAGCACATGCGCACCGGAGATCTGATTGTCTATACCTCCGCGGACTCGGTTTTCCAGATTGCCGCCAACGAGGCCCTGGTGCCGCCGGAGCAGCTTTACGAATACTGCCGCATCGCCCGGAAGATCCTCACCGGACCCCACGCCGTGGGCCGTGTCATCGCCCGTCCCTTCGTGGGCACCTGCAAAGAGGACTTCAAGCGCACCGCCAACCGTCACGACTTCTCTCTGGAGCCGCCGAATCCCACGGTGCTGGACGCCATCAAGGCTGCGGGCAAGACCGTCTACGCCATCGGCAAGATCAATGACATCTTTGCCGGCGTAGGCACCACGGAATTTGTCTACACCCATTCCAACACCGAAGGCATGGAGAAAACCATGGAAGCCCTGGACAAGGACTTTGAGGGTCTCTGCTTCACCAACCTGGTGGACTTCGACATGCTCTACGGCCACCGCCGGGATGTGGAAGGTTATGCCAGGGCGTATGCCGAATTCGACGGATGGCTGGCAAAATTCATAAAGAAAATGGGCCCGGAGGATGTGGTTATCATCACAGCGGATCACGGCTGCGATCCCGCCGATCATCATCATACGGACCATACCAGAGAATATATTCCCTATCTGGCCTACGGTCAGAATATTGAACCGAAAAACTACGGCACCCAGCCCACCTTCGCGGCCATCGCGGCGACCATCGCCGACTACCTGGGGGTTCCCTACGAGTGCCGGGGCGCTGTTTTAAAATAAGTGCCGAAGCAAAAAGGAGAGACCTATGACCAACGAAGCTCTTTGCTCTCTTGCCCTTGAGGCCATGGAAAAAGCCTACGCCCCCTACTCCGGCTACAAGGTGGGGGCCGCCCTGCTGCTGGAGGACGGAAAGGTCTATACCGGCTGCAACATTGAGAATTCTTCCTTTACACCCACTGTGTGCGCCGAACGCACCGCCTTTTTCAAGGCCATCAGCGAACGGGAAGAAGAAAGCCTGCCCCGTTTTATCCGCATCGCCGTCTGCGGCGGAGAAAACGGAAAAGTCACCGGTCCCTTCCCGCCCTGCGGCGTCTGCCGTCAGGTTATGAGCGAGTTCTGCGGCGATGATTTTGAAATTCTGATCATTACCGGCGCCGAGCCTCTGGAATATCGCACCATGACGCTGCCCGAACTTCTGCCCTTAAGATTCACCCCGGATTTTCTGAACTGATTTTCACGAAGAAACCCATGGGAAAACCTCGAAAAGGGGTTGATTCTTCCGGGGGAATCTATTAAAATAAGGAGGATATGGCGGGGTGACCCGCCATATCAAATCATACTAATTATAGAGGAGAAAAAACACATGAAAAAGTTTCTTGCTCTGGCTCTGGCCCTTTGCCTCAGTGTAATGGCACTGGCTGGCTGTTCCGGAAACGGCGGCGCCGCTGAAGGCGGTGAAGCTGCTACTAACATGAAAGTTGCTATGGTTACCGACTACGGTGACATCACCGACCAGTCCTTCAACCAGACCACTTACGAGGCCTGCAAGGCCTGGGCTACTGCCAACGGAGTAGACTTCAACTACTTCAAGCCCGCTACCAACTCTGATGAGGACCGTATCTCCATGATTGAGAAGGCTGTCGATGAAGGATACACCGTCATCGTTATGCCTGGTTACGCATTCGCTCCCGCCATCGAGAAGACCGCCGGCGAGTATCCGGATGTTACCTTTATCGCTCTGGACGTTTCCGCCGGAGATTTCTCTAAGGACTACAAGCTGCCCTCCAACCTGTACTCTGCTGTTTACCAGGAAGAGCTTTGCGGTTACATGGCCGGCTACGCTGCTGTTAAGCTTGGCTACACCAAGCTTGGCTTCCTTGGCGGTATGGCTGTTCCCGCTGTTGTCCGTTACGGCTACGGCTTCGTTCAGGGTGCTGACGCTGCTGCTGCAGAGACCGGCGCTGCTGTTGAAATTAACTACGCTTACGGCAACCAGTTCTTTGGCGACGCTGACATCACCGCTGCCATGGATACCTGGTATGCTGCCGGCACCGAAGTTGTCTTCGCCTGCGGCGGCGGCATCTTCACCTCCGCTGCTGAGGCTGCTCAGAAGGTCGGCGGCAAGGTCATCGGCGTTGACGTTGACCAGGCTGCTTCCATCGACGGCACCTATGGCTCCGGTATGACTGTTACCTCTGCTATGAAGGGTCTTGGCGCTACTGTCAACACCATGCTGACCGTAGTTAAGGAAGGCAAGTTCGCTGAGTACGGCGGAAAGATCGACAACCTGGGTCTGGTTTCCGATACCCCCGCTGAGAACTATGTCCAGCTGGCTCCCTCCACTCAGTTTGGCACCGGCTTCACCGAGGATGACTACAATGCTCTTGTCAAAGCTATGCATGCCGGACAGGTTACTGTCAACAATGACATCACCATCAGCGCTGCTGACAACGCTAAAGTCGTCACCGTCAACGATCAGGGCAACATCAAATAAGATAACCCTGCCTGTTTAAAGGAGAGAGCACTATGCTCTCTCCTTTTCTCAATTATAACAAATTTCAGAAGGGAGGAACCTTCATGGCTGCAGAAAACAAGGCAGCGGTTCAGAACGAACCCTATGCCATCGAAATGCTGCATATTACCAAACGGTTCCCTGGCATTATTGCCAACGATGACATCTCTCTCCAGCTGAAAAAGGGAGAAATCCACGCTCTGCTGGGTGAGAACGGTGCCGGTAAATCCACTCTGATGTCCGTGCTCTTCGGCCTCTATCAGCCGGAGGAAGGCGAGATCCGCAAAAACGGACAGAAAGTCGTGATCCGGGATCCCAACGATGCCAATGATCTTGGAATCGGTATGGTTCATCAGCATTTCAAACTTGTCGAATGCTTCTCTGTTCTGGACAACATCATCCTGGGCGTCGAGCCGACGAACAAGATGGGTTTCCTTCAGAAAGCGGAAGCCAGAGAAAAGGTGGTCGCGCTTTCCGAGAAATACGGTCTGCATGTCGACCCCGATGCCATAATCGAGGATATCACCGTAGGTATGCAGCAGCGTACCGAGATCCTCAAGATGCTCTACCGGGACAACGAGATTCTGATCTTTGACGAGCCTACCGCTGTTCTGACTCCTCAGGAAATCGAAGAACTGATGCAGATCATGAGAAACCTGGCTGCTGAGGGCAAATCGATCCTGTTTATCTCCCACAAGCTGAATGAAATCATGTCTGTGGCCGACCGCTGCACCGTTCTTCGCAAGGGCAAATACATCGGCACAGTCAATATCGCGGATACCACCGCGGAAGGTCTTTCCGCCATGATGGTTGGCCGCAACGTCAACTTCCACGTGGAAAAGGGTCCCGCTCATCCCACCGATGTGGTGCTGGAAGTCAAGGACATGGTGGTGGCCTCCAAGACCCATGCCAACAATGCCGTCAAGGGCGTTTCCTTCAAGGTGCGCCGCGGCGAGATTGTCTGTATCGCGGGTATCGACGGCAACGGCCAGACGGAGCTGGTTTACGGTCTTTCTGGTCTGGAGCCCGTCAAGAGCGGTACGATCCTCCTGAACGGCAAGGATATCACCCACCTTTCCATCCGCAAACGCAACACCTCCGGTCTTTCCCATATTCCCGAGGACCGTCACAAACATGGTCTGGTGCTGGATTATTCCCTGGAGAACAATATTGTTCTGGAGCGTTACTTCGAGCCTGAATTTACCAGCAAGGCCGGTTTCCTGAAGATGGACAAGATCCGTGAATACGCGGAAAAGATCATCGAAGAATATGACGTCCGTTCCGGCCAGGGTCCCATCACCGTTTCCCGTGCCATGTCCGGCGGTAACCAGCAGAAAGCCATCGTCGGCCGTGAAATCGACAAGAACCCCGATCTGCTGATCGCAGTTCAGCCCACCCGAGGCCTCGATGTCGGCGCCATTGAAGGCATCCACAAACAGCTGGTGAACCTGCGTGATGAAGGCAAAGCCGTGCTGCTGGTATCCCTGGAGCTGGATGAGGTTATGGATGTATCCGACCGGATCCTCGTTATGTACGAAGGCGAGATCGTCGGTGAGGTCGATCCCAAGAATACTACTGTCGAAGAGCTGGGTCTGTACATGGCCGGAGCCAAGAGAGATGAGGTGCAGGCATGAGTAATCCGGTGAAAGAGAAAAAATCCATTTTAAGGAGCGACGGCTTCCAGTCTCTCCTGGCATCCCTGATCTGTATCGTTTTAGGTCTTCTGATTGGTTTCATCGTCCTTCTGTTTATCAATCCCTCCGGCGCTGCCGGCGCCATCGGTGCGGTAATCAAGAATTTCATGAACTACTCCAGAGCAAGCCTTCAGCTGAAGAACCTGGGCAATACTCTGGTTAAGACCGCTCCCCTTCTGATGTGCTCCCTGTCCGTTCTGTTCTGCTACAAGGTCGGCCTTTTCAATATCGGCGCGGCCGGACAGTATGTGGTGGGCGCCTGCATCAGCATTTACGCCGCCCTCGGTCTGGGCCTTCCCTGGTGGCTGTGCCTGATCCTGGCCATTGTGGTGGGCGCTGTTTACGGAGCCATCGTAGGCGTCCTGAAGGCCTACTGCAACGTGAACGAAGTTATCTCCGGCATCATGCTGAACTGGATCGGTCTTTACACCACCAACATGATCCTGACCAGCGTCAAGGAATCCACCAGCCCCTACACCCTTCACCTGAGAGATTACGCTCCCGCTTCGGTGCTTCCCGGTGTAGGTCTGGGCGGACTGTTCGCCGGAAACGAATATGTTTCCATCGCGATTCCCCTGGCTATTCTGATTGCCATCGCCATCAAGGTCATCCTGGATAAAACCAGATTCGGTTACGAGCTCAAAGCGACCGGTTTCAACAAGAACGCAGCCAAATACGCCGGTATGGCTGAAAGACGCAATGTCATCGTTACCCTGGCCATCGGCGGCGCACTGGCGGCCTGCGGCGGTGCTTTCCTGTACCTGACCGATTATGAACTGTGGGAGGTTACCACCTCTGCTGTTCCCGGCATGGGCTTCAACGGCATTGCCGCTGCCTTCCTGGGCGGCCTGAATCCTGTAGGAACCATTTTCTCCTCCTACTTTATCCAGCACATCACCTCCGGCGGTGCGTATGTAGACAAGAATCTGTATTCCTCTCAGATCTCCGATCTGATCTCGGCCATCATCATTTATCTGTGCGGATTCGTCGGATTTATGAAGCTGACCATGAAGAAGATGTCCGCCTCCAAGGCAGCCAAAGAGGTGGCAGCTGTCAACGCCAATGCCGAGCCTGCTGCAAAGAGTGAGGATACGCCCGATCAAGCCGCAGCGAAAACTGAGAAAGGAGGAAACGAATAATGTTACTGTTACTTCAATATACCCTCATTTTCTCATCGGTTCTGATGCTGGTGGCCCTGGGCGGCTGCTATTCCGAGCACTCCGGCGTGATTAACCTGGGTCTGGAAGGTATCATGGTTATCGGTGCCCTTGGCGGCGCCCTGGTGATGCGTTTCCTGCCCGCCTCCACTCCCGGCAGCCTGATGGTTCTGCTGACCCTCTGCGGCGCAGTTCTCTTCGGTGTTCTTTACTCAGCCCTGCTGGCTGTGGCCTGCATCAACTACAAGGCGGATCAGACCATCGTAGGAACGGCACTAAACATACTGGGTACGGCTCTGGCCACGGTTCTCGTCAAAGCCATCAACATGAAACTTTCCGGCGGCGACGACGTGTCCTCCACCATCCAGTATGTCAGCGCCAAGCAGAACTTTGTTGCTTACTTCGGTTCCTTCCAGTTCAACTGGTTCATGGTAATCGCCATCATCGCTCTGGTGGTTGCCTACGTGGTCCTGTACAAGACCCGCTTCGGTCTTCGTATGATGGCCTGCGGCGAACATCCCCAGGCTGCAGCATCCGTAGGTATCAACGTATACAAGATGCGCTGGTCCGGCGTGCTGATTTCCGGTATTTTCGGTTCTCTGGGCGGTATTGCCTACATCCTGGCCGGCGTTTCCGAGTGGAAGTTTGAAAACGGCGTAGCCGGTTTCGGTTTCCTGGCCCTGGCCGTTATGATTTTCGGTCAGTGGAAGCCTGCCAGAATCGCTTTGGCGGCTCTGCTCTTCGGTCTGTTCCGTGCCCTGTCCAATGTCTATATCGGCATTGACTTCCTGGCAAACCTGAACATTCCCAGTACCGTATACAACATGTTCCCGTACATCATCTCCCTGATCGTTCTTGCCCTTACTTCCAAGAATTCCAAGGCTCCCAAAGCCGAAGGTATTCCCTACGATCCGGGCCAGAGATAAAAGATTTCATCGAAAGAGCCGCTGTTTTTACGCAGCGGCTCTTTTTGTTTGCCCCATCCTGTGGTACAATAACCGTATAGTTGTTTATCCTTTTTTCAGGAGGATTTCATTATGCGCATGTATGATATTATCGAGAAGAAACGGAATGGTCACGTGCTTTCCGAGGAGGAAATCCGTTTTTTTGTTCAGGGCTATACCGATGGATCAATTCCCGATTATCAGGCTTCTGCCCTCTGCATGGCTATTTATTTCCAGGGAATGTCCGATGAAGAAATCTCCATCCTCACCGACGCCATGGCTCATTCCGGCGACACCGTGGATCTGTCCCGCTTTGGAGATCTGTCCGCCGACAAGCACTCCACCGGCGGTGTGGGCGACAAGACTTCCCTGATTGTTATTCCCACCGTGGCCTGCCTGGGTGCCAAGCTGGCCAAGATGAGCGGCCGCGGACTGGGTCACACCGGCGGCACCGTGGACAAGCTGGAGTCCATTCCCGGTTATCAGACCTCCATGGACGGCGAAGCCTTCATGAAGCAGGTGGAGGATGTGGGTCTGGCCATCATTGGACAGTCAGGCAACCTGACCCCCGCGGATAAAAAGCTCTATGCCCTTCGTGATGTCACTGCCACCGTGGATTCCATTCCTCTGATCACCTCCAGCATCATGTCCAAGAAGCTGGCGGCGGGCGCCCACAATATCGTCCTGGATGTCAAGGTCGGCTCCGGTGCCTTTATGAAAACACCCCGGCAGGCCAGAGAACTGGCTCAGAAGATGGTAGATATCGGCAAGATGTGCGGACGCAACATGGCCGCAGTCCTCTCCAACATGAACGTGCCCCTGGGAACCCACATCGGCAATGCCCTGGAGGTTAAGGAGGCCATCGCTGTGCTGAAGGGCGAGGTTCACAACGATCTTCGGAATGTCTGCGAGGTGCTGGCCTCAAACCTGATCAGCATGGTGCTGCAGATCCCTCTGGACAAAGCCCTCGAAGAGGTAAAGGAAGCCATCGATTCCGGTAAAGCCTTCGAGACCATGAAGGCCTGGATCAAAGCTCAGGGCGGCGATGTGCGTTACATCGAAGATCCTGCCCTCTTCCCCGTCTCTCCTGTCATCTATGAGGTGAAATCCCCTGCCTCCGGCTATATCGAGGCCATGAATGCGGAAGAGATCGGTATCACCAGCGTCATGCTGGGCGCCGGCCGGGAAAAGAAGGAGGATGCCATCGACTACAGTGCCGGTATTATCCTCTGCAAGAAGGTCGGAGACAAGGTGCAGGCGGGAGACACCCTCTGCCTGTTCCACACGGCCAGAGAGCAGGCCCTTCCCGCTGCCGAGGCGAAGTATCTTGCCGCTCTCAGATTCGGCGAGACAAAGCCCGAGGCCGAGCCCCTGATCTACGAAGTGATCCGATAAGACAAGCCCCTGATCGACGGAGAGATCCGATAAGGCCAACACCTGATCTACGGAGTCATCCGATAAGACTACCCGCAAGGAGATATGACTGATGGAAAACATGCTGATTATTGGTATTGCCGGCGGCTCCGGCTCCGGCAAGAGCACAATTACCGACCTGCTGAAAAAGAAATTCGGCGATGATGTGACGGTAATCAATCATGATAACTATTATAAGGCTCAGCACGAAAAAACCTATGAGGAGCGTACCAAACAGAACTACGATGCCCCGGAGGCCTTCGATACGGAGCTGCTGGCGGAACATCTAGAGCTGCTGAGACAGGGATTTGAAATTGACTGTCCCGTTTACGATTACACCCAGCACGACCGCAGCGATCAGGTGATCCGCATCAAGCCCTCCAAGGTGCTGATCATTGACGGCATTCTGGTGTTGGCCGAGCCCCGCCTCCGGGACTACATGGATATCAAGATCTTTGTCGATACCGACGCGGATATCCGGATCCTTCGCCGTATCCAGCGCGATGTCAACGAGCGCGGCCGCAGCCTGGATTCCGTCATCACTCAGTACATCTCCACCGTTAAGCCCATGCATGAAATGTATGTGGAGCCTTCAAAGAAATACGCGGATATCATCATCCCCGTGGGCGGCCACAACCTGGTGGCCATGGAAATGATCGAAAACCGCGTCAAGGCGCATATTGTCTGATCGTAAACAGAGTTAAGGCTCGGATCAAAACAAATCAAAGCAAAAAAAGACTGACGACCTTCTTCAAGGCTGTCAGTCTTTTTCTATATCCTTTGTTGCTTTTTTCTTTTTTCTTTTTTCTCTTTCTTATTCTGCTTCTCTTTCCTTTTCCATATCGATGAGTTGTTGAACGTTCACCGTCAGCTCCTGTTTCAGGGATTCATCCCCCACCGCGGAGGGATCGGCGTACTCATCGAAGATATGCTGCTTATCCATCAGAATCAGGCGAATGGATTCATCCACCGTATCCTTGGCGTACAGCCGGAAAACAAGAACGCTGTTTACCTGGCCCATCCGGTAGGCCCGGCTGATGGCCTGGGTCTCCAGGGATGGCTTGATCTGGGGTTCACAGAACACCACCACGCTGGCGCTCTGGATATTCAGCCCCATGCCTCCGGAGATGACCTGGCAGGGAAGCACATAGGGCGAACCCTCCGAGGCCGCGAAGGCATCCAGAATCGACTGTCTCCTGGCCGGCGGCACCGATCCGTTGATAGGCTCCATGGCGCCCTCCTTCAGCACCTCCCGGACCTTCTCCAGGGTGTTTCGGAAGAAGGAAAACACGATGACCTTCCGATGGTTTTCCCGGGCCTCCTGGCAGATTTCCAGCAGCCTCTGTGCCTTCACGGACTGGGCCGGATCCTTCATTTCCCAGCTGAGCTGCCTCATGGCCATAAAATTGCCTGCCGCCACCGATAACCGGTACTGACTTCTTTCTTCCTTCGACAGCTCGCACCAGGCATCCTCCTCAATGAGGTCCGGCAGCTCTCCCAGCACATCCTCTCTGGTTCTGCGAAGATAGACCGGCGCGGCCTTCTCCTCGAAGCGGGTTGCCTTGTCATATGCCGCCATGTTCTTCAGCTCTTCAGCGAACTCCGGCTGGATCAGGCTCACCAGCTGACACATCTCCTCCACCCTGTTTTCCAGCGGCGTTCCCGTCATCAGCAGAGCATACCTTGATTTCTCCAGAATCCGACCCGCCAGCACCGTTCTGGCCGCTCCCGGGTTCTTGAGATAATGGGCTTCGTCCACCACCACAAGGTCCGGAAATGGCGTGACTCTCTCCACCAGGTTCCAGGCCTCGCACAGCCGTCCCAATGATTCAAAATTCGTGATGCCGATGCCGCCCTCTTCCATCCAGAGATGAATATCCTCTTCCATATCCTGACCGTGGAAGATATAACCCGGGATACTGAGGAACTTTTCCACCTCCCGCTGCCAGTTCACGAGAACACTGGCCGGACAGATGACCAGGAAATACTTCAGCCCCCGGGCATAGAGATGGGACATCATGCCGAGAGCCTGAATGGTCTTACCCAGACCCATCTCATCCCCCAGCAGGGACCGCTCTTCATATAGAGCATACTGAATGCCGAAATACTGATAGGATCGGGGTGTTCCCTTGAAATAGCTCAGATTAACCTCCTGCTGGACGACAGCTTTCGCTATCTCCTCCGGCACCCGACTTTTCGATCTTTCCTCCCGGTAAGGATCAAAGGCATTCATGACGGCGTAGAAATCCGCTGACTGCCTCAGAAAGCTGTCCCAGGCCTCCGCCTCGGATACCCGCTCTCCCCTCAGATGGCTGCCCACCGCCTGAATCAGCCGGGACGCCGCCCGAGTTCTGTTCTCTGGATCGACCCGCAGGGGCACTTCCTTCTTAGCTTCGGCAATATAGTCTCTGGCGGCTTTCTTGATTTCCTTCACATATCCCGCTCCCATGCCAGGCAGTCTTTCCATGGCCCGCTGGGGATAGGTATAGGCCTGGCCGACCGTAAGGATTCCAGCCTTTTTCAGTGGCCCGATCCTCAGATCCGTTCCCACCGCCTTCAGCTTTTCCACGTCTGCCTGATCCAGATAAAGGACGGCGGCTTCGTCCAAAAACCGCTGCAAAGCCGCCGTCACACCAAATCTGTCACTCATACATTTAGTTCCTGTACATAGGGATCTTCCTTGGAACAGAGCCGCCACTGGGGCAGGCCTTCGCCATTGGGGTCTCCTGTTTTCATGAAGTTCGTCCAGTAATCCATGATTCTGTCTTTTAGTTCATAATCTTCCTTGGTCCAGGGCCGCCAGCAGCGGTCCATGGAGCCCATGGTATACCAGAGCTCGGAAGAATGCCAGGCTCCCTGGTCGTCACCGGGCAGATCCCGGTTAAACCAGTAAACATAGGCGGGCTTTCTGCCCACCTCCTCCAGCTTTTGAGAGAAGGCAATGCAGCCCTGGTACAGCATGGATTGCTTTTTATCCTCCAGCTCCGCCGGCACGCCGATGTCGTCCTTGGTGCTGCCCAGCATGTAAGGAATCTGAAGGATTTTGTTTTCATCCATCAGCTTGTAATAGCCATCTGTCAGCACCAGCCCATCAATGCCGGGAGCCAGCGGCAGCATAAAGCCCTTACTTTCTTTCGCCAGCCTGGCCAGCAGGGTATCCTGCTCCTTCAGCAGCGTATCCGCGGGAACCTGCCGCATCTCTTCTATGTTCGCGCAGCCCAGGATCTCCTGGAAGGCGAGTCCGTACTGCTCCTGATCTTTCATGGTCTGATCGGAATGCAGACCTCTTCCATAGGATCCGCCGCTTTGAAGAATCGCTTTGGAAATCTTTCCTTCCGTCAGCGGAGATGATATCAGCGTCTGGGTGCTCATGGCTCCGGCACTCTGACCAAAAACCGTAATGTTGTCGGGATCGCCGCCGAAGGCACTGATGTTTTCTCTGATCCAGTCCAGCGCCGCCACCTGATCGAGAATTCCATAGTTGCCCGAATGTCCTGCCTCTTTGGTCAGCTCCGGATGAGCCAGAAAACCGAACACGCCCATCCGGTACTCGATGCTGACCAGGATCACGCCCCGTTTGCAGTACTCGGCGCCGTCGAATTCCTTCTCCGTGCCCCAGCCGTGCATAAAGGCGCCGCCGTGGATCCACATGGCCACAGGCGCCTTTTCTACGTCCTTCGGTGCCCAGATATGCAGATAGAGGCAGTCCTCGCTGCAGGGAGGATTGAATGCGGGATCGTCATAAAAATCCTTATCCCAGGGAGGGACGGATCCCTCTGTCTGAACTTCCTTAAATCTTGCTGAGTCAGCCTGGTATACCCCGTCCCAATGATCCGGCTTTTGCGGAGCTTTCCAGCGAAGCTCACCCACCGGCGCCTTGGCAAAGGGGATTCCCAGATATAATGTATAATTGCCGCGGTCAATGCCTTCAATCAGGCCATAAGCTGTCTTAACCATCCGAACGCCTCCTGCGTAGTATTTCTTATCTTTCATTTTACACCATTTTCATGGTTGAATTCAATCAAAAAGATGCGGGAGCATCTATCCTTTCACGTTTGAGGTTACTCAGTGTTATGTTGTCTCGCGCGACTTTGAAGTGTCTTACGAGACATTATATTATCTCGCGTGCATCACATGTTTTGGTGCTATATACCGCTGTACTTCCCCTGGAGCACCAAGGATTAGTGCTATCGGTTGCTGCGCATCCATGAAAGCACCAATTATTGGTGCTATATTTGTAAACTGTGGTGCAATGCACCACAAAATGCCGTTGTTGCACCAATCGTTGGTGCTTCCCATCCATGCACATCGCGAATAGCACCACACTCCCGTTTCACCCTTAAATAGATTGCCTGCGAGATATCATTTGTGGTAGAATCAGCTTGTAAACTGTTAAAGGAGCTGAAAGAATGTCTCACAGAAAAAACATACTGCTGATCTTATCTGATCAGCAGCGGCTGGATACCATCGGAGCCTACAGAAGGCTGCCGCCGCCCGGTTACGGCAATTCTCATCAGGCAGATATCTGCCACACACCAAACCTGGACCGACTGGCTGAAGAAGGTATTCTCATGAGAAACGCTTTTACTTCCTCAGCGATCTGCGCTCCCTCCAGAGCCAGTGTGATGACAGGTCTGTTCCCACACAAACATGGCGTTATCGATAATTTCACAGATATTCGCGAAGGCACACCTATCCTTGGAAATCTGCTGAAAGAGGCCGATTATTATCTGGGCTATGCAGGCAAATGGCATGTTTCTCCCGGGCGAACGCCCGAAGACTGCGGATTCAACGGAAAAGCCTTTATGGGCTATGGGTTTCCAGGCAGCCGGGTTTTTCCATCTCTCCGATTTGATCAGCCACCGGACAACAAACCGAATTACTATGAAGAATACCTGAAGGAAAACGGGTTTGAAAACATCGATGTTTCTGAAGGATTTCTTGGCGCGAATCCCGCCCTTCAGATTCAGGAGATGTACTGCCGTCACGACGGTCCCATAGAGAGTACCATTGAATACTTTGTAGCCCACGAAGCCATGGATCAGCTGGAGAAAGCCGCTTCCTCCGGCAAGCCTTTCTTTATCTGGACAAACTTCTGGGGTCCCCACTCTCCCTCGATCGTTCCTGAACCTTATTTCAGCATGTATGACCCTGCGGATATACCTGAGCATCCGAGCTATGGGGAAACCTTTGAGGACAAACCCTACGGCTATTTTCTTTCCGAGAAAATGTGGGGAAATGGTCCTTACGGCTGGAAAGGAATGGCAGATATATCGGCCAAGTATTTCGGACACTGTACGTTCATCGACGACATGATTGGCCTGATCGTCGATAAGCTCAAGGAATTGGGTCTCTACGAGGATACCACCATCATCTACGGAGCCGATCACGGCGATTGCCTGGGCGCTCATAAGCTCATCGAAAAAGGCTGTTTTGCTTTCCAGGAGATATACCGGGTGCCGATGATTATCAAGCCTGCAGCTGATATTATGATCAGAGCAAAGAGCATGCCGGCAACTCAGTCAGTGTCTGGCGCCAGCAACTCAAGCCTGGTATACCTGCAGGAGCTGATGCCCACGATTCTGGACCTGGCCGGTGTTGATCTCCCTGCTCCTGTGGATGGCAAGAGTCTGCTTCCTCAGATTATTGGTGAGCAGAAGGACAATGGACGCAAGTATATCTTTGGTGAGTTCCATGACCATTTCTACCATACCCGTCAGCGGCTCGTGACAGATGGAAAATACTGGTTCACTTTCAACGAAAGCGAACGAGGAGAACTGTATGATCTGGAAAAAGATCCATGGCAGCTGAAAAACCTCTGCTATGATCCAGCCTATGCGTCGGTGAAAAAGGAACTGATGGACCGCTTAGGTGAATGGATGAATGAAACCGGCGATCCCGACCGAATCTGGTATCACAGAATCAAAGAATACTATTGACAGATTATTAATCTATGCTAATATTATAGATGCTCCGGCACCTCAAATGGGTGCTCGGAGCAGCTTTGTTTTTACGGGGCTTAATGTCAAAATTTTCAATTTTAAAACAAAGGAGATGAGTCATGTATCGTTTAGAACAGTTAATTCAAGAAAAACAGTACCTAATGCAAAATTTGCAGAAACTCACCGAAAAGTTGAGAACCCTTCCCGAAGGAGCTTTACGCATTGAAAAGAACGGCAAGTACGAAAAGTGGCTCTGGGTCCACAAAGAAGCAGGCGATCTTAGAAGCAAGAGGACCTTCATCTCCAAAAATGACAGAGCTTTTGCTTCCGATCTGGCTCTCAAGAAGTATCTCACTTTGAGAAGAAATGATTATTTAGATAGGCTAAGATCTTTGGAAAAGGAAATCCGCTTTAGAAAAAGTGAAAAACCAGTGCATTCCTCAGCGTGGGATGCTCTGGTCAAAGATCAGGCTTTAAGAGCGCTCATTCCCGATAAAGAATTGGCTATTGCTGATGAACTTGCCGCCTGGCAAAATCAAAGCTATGAAAGAAGCAAAGACCATCCAGAGCATCTGGTGATCGAAATGCCTGATGGTACAATGTGTCGATCAAAGTCTGAAAGAACCATCGCCCAGGAACTTATCCGGTACAGCATTCCATACCTTTATGAATGCAAAACACTGATTGGCAACATGATCATGTACCCAGATTTTACGGTGCGCAACCGCCGACACGGAAAACAATATATCTGGGAACATAATGGCAGAATGACAGATGAATCATACTTTGGTTCAGCCATGTACAGGGAACGGATCTATCTGCAGAACAATTATATACCAGGCGTTAATCTAATCATGACTTACGAAACTGAAGCCTGTCCATTGAACATCAGTACAATTGATCAAATGATAGAAACATACTTGATTTGATGATGGCTGCAAGGTGCAGCCTACTAACCCTTTGTTTGGCTTGATTACCCTTTGCCACAAGAGCTTCCTGTATCTGTCAAGGCCGCAGCCGCTGCGCGGTGCATCGCAATGCGCAGCTTCGCATTGCGCATGCAGCCTTGAAAGACAGAAGCCTTGTGGCATTTTATTATCAAGCCAAACAAAGATTGAGTGTGAAGTGATTCACCACTTCGTTTTACTACAACCCATACTCTTCTGTTTTCACCTTATTTTCTTCATCTACCGCTCATTGGTGCTACATAGGCTCCCTCCATGCTGCGAGCACCACGGATTGGTGCTATATCGCAAATTTGTGGTGCAATGCACCATTAAAGTCAATTATAGCACCAATATTTGGTGCTACGGCGTTGATGAAGTGTCTCATTGCACCAAACTGTGGTGCTACAGGCTAGACGAGGTGCTTCGTAGCACCAAGCCATGGTGCTACAGGCTAGTCGAGGTGCTTCGTAGCACCAAGCCGTGGTGCTACAGTTTATAAGAAGCGCCTCGTAGCACCAAACAGCGTGAGGGCTGCGTCCATCTAAGCGCCCTGCTGCCCGCATCCGCACACAAAAAAGCCGTCCCCGAGGCTGTAAAGTCTTCGAAGACGGCTTTGATGCAAGTAGTGTTAGAATTTTCTCCTCGATGAGGAACCGGAACGGCCCGAACTGGAGGTAGAGTGGCTGGAATAAGTACTCCTGGAGCTCGAAGAGGAGCTGCGGGTACCGGTATCCTGGGATCTGGGTGAATAACGTCTGTCAATCCGGCTGCCCAGGAAGACATCCTGCTTTCCATTCACCTTGAAGCTGTCATTAACAAGGTTCGCGTCAGCCCTGGTGGCTTCGCGGACCACGTTGTTTTTCTTCTTAGCCGCGGATGTGGTAAGGGAACCGGTAATCAGTCCGCCCAGGGCACAGAGAATTGCCCAGAAGCCCCGGACAAACCAGCTGTGGGGAACACGGCCGGATCTTAGATACCTGCCAAGAAAGTCCAGATAACGATTGATATTATAGCCGTAATTGCCGCTGCCCAGATTCAGCAGGGTGGCACTCTCCAGCTGTTTCTCAGCCTCCTTTGACATGGTCTTCGCTTTTCCCGCCGGATTGTTGCCGTAGGTCCGCACCTGAATACTGTAAAGTGAATTGTCATTCGGGAATATGCCGATCAGAATACCCCGCTTATCCTCTCCTCTTCCATAACCGCAGGCCTTCCAGAACAGGTCCAGATAACTATCCACCACAGGAGTTTTGTCATTATCGTCGACGTCTTTGATTTCTCCCAGGGGATAATAATGAGACGCCAGATAGACTACGATATCCGTATCATATTTTTCCGACAGTTCCTGAATCGTTGTAAGAATCTTTCGCTCGTCCGAAGAATTAATACCTTCTCCAATTTCATTGACCAGCTTCGTCTCGCGGTAGCCTTCCATACTTTGTCCGCTGCTGTAAGCCCTGAACCATTCAGGAACGTAAACAGAGCCATATTTGAGAAGGCTTTCCACGCCATCCATCCACTGATCGAAGGCGCCATAGTAGTCCTGAACCGTCAGATGATCATACAGGATATCATCCAGCTGATTGGAACTGTACTCAGTGAAAACATCCCGGGTTTTGCCGAAAGCGGTGGAAACCATCTCCCGATTGTCCGGATCCATGTTAATGAACAGGCACAGGCCGTCAAAATTGGGGCCGACGCCATATCCCTTATAGACATAGAAATCCATTTCGAACAGTTCGTTATCCAGTCCATAGGAAGTGGTATCCGTATAGATAACCACATCCTGCTGGGTTTCCTGCCGGATCCGGTCCAGTCTGGTTTCAATCAGAACCTCCTCCTGAGGCGACAGAAGATCCGCCAAATCAACAAGACGAGGTTCATTTTCATCATTGTGAAAGTCAGTAAAGGTGCTGGGATCCGTCACGTACCAGTCCGGAAAGCCCTGTTCGGTCACTGAGCTCTGGCTGCCGGAGGTACCCTGGCTATAGGAATCCCCCTCATTTCCGGATGCTTCCTGGCTGCCGACGGTCTCGCTCTGGCCATTGCCTGATCCAAAGTCAATAGTTCCAGCCTCCGTGCCGCTGAGGGGCACTGCCTGTGTATCAAAGGTCAGGGCTGCTGTTTCGCCCGAGGAGGCTGTCAGCGAACCCGAAAGATTCACTCTTTCATGAGCCTGATCACAGAAAGCGGAAACCGCACCCTCATAGCCACCGGAGGCATAGCCGCTACGGACGGAATCGATCAGGCTGTCCACATCGCTGCGGGTAAAAATCTCCGCGCCGCGGCCAAAAAGGCGCACCACCACAGTCTCATGATCATAGTCCAGGCCTAGAGCAATGCCATCGTGGTTTGGCCCGTATCCCAGACTATTCTTGATGTAGATCGCATCCACATATTCATGAAGGGGATAATCCTTGTAGGAATCCTGACTGGCGATCAACACCACATAGTCAAATTGAGTAGAAACAATATAGCCGTCATTCTCTTCGTTGATCTGCAGCTTATACTCCTGGGACAGGGCGCCGGAGAAATCTCCGATATGGTAAACACCGGAATTCCAGGCTTCCGAGTCTTCAGCCAGCACGGGCGTCCGGACAAAGAAAACCGTCAGCACCAGCATCAGAAGGACAGCCGCCAGGCTGCGGAACACCTTCGGCGAAACCTCAAAGATTGTTCTTTTCATCATTCCGCCCTCCTTACAACAGCACGATCAGCGCTATGGCCGCGGCCACCGCTGCCGCTCCGGCTGCAAACCGTGTCCAGAAATATTTCCGCTCTTCACTCTTGCTGAAGGGCAGCTTTCCTTCTACCTTGCCCGTCTGTCCATTGACGGCAAAATGATATTCCTGGTTATTGTATTTCAGATTCAGCAGATAAACCGGCAGCAGCACATATTTAGCCTGCCGCATGTTTACTTTCAGATCGTTAGACACAATCGTTACTCCGGAATAACCCGCAGTAGCCCGGCTCATGGCCACGCTTTGCGCAGTCTTCATCATCCGGGCATCAGATCTTTGCCTGGATTCCTGCGAGGACTCATCAAACCGGTCCGCCACAAAGCCCGCCAGATAGCGGATATCAAAGGGCACCAGTCTGGACATGTCATAGGGCTGGATCGAATCCATCAGATCGTTTTCCATCCGTTTGCTGGCATCCAGCGAAAGATTCTGGAAGCTCATTCGGACATTGCGGAAAAGATGAAACGTCTTGTACTCCGTACATTCGTAATCACCCTCCCGGTAGGTTTTTCCTGTTTGCTCACCCTTAAAGGTAAGATTTCCCGCCACATCGCAGTCAAACACCCAGAAAGGCACATAGACGCCCGTCACAGGACCGATACTGTTCTGTGAGAAAAAACCCTTGGGCAGGAACTTCTTCCCCTTATAATAATTCTGGACGGATTCGGAAAGCTTATTCGGCATAATGGAAAACGGTACAATGCCGTCCGGCTGAAGGGTGCCGGAAAACTGCTGCGTCAGAACAATATTGTTGCTGCAGTAGGGACAGGTCAGAGAGCCGGTGGTCTGAGCCGGCGTCACCACCTCCGCGCCGCAGGAACGGCAGACATAGACAGGCAGCGGCTGCATCTGAGCCAGAGCGGCATCCCTCTGCCGGGTATCCACTCGAGGCTGAGGTTTCGGCGCCGCCTGAGGCACATCAAAAATACTGTCACAAAATTCGCAGCGAAGCTTTCCCATCGCTGGATCGAAAATCAGCGCACCACCGCAATTGGGACATTTTTGCTCAGCTATCATGAAAGCGACTCCTTTCCTAAGATTATTAAATTAACGGGCAATCAGATCCTTCACTACCTCACCGGCAATCATCAGGCCGGCGGCGGAAGGCACAAAGGCCACGGAGCCGGGCACCGAGCGCCGGGAGCCTGTGGGGGCCTCATCCGTCTCCGCGGCTGCCTTGAGGGGCTCTTCCTTGGAATATACCACCTTCAGATGGCGGATGCCTCTCTTGCGGCACTCATAACGCATCACCTTGGCCAGCGGGCACACCGAGGTCTTGTAAATATCCGCCACCTCAAAACGGGACGGATCCAGCTTGTTGCCGGCTCCCATGGAAGAAATCACCGGGACGCCGGCTTCCTGAGCCGCCTGCACCAGCATCAGCTTTCCGGCCACCGTATCGATGGCATCCACCACATAATCATAGGCGATAAAATCAAACTGATCCGCTGTCTCCGGCAGATAAAAGATGGGATAGGTCCGGATCTGGCAGGCGGGATTAATATCCAGCGCCCTCTCTTTTGCCACCTCCACCTTCAGTTTTCCCACAGTGCTGTGCAGGGCAATAATCTGACGGTTGATATTGGTCTCGCTGACCGTATCACTGTCGATCAGATCCAGCGCCCCCACGCCGGAGCGCACCAGAGCCTCCACCACATAACCGCCGACGCCGCCCACGCCGAAAACCGCCACCCGGGCGGCTTTCAGCTTTTCCATGGCCTCATCCCCCAGCAGGAGACGGGTCCGGGAGAAGATGGCGTTGTTCCAATTGTTCTCCATCTCAGTCAATCAGCTGGCCGTCAATATAGACAGCTTTGATATGGGTATCGGAAACCATGGGATCACCGTCGCAGAGAACGATATCTGCGTCCTTGCCCTCTTCCAGAGAGCCTACCCGGTCCTCCACGCCGATGTGCTTCGCCGGATTGATGGTGATGGCCTTCAAGGCATCAAAGGGATCCATGCCTGCCTTCACGGCCAGGCCGGCGCACAGGGGCAGATATTCCTGCGGAATCACAGGGGAATCGGTAATAATGGACACCTGGCAGCCCTTGGAGGCAAGGATGCCGGGAGTGGTCCAGGACTTGTTCTGAAGCTCAAATTTGCTGGCATGGGTCAGGGTGGGACCCACAGCCATGGGATAATCTGTCTCCGCCAGCTTGTCCGCGATCAGGTGGCCCTCGGTCACATGCTCCAGGGTCAGCTTCACGTCAAATTCCTTGGCCAGGCGGATGGCAGTCAGGATATCATTGGCCTGATGGGCATGAATCTTCAGCGGAATTTCCTTCTTCAGCACGGGAATCATGGCCTCGCATTTAAAATCAAAGCCGGGCATCTTGGTAACATCACCGCCGGCCGCTTCCTTCTTTGCCAGGTACTCCTTAGCCTTAAACAGCATGTTCCGGATCACGGACGCCGTGGACATGCGGGCGAAGTTGCCCTTGTCCCGATAGCAGCGCTTGGGATTCTCGCCCAGGGCTCCCTTCATGGCAATGGGATCCTTGATAATCATATCATCCACACAGATGCCTGTGGTCTTCACCGCAATCCAGGTGCCGCCCAGGGCGTTGGAGCTGCCCTGTCCGGTGGCCACGGTGGTCACGCCGGCCTTCGCAGCCATATGCACGGTGGGATCCATAGGATTGAAGCTGTCAATGGCTCTCATCTGGGGCGTGCAGATATCCCCCATCTCGTTGTAGTCGGAGCCCTCAAAGCCGATGCCCCAGCCGTCCAGTCCCAGATGGCAGTGGGCATCAATAAACCCGGGATATACTCTGAGGCCGGAAGCATCCACCACTTCCCCCTCCGCCGCAAGATTCTGTCCGATGGCCTTGATCTTGCCATCCTCCACAAGAATATCCGCCTGATAGGGCTCGCGGTTAACAGCATCAAAAATCAGTCCGTTCTTAATCAGCATGACGATCAATCCTCCTTGGATATACGAAAATCGTACAAAAAAAGTTTTCTGTAAACTCATTATACCATAAGGCTCAGGGTTTCATCACTATTAAATTCCGCCTTCTAAACATTATTTCCTGCCACCTGTGCAATCTCTTTACAACAATATATCATTTTTGGTAAAATACACCTATGTTCTGAAAGAAATGAGGTGAATCAATTTGAAAAAGAACATTGGAAAAACTATTGCTACCATTGCGGTTGTGGTCATTCTGGCAGCCGTCGTGCTGATCGGCGCCATTGTGGTGGTACCCACCGGTTATACCGGTGTCCGCTCCACCATGGGACAGATCGACGCCCGGGGCATCTCCAGCGGCGTTACCCTGAAGATTCCCTTTGTTCAGTCCGTTGAACTGGTCAACAACAAGCAGCAGGATATCACGCTGAACGATAAAATCTGGTCCGAGACCAGCGCCCGTACCGCCGTATATTTTGAAGGGGTGACCATCACCTATCAGATCGTGCCTGAAAAATCCGCCTGGATCTGCGCTAATGTCTCCAATTACCGGGAAAGCCTGGTATCCAGCGGTCTCGTAGCTTCCGCCATCAAGGCCAGCTCCAAGAACCTCTCCGACGTAGACGTCACCAACCGCGGCATCATCGAACCCGCCGCTGTGGAATACATTCAGAAAGCGCTGGACGAGAAATATGGCGAAGGCGTGGTCTTTATCAACCGGGTTGTCATTAACAACGCTGACTTTGATGAGAGCTACAACCTGGCCATCGCTGAAAAGCAGACGGCCCAGCTGCAGGCTGAAAAACAGGCCATCGAGAACCAGCGCAACATTGACAAGGCAAAGGCTGACGCTGAGGTAGTCAAAACCCAGGCCGAGGCGGAAGCGGAAGCTGCCCGTATCCGTGCTCAGGGTGAGGCCGATGCCAACGCCATCCTGAATGCTTCTCTGACTCAGGAAGTCCTGGAGAACAAGAAGCTGGACCGCTGGAACGGCCAGCTGCCTCTGGTCTACGGCGGCACCGACAGCTCTCTGCTGCTGGATATCGGTGATTTCACCGGCAGCGGCGAGAACGGCGCCACCGCCTCCGAACCGGAAGCTGCTCCCGCTCAGCAGGAAAACACACCCACTGAAAACAGCGGTTCCGCAGAATAACGGCCGTTTCTCCGGCTAATTAAGAAAGGAAGCGGCTCATGGTCAAAAAGTTCAAAGGCAGCTACATCAGCTATATATTCATCTTTTTCTTCTTTTTCTTCTGCATGGCAGCCTTCAGCTCCGTTCTGTCCGTGTACCTGACGGGACTGGGCATCAGCGTTGTCCATATGTCGAGGATTATTTCCGCAGGCAGTCTCTTTGCCTTTGTGATCTCCCCGGTCACCGGTTACATCTGTGACCGTACCGGCAAGCCCCGGCTTGTCTGCGGCGTCATGATGATTACGCTGGGTATCTTTTCCGTCTTCTTTGCGCTGACGAAAAACGTGCTGCTTCTGTTCACGCTGAACGGATTGACCATGTCTTTCATCCACGCGGTGCAGCCCTCCTGCGAACGGCTGGCCGGCGCTTCCCGCTTCCGCTACGGCATCCTGCGGGTCTGGGGCACCATCGGTTACGCCGTGGGTGCCCAGTTCTCCGGTCTGGTCATTGAGAAGCTGCCCGCCATGTGGCTTTTCGGCTCCGTGCTGGCAGCCGCTCTGATCTGCGCCCTGGGCTTTGCGGGAGCCAATGATCCCATCATCCCCGAAGATGCGGCACCCTCCGGAGAGAAGGAAAAGGTGAAGCTCTCCTCCTTCCTTTCCAACCGGTATTATCTGCTCTTCCTGCTGATTACGGTCCTCTTCTGGGGCAGCTCCGGCGCCAACATGACCTACGTGCCCGTGCTTCTTTCCCATCTGGGCGTTGCCACGGGACGCATCGGCACCGTAATTTTCCTCAGCACCCTGGTGGAAATTCCTCTGATCCTGTTCTCCAACAAGTTCATGGACCGCTTCAACGGCAAGACCCTGATCTACTTCGCCTGCGGCCTGACCCTGGCAGAATTTCTGGTGTACGCTCTGGCAAGCTCCGCCTTCGTGGTCATGAGCACTGTGGTGCTCCTGAAGGCCATCGCCACCACCACCTATGTGATGATTCAGCTGAAGGTGGTCCGCAATCTGGTATCGCCGACCCTGACCACCACCGCCCTTTCCCTGATCGGCACCTGCAACAGTGTGGGCACCATCATCCTGCAGAATGTGGGTGGCTATCTCACCGAGGCCTTCGGTGTACAGCGTTTTTACCTGGTGCTGTCGGGAATCATCGTTGTGACCATACTGATCACCAGCTTCCTGAAGGTCAGCAACCGGGAAAAGGTTTTCAGCTGATAGCTGATAGCTGATCACTGATCGGCCGGCCCCGGCACATACAGAAATCCATGAAAAACCCCCGAAAGCTTTGCGGCTCTCGGGGGTTTTTGATTGATTGCGGAATCCGAATCAGCAGGACGCCTTTTACGGCTTCAGCTCCATATACAGCTGGCGGTACTGCTTCGCGGAATTCTCCCAGGAAACATCCTTCTCCATATCGCGCTTCACCATGTCATCCCAGTAGGTACGCTCGGTGAAGTACAGGGTCTTCGCCCGGTTGATGGCATCTAGCAGCAGTCCGGTCTCGTAACGGTCGAAGGTGAATCCGTTGCCCTCGTTGGTGAACATGTTGTAGGGCTGAACTGTGTCCTTCAGGCCGCCGGTCTCACGGACAATCGGAATGGTTCCGTAACGCATGGCGGTCAGCTGGGTCAGTCCGCAGGGCTCAAAGAGGGATGGCACCAGCAGCGCGTCAGAGGCGGCATAGATCTTGTGAGCTCTGGTCTCATCGTACATGATGTTGGAGCACACACTGCCCTTGTAGCGGTTCTCATAGTAGCGGAAGGAATCCTCATATCTGGCGTCGCCGGTGCCCAGCACCACGATCTGGGTATTGCCGTCGATCAGATCCGGGATAATGGCATTCACCAGATCTAGACCCTTCTGATCCGTCAGACGGGAAATCAGGCCGATGACGAACTTGGACTCATCCACCTCCAGACCCAGCTCTTCCTGCAGTGCCTTCTTGTTGGCTTTCTTCTTCTCCACCACATCCTTGACGGAATAGTTGGCGAAAAGCCGCTCATCCTTACTGGTATCCCACTGGGTAATGTCAATACCATTGACAATGCCTCTCAGCTTGCCGCTGTGATAGCGCAGATGAGCATCCAGACCTTCACCATAGAAGGGAGTCTGGATTTCGCCGGCGTAGGTGCCGCTGACGGTGGTAATCATGTTGGCGTAGGCCAGGCCGCCCTTGAACATGTTGGCGTCCACGTAGTTCTGAACCAGCACATCCTTGTTGAATACATAGTCCGGCAGGCCAGACCAGTATTTGATGGTTTCTATATTGTAGATACCCTGGAAACGAAGGTTGTGAATGGTCAGGATGGACTTGGCGCTGGAAAGCTTGGTGCCCTCAAAGAGGGTTCTCAGGTAGATGGGTACCAGGCCTGCCTGCCAGTCATGGCAATGGATGATGTCCGGAATCCAGTCCATATAGTTCAGGGCTGCCAGCGCAGCTTTGGCAAAGAAGCAGTATTTCGGAATATCGTCCACCAGGTTGGTGTAGGGATTGCCCCACCCAAAGAACTCCTCGTTGTCGATAAAATCGTAGACAACGCCATCCCAGACATACTCCATGATGCCCACATAGAAGGATCTTCCGTCGGCGCACAGATCCATATTGAAGGCGCCGCGGTATACCATTTTCTCCTGGTATTTGGCGGGAATGCATTTATATCTGGGCAGAATGACTTTTACATCGCAGTTCTGTCCGATGAGCGCCTTGGGCAGCGCATACATAACATCGCCCAGTCCTCCGGTCTTCACAAAGGGATAGCATTCAGAGCCAATAAAAGCAACGCTTCTTCTGGGCTCAGGAAGAGCCGGAGCCGCAGCCTCAACCTCAGCCACAGCCTCAGCCACAGCCTCAGCTGTTGCAACAGCCTCAGCTGTTTCCACCGCTGCCTCAGGGGCTGCTTTGGGAGCTGCTTTTCTGGTTCTTTTCACAGGTGCTTTCTTCTCCGCAGTTTCCGTTTTTTTAGGAGCGGTCTTCCTGGCGGCAGTTTTTCTTTTCGGTTTTTCGTTCACGATCTCTTCAGTCTTTTCGACTTTTTTATCTTCGGCCATTATTTCTCTCCTCTCCCGTGCTTAATATATTCCGATTATAACACATCCATGGCGCATTTGCCACATTTCTGCGGGAAATATAGAAAATGCCAGAAGTGAGTTTTCACTTCTGGCATTTCGTATGAATGATTTCGGAATCAGAACTTGCCGGCTTTGGCAGCTTCTTCGATGGAAACAGCGGTAGAAACAGTCATACCAACCATCGGGTTGTTGCCTGCGCCGATCAGACCCATCATCTCAACATGGGCAGGAACGGAGGAAGAACCTGCGAACTGAGCATCGGAGTGCATACGGCCCATGGTATCGGTCATACCGTAGGAAGCAGGACCGGCAGCCATGTTGTCGGGATGCAGGGTACGTCCGGTACCGCCGCCGGAAGCCACGGAGAAGTACTTCTTGCCGTTCTCGATGCAGTCTTTCTTGTAGCAGCCTGCAACC
>CACZRP010000085.1 GCA_902783575.1 uncultured Eubacteriales bacterium
CTGAATCCCTCTGCGCATCAGGTCAAGAAATGTAATGGTTTCACCTTCCTCGACAGAATAGATGCGTGCAAGGTTCTCAAGCTGGGTTTTCCATTCAGACGGAATAGAAATATTGATTTGTACGTTATTACTTTTAGAACGTGCCATTATTTATAATCCCTCCATGCTTTCAAAAGTTCTTTTGCAGTAAAATCGGGTTCTAAACCTTCTGATTTCAGTAAATTTTTTATAAATTTCACATCGAATTTATCATCAGGAGCCATAGTTCCTTTTGCTATTTCAAAGGCATAAGCATCCATCAGTTTTATGAAAGATTTATTTTGTTTCATCCAATTTTTTATATGATTCTTTTTGGCAAGACGTTCATTATCTTTACTCTTATTTCTGTTCTTGTAAGAATATCCAGCGTATGCTTTTTGGGCTGTCTTATACCCATATCCTTGAGCGTCATCAAGCACTTCGCCCGTATTGACATCCACAATACAAAATCTTGTCTCTGTTGTATCATAAGCAGGATGATTTTCCCACGGCTCGTTATTGTTTATGACTTCATCATGATGCGTTGTTATTGTAAAGGGCATTGCTTTATATGATTCATGCATATTTATATCCTCATAAGCTGAAACTATTATTGACTTATTCATAGATTATATTTCCAATCTATGTATGTGTCAATTAGTAGAAATGTAGTTTTACATGGAAAAGCGGCTTTCATCCCACAGGCAAGCCTGTGGGTTTTACGCCGCAATTTATAACAAGAAAGGCAGAAATGATGATTAAAAAATGGGCATTCATCCCCCATCTTAGAGGAGGGGGTATTCTGCCAGTATTTTTTGATAAAAAAGCGCCGGCCTAAGCCAGCGCATCGGATCAATGGGCAGCTGCAATCAGCGAACTGCTGAAATCAGCAGGCTGAAGCCAGTGCATTCGTAAAGTCAGCAAACTGCTGAAGTGACAGGGCTTCACCGCGAATCTGCGGCTGGAGTCCTGTTTTTGTTAGGGCTTCCGTAATCAGCTCCTTGGAGAGAGTCAGGCTCCCGCCATCAGCAAGACGAACATTTCCGCCCAGCTCCGGGCTGCCGCTCAGGGCGTTTACCAGAGTCTTGCGGCGCTGACCAAAGGCAGCGCGGATGATTTTGAACATCAGCTTTTCATCCTTCACAGCCACCGGCGGCTCCGAACGTCGGGTCAGCCGGATCACCGCTGAACCTACCCCCGGCCGGGGCATAAAGCAGTTGGGCGGCACATGGGCGGCGATGTAAGGCTCCGCGTAATACTGCACCGCCAGGGACAGGGCGCCGTAATCCTTGTTGCCCGGTTTGGCCTGCATCCGGCGGGCCACCTCTTCCTGCACCATCACCGTCACTGACGCCAGGGGCACGCCGCTCTCAAACAGCGCCATGATGATGGGCGTGGTGATATAGTAAGGAAGATTGGCCACCACCTTCACGGGTTTGTCGATGTGATTTTCCTCAAAGAAGGAAGGCAGGTCGATCTTCATGAAATCCGTGTGAAGAATGGTCACATGGGGATAATCCCCCAGATTTTCCTGCAGAATGGGGATCAGCCGGTCGTCGATCTCCACAGCAAACACCCGACCGCAGCGGTTTTCACCGGCTTCATGGGCAGCGGCTCCGCCGGCATTTTTCTCGGCTTCATGGGCAGCGGCTCCGCCGGCATTTTCCGCGTCCGGCTGATCCGAAGTGCCTTCCTCGGCGGGCAGCGTGGCCTCGCAGAGGGCCTGGGTCAGACTGCCGATGCCGGGGCCGATTTCCAGGCACACATCGCCGGGGCCGATTTCCGCGGCCCGGATGATTTTGCCCAGCACATGCATGTCGATCAGAAAGTTCTGACCCAGCTGCTTTTTAAACTGAAAGCCGTGCTTTTGGAGCACCGCGATGGTGTTTTTAGGCACGGCTATGTATTCTTCCTGTTTTTTCATCTGATTCCAAATAATCTTTTTGCGTTGGCTGTGGTGGTTTCCATGACCTCTTCCGGGGAAATGCCCTTGAGCTCGGCGATTTTCGCTGCCACATAGGGAATGTTCCGGGAGTCGTTGCGCTGGCCGCGGTTCGGCACCGGCGCCAGGTAGGGGCTGTCGGTTTCCAGCAGCAGATACTGCAGCGGAATCTCCTTCACGGTGCGGAGGATTTTCTTCACATCCGGGAAGGTCAGCATGCCGCCGATGCCCAGATAGAATCCCAGCTCCACATAGCGCTGAGCCATTTCCAGGTTGCCGGTGTAGCTGTGGATCACGCCCGTCAGGTCCGCCTGGGCGTACTCGCTCACGATATCGAAGGTATCCTGGGCCGCCTCCCGACTGTGGACAATGATGGGCAGCTCCAGCTCGATGGCCAGCTCGCACTGCTCGCAGAAAAAGTCCTGCTGCATATCCCTGGGGGAGAAATCATAATGATAATCCAGACCGATCTCACCCACGGCCACCACCCGCTCGTGGACGGTGGCGTAGGCGAAAATGGCTTCCAGATCATCCACATCCATGCCCTTGACCTCATGGGGATGTACGCCCATGGCGCCGTAGACATAGGGATATTTCTTCATCAGAGCCAGGGTTTTCTCACAGCTTTTGAGATCCGTGGCGCAGTTGATAATGGCCGTGCAGCCAGCCTCATGAATTGCCGGGATCAGGCTGTTTCTGTCCTTGTCGAACTGCTTGTCATCGTAGTGAGCATGCGTATCAACAAAGCCTGCGGCTTTGCTGAGAGAACCTCCGGCTTCTCGGGCCCCGTTGTCCGGAGTGATGTTTTTCCCGCTCATCAGGATACGATGCTCCCGGCGGGGAAGCTCTTCTCAGGGCTCAGCAGGCAGACATTGCCTTCAGGATCCTCAGCGCAGAGAATCATGCCCTCGGAGAGGGTGCCCGCCAGCTTGGCCGGCTTCAGGTTGGTAACAACAATTACCTTCTTGCCCACCATCTCTTCCGGGCTGTACCACTTGGCGATACCGGAAACAATCTGTCTGACTTCTTTGCCGATCTTCACCTGGGAGCAGAGCAGCTTCTTGGATTTCTCCACCTTCTTGCATTCCAGGATCTCGCCTACCTTCAGCTCCACCTTGTCGAAATCGTCAATGGTGATGGCTTCCTTGGCAGGAGCCTCTTCCGCTTCCTCGGCCTTCTTTTCGGCTTCCGCCTTGGCGGCTTCTTCCTTCGCCTTTTCAGCGGCCTTCGCGGCTTCGATGGCTTCGATCTCCGCCAGAATCTTCTTCTCATCCACCCGCTGGAACAGGGCAATGGCCTCGCCCACTTCCTCGCCGGCCTTCAGCAGACCGAAGTTTTCCAGGGATTCCAGTCCGCGGTCTTCTTCGCTGACATTCAGGCGGTCCAGGATGGCCTTGGAGGTTCCCGGCAGGAAAGCGCCCAGCAGGGTGCCGATAAACCGGATGGCCTCCAGCAGGTTGTACATGACGCTGCCCAGGCGGGCTTTCTGGCTCTCATCTTTGGCCAGAGCCCAGGGCATGGTCTCGTCGATATATTTGTTGCAGCGGCGGGCCAGCTCCATGACAGCCTCCAGGGCATCGGCAATATGCAGGTCCACCATGTCTTCGCTGACCTTCTTGGCGGTCTCCAGAGCCAGAGAAACCAGCTCCTGATCCAGCTCCGTCACGTCTCCTTGATTCTGAAGAGCGGCGCCGAAATACTTGTGCTGCATAGAAAGGGTACGATTCACCAGGTTGCCCAGGGTGTTGGCCAGGTCGCTGTTGTAGCGGGCCATGAAGGTGGCGTAGGTGATGTTGCCGTCGCTGGCGAAGGGCATCTCGTGCAGCATGAAGTAGCGCACCGCATCCACGCCAAAGCGCTCCACCATCTCGTCGGCATAGATGAGGTTGCCCTTGGACTTGCTCATCTTATCATTGTTCATCAGCATCCAGGGATGGCCGAAAACCTGCTTGGGCAGGGGCTCTCCCATGGCCATCAGGAAGATGGGCCAGTAGATGGTGTGGAAGCGGAGAATATCCTTGCCGATCAGGTGCAGGTCCGCCGGCCAGAGATAATGATATTTCTCGGTGCTGTTCTCACCGTCGTAGCCTATTCCGGTGATGTAGTTGTTCAGCGCGTCCATCCAGACGTAGACGACGTGTTTGGGATCGAAGTCCACGGGAATGCCCCAGGTGAAGGAGCTTCTGGACACGCAAAGATCCTGCAGACCCGGCTTCAGGAAGTTGTTGACCATTTCCTTCTTGCGGGACTCGGGCTGGATGAATTTGGGGTGCTCATCGATATATTTCATCAGGCGGTCCTGATATTTGCTCATTTTGAAGAAGTAAGCCTCTTCCTGCGCCTTGGTGACGGGGCGTCCGCAGTCGGGGCATTTGCCGTCCACCAGCTGGGATTCGGTAAAGAAGCTCTCGCAGGGCACGCAGTACCAGCCCTCGTAGGAGCCCTTGTAAATGTCGCCCTGCTGATAGAGCTTTTTGAAGATGTGCTGCACGCTCTTCACATGGTCCTCGTCAGTGGTGCGCATGAACTTGTCATAGCTGGTATCCATCAGGTCCCAGATCCGCTTGACTTCTCCGGCCACCCGGTCCACGTACTGCTTCGGGGTGATGCCCTCGGCTTCAGCCTTCAGCTCCACCTTCTGGCCGTGCTCATCGGTACCGGTCATAAAGAAAACATCGTATCCCTCCAGTCTACGGAAACGGGCAATGGCATCGGCCAGCACGATTTCGTAGGTGTTGCCGATATGGGGCTTGCCGGAGGCATAGGCGATGGCGGTTGTCAGATAATACTTACCTTTATTTTTCATGGTCTTTATCCTTTCAGAGATAATCCTGTTAAGTTTACTCTTTTCGTGAAATCCTGTCAATATATATTAAGGTAAAACTCCCCTGCAAAAGCGCATATTTGCTTGACAGGAAAGCACAAAGGGTGCTATCATCTTTCCCCGGGCGGAAGGCAAAAGACTTCTCTTCGGCAATAATCGGAATCAAAATGACGAGAGCACTTCGGCCCTGATTGGAAGATCAATCACGAAAGCACTTTTGTCCTGTCAGGAGGTACATGATGACTGCACTTAAAACCCGAGAAAAAACAGGCTACGCCCTGGGCGACTTCGCCTGCTGCCTCATCTGGCAGAGCATATCTGTCTATCTCTTATATTACTGCACTAACATTGCCGGCGTGGATACCGCCTCCGCGGTGCGGATCATATCCATCTCCAAGATCCTGGATGGACTGAGCGATATCGTGATGGGCTTTATCATCGACCGGACCAAATCCCGGTTCGGCAAGGTCCGTCCTTACCTGCTGACCATGGGCGCGCCCCTGAGCATTTCCGCGATTCTGCTGTTTTCCGTGCCCGCAGGCTTCTCGCTGCACGCCAAGCTGATCTGGATTTTCGTCTGCTACAACCTGGTGACCACGGTATTCTATACCGCGCTGAATGTCCCCTACTGCAGCATGCACTATTTCCTCACTGACGATTCCAAGGAGCGCAGCCGTCTGTCCATCATCCGGCTGATCTTTGCTTTTTCCGCTCAGGTGCTCATCAACGGCATCATGCTTTACCTGGTCCGGGCTCTGGGCGGCTCTACAGAAGCGCCCGCCGGCTGGTCCCGGGCCATGATTGTCATCGGCGCCCTGGCCTTTGCCCTGACCCAGGTCACCTTCTGGACCACCCGGGAACGTATCAGCACCCAGTCCACTCAGAAAGTGCCCCTGAAAGCTTCCATCAAAACGGTATTCCTGAATCCCTATCTGGTGCTGCTTCTGGCGGTTAACTTTCTGGCCTTCTTTCCCACGGCCATCACCGGCAGCGTTTCCGCTTATTATGCTCAGTACATTCTGGGCAATGTGGACTCGGTGGCCATCATCACCAATGCGGTCACCGCTTCTCAGGTGCTGGCGCTGATCTTCATCGCCCCCTGGCTGCTGAACCGTTTCCCCACCAAGAAAATTTACCTTTTCGGCGCCCTTTTATCTGCCCTGAGCTATGGTCTGTCCATCCTCTTCCCCCGCTCTCTGACAGGTATCGTAATCCTGAACATTCTCAAAGGCATCGGCTACGGCACCACCGGGCCCATGCTCACCTCCATGATTGCCGATGCCATTGACTGGAGTGAATGGAAGTGGAATATCAACTCCGCCGGCTTTGGCAACGCCATGTCCCAGTGCCTGATCAAGTTCGGCATCGGCTTTGCCACTGCTCTTCTGGGCGTCCTGCTGAATGCGGGCGGCTTCAATCCAGAGGCGGCGGTGCAGACCGCCGGTGCGGAAAGCGCCCTGATCGCCTCCTACAGCTATATTCCCGCTGTCTTCTATGTCCTCACCTTCCTGATTATGCTCTTTTACCGGCTGGACAAAATCTACCCCAGAATCGCCGCAGAGCTGAAGGCCCGCCGGGAAAAGGCTGCCTCCGCGGAATCTTCATCGAAATAAAGAAAGCGGCTTCCGAAAAACTTCGTCGAAATAATAAAGTTGACTAAAAAAAGCCTTTCTGCTATAGTAATAATATTCTAAGCAAGACATTCCCATCACAGAAGATAAGGAGAGTACATCATGGCATTTCAGTTGTTCACATATCCTACCAGAGAAACGACCCTTCCGCTGCGTGTTGCCCATGGCCATTTCGCCACCAGCCACAGCCATATCAACTACTATATCGACCTGACGATGACCAAGCACCGTCTCTCCGAAGCCAGAGAAGCTGCCATCGAGCTTGGCAGCAAATTCAAAACTTCTACCATCGTTGATACCATCCTGTGCCTGGACGGCACCGAAGTCATCGGCGCCTGCATGGCCTCCGAGCTAACTAAGAACGGTCTTCACAACATGAACCAGCACAAGACCATCTATGTAGTCACTCCCGAGCACACCACCGGTTCCCAGCTGATTTTCCGTGACAATACCGCTCCCATGATCGTCGGCAAGCATGTCCTGATCCTGGCTGCCTCCGTCACCACCGGCTACACCGTACAGGCTGCCGTCGAAGCCATCCGCTACTACCGCGGCACTCCCGTGGGCGTCTGCTCCATCTTCACCATGCTGGATAACTGCGCAGGCTTCCCTGTGGTCTCCATCTTCCCCTCCAACGTCATCGACGACTACCGCTCCACTCCTTCTCACGAGTGCCCCATGTGCAAAGCCGGCCAGAAGCTGGACGCTCTGGTCAACACCTACGGCATCTCAAGCTTGTAAGCGCGCGGAGTCTGGGGTTGTAAGACTTCATTTGCCATGCTATGGCTATATTGAAACACAAGCCTCCCATCGCGGGAGGCTTTTTCATTTTCTGAGTGCCTGGTTTCCTAGGGCGAGCTTTGGATTGAACCTGCTCGAGGCAGGTTTCGTGGCGTCGCGCTTCGAATCGAAGCCTGCTCGGGGAGTCAGTCAGGATGTTTTTTAGCATTTCTCCTCCCCTTAGGGAGGAGAACAGTTCAAATATCTGTCGAGTGCCTCCCCGCCGGGGAGGAGATCTAGTTAAATTCCTGGTGAGTGACTCCCCACGGGGGAGGAGATCTAGTCAAATTCCTGTCAAGTGCCTCCCCTATGGGGAGGAGATCATATCATTTTTCGACACTTCTCCTCCCCGCAGGGGAGGCAGTCAGGCCCTTTTTCGACACTTCTCCTCCCCGCAGGGGAGGCAGTCATGCCCTTTTTTCGACACTTCTCCTCCCCGCAGGGGAGGCAGTCATGCCCCTTTTCAACATTTCTCCTCCCCGAAGAGTACCCGCAGGGGAGGGTACTACATCTCAATGTGTAGACACCAAAAAATACACCAAAAAATGGAAAAACCCAAAGGGTGGACACCGAAAAATAACCCAAATCAAGACAGGAAGAAATGCCTGACTATAGCCTCTGCCTCATAGAAGCTCATCGGATGTTTAGTCGTCTCACTGGTTATTATCAGATCGAGCATTGGAGTGTACCCTGCTCTGAGGTACTTGTTCAGCTTATCCTGCGCATCCCGCCGATACCTCTCCTCATCCATCCGTCCAAGATGCTCCCAAATATAAACTTCTCCCGTTACCGGATGCCGGATGATAAAGTCGGCATAGACAATGTTGCCTGCCAGATCCAGCTTCGCGTCATAATGATAAGGAATGTTGTACTTGATAAGCACTTCCTTGATGATTTCTTCGGACTTGGACCTGGTATTTTCACCATCAGAGCCTGTGTGGACCAGGTTATTGGAAAACTCATTCAGTTTTTCATAAGGCTCTCGCGCCCAGGCCATCAGGTCCTCTTTACCTAGCAGATCCATGAAATCACGATTCTTCAAGAGCGAATCCATGCGGTCAGAAAAGAGATACTTGCCACGAAACGGGGATCGCAGAAACACTTTCTGAAATGCTTCGATCGCCTCAAGTTCCTCCTTCTCATCAGCAAGACGACGTATGCAGTAAGCCTTCCAGGCTAATTTCTCAGCCAGTTTTCTATCTGCTTTTTTCAGGAACACTCTTTTTTCGATGCCGTCTTCACTCTTGCGTCGGTATAGCTTCAGCTTTTCCCCTGAGCGAAACACCATCAGGTTTCCCTCTGGGGCACGTTTCAGCCTCTCCTCCAGCCGTACGATATCCTTTTCCAGCTGTTCTTTTTCTTCCTGAATAATGCGCTTGATCATCATTTTGCGTTACCTCCTGTCCTCATGGATAATCTTCTTTCAGGGTTCATCTGCCGCCTGCAGAAAACAGTCCCCCATCCGCAGAAAACACTCTGCAGCAGGCAGAAATCAGTTAAAAAAACTGAGCCCCCACAGGAGGCTCAGTCCAGAAAAAAACCCCTATATAATTATTATCGTCAATCTTGACAGGAGATCGCCGCATTTCAGGCAAAGTTACCAGATTTGTCCACAGGCAGCTGACCGCTTAGACGCGATAATGTGCCGCATGAACACCAAGGACCCCAAACATGCGAAACAATTCCTGAAATCTTGCACCAGCCCGCAAGATCACCCATTCAGCGCTTCAATAAAGTGCGGAATGAGCTGCTTCTTTCGGGATACCATGCCGGGCAGCTCCAATGCGATGAGCTCCGGCAGCGGTTCGTCCTGAGAAGTCTTGCCGGCCTTCGCCGGCCAGGGAATAGTCTGCTCCGAAGAAGCATAGTTCTTGAAAGCCTCCCTGGCCAGGGCACCCGCTCCGGGGCCCACGCAGAGAAGTCTCGAAGAAGAACGGAGAATATCCGTCAGCACCACATAGAATTTCTCCTTGGGCTGCTCCTTCATATGGCGCTCCAGGAAAGGCATCACTTTCTTCTGGATGCGGCCAAGCTCCGCCGAGCTCATGCTGCTGATCTGAGAAACCGAGAAGAACGTCTCACCGAACTCAAAGCGTTTGTAATCCTGGTAGAAAATCTCCTCCGGCGTCTTCGCCTTCAGATCAGAGCCCGCCTCAAACATCTGGGCGCCATACTGCTCCGGATCCAGACCGGCGATCTTCGCCAGGTCCTCCGCGGCGTGGCGGTCAAACTCCGTGCAGGTGGGCGATCGGAAAATCAGGGTATCTGACAGAATCGCGGAAAGCAGCAGACCGGCGATATCCGGGCTGATTTCCACATTTCTCTCACGGTAAATCTTATAAACAATCGACGCCGTGCAGCCAATGGGCTCGTTGCGGAAATACACGGGCTCCATGGTCTCCAGAGAGCCGATGCGATGATGATCGATGATCTCCAGAATCACAGCGGTTTCGATGTTGTCCACCGCCTGAGAGCGCTCATTGTGATCCACCAGAATAATCTGCCTCTTCTTGATGCCCAGGAAGTTCCGGCGGCTGATCAGTCCGACGTAATGATCATCCTTGTCCAGCACCGCAAAGTCGCGGGTCCGGGAGCTCATCATGACGTCCTTGATGTCGTCGGTGTAGTCCTTCTCGTGGAACACCTTCAGGCCCTCGGTCTTCATAAAGGCGGAGACCGGCATGGCCTGGCTCACCTGACGGGCGACCCGATAGGTATCATAGGGCGTCACCAGCACCGTGCATCCGTGCTGCTCCGCAAGCCGGCGGATGGATTTGCTCACCGCCGCGCCCAGGCAGACCACAATACAGCCGGCGCCGGACTCGATGGCGGACAGCTGGGATTCGTAGCGGTTGCCGGTGATGACCATATCTCCCGGCTGGATATACTCCTCCATGACCTCCGGGGCCGCCGTGGCAATCTCCACCTCGCCCTTCTCGTAAAGGGCCTCGGGGTCGCCCACCAGCATTTCCGCGTCCAGAGTCTCCAGAATATTCCTGTAGGAAGTGTGGACCTTCGAAAGCAGCTGGCTGTCCTGACCCTGCATATAGGAAAGGGCGATATCGTTGATGGTAATCATGCCCTCGAGGGTCTGATCCTCCCGAATCACCGGCAGGGTGACCACGTTGAGAGAAGCCATCATTTCCCAGGCTTTTTTCAGGGACATATCCCGATGAATACCGGGGACCCGGTGGATTTCCATGTCGGAAACCCGGGTGCCGATGTTATTCAGATAATGGGGAATTCTCTGATGAAACTGGGAAAGCACGAAGGTGGTCTCCGCGTTGAGCTGACCGGCCCGGGCGGCGACAAAATACTTCTCCGCCTCCTGAAGAACAGACGGGTCCACAGCCTCGCCCATGGAACACTCCATCAGCTGCTCCGCGCGGGTAGCCAAGGCGTTTTTCAGATTTGCATAGGCGATGGCAGAGCAGATCGAATCCGTATCCGGATTTTTATGGCCCACCACATAGATTTTGGTTTTCTTTTGAGTTTGCATAGTCATACCCATGAAATGCGCGGGATTTCTCCGCAGGATAGTCAAAAGGCGCAGCCGTAGGGCCGCGCCTTGAAGAAGCAGATTACAGGTTTGCCTTAGCGGTCTCAACCAGAGCGGTGAAGCCGGCGGGATCGTTGACAGCGATGTCAGCGAGAACCTTGCGGTTCAGGGTGCTGCCGGATTTCTTCAGACCGTTGATGAAACGGCTGTAAGAGATGTCATTCAGATGGCATGCGGCGTTGATACGGGCAATCCACAGACGACGGAAATCTCTCTTTCTCTGGCGGCGGCCGACATAGGAGTCAGCCATGGCGTGCATAACAGCAGCCTTAGCGCTTCTGTACTGTTTGGAACGGGCACCATAGAAACCCTTTGCCAGGGACAATGTTCTTTTATGCTTTTTACGAGCGTTTAACGCACCTTTAACTCTTGCCATTTTTAAAATCCTCCTTAAACTGTTGTGAGATCCTTAAGCGTAAGGCAGGATCTTCTTCATTACTTTCTCGTTGGTCTGATCCATCATGGTAGCTCTGCGAAGATTTCTCTTTCTCTTCGTAGTCTTCTTGGTCAGGATATGAGACTTGTAGGCTTTGAAGCGTTTCAGCTTTCCGGTACCAGTGGTTTTAAAGCGCTTGGCAGCAGCTCTTTTTGTTTTGAATTTCGGCATTTCAAAAATCTCCTTTCATTATCGGGGAGCGCCCGTGCCCTTGCACCAGGGTCTCCCGCCTGTGATTATCCACGCTTGGGGGCTAAGAACAGAACCATGCTTCGGCCTTCCATCTTCGCCGCCTTGTCGACGGTTCCGTAGTCGGAAATACCTTCAGCAAACTTCATCAGCACGTCCCGGCCGAGGTCGGTATGGGTCATCTCACGTCCGCGGAAACGAACGGAAACCTTCACCTTATTGCCCTCTTCCAGGAACTTCTGCGCATTCTTGCGCTTGACCTCGAAATCGTGATCGCCGATGTTGGGCGACAGCCTGACTTCTTTGACTTCCATGGTCTTCTGTTTCTTACGGGCTTCTTTTTCTTTCTTTTTCTGATCAAACTGGTACTTGGAGAAATCCATCAGTTTGCATACCGGCGGCTTGGAGCCGGGAGCAATCATTACCAGATCCAGATTCTTTTCGATGGCCATGTTCATGGCATTCTGAGTAGGAACAATACCTACCTGCGTGCCATTCTCGTCAATGAGTCTGACTTCTCTTTCACGAATCTCTTCGTTGATCAATACTTCGCTAATGGTCTGACACCTCCTGGGATTTTTTACATTGAAAACAAAAAACGAATCCTTTCGGATCCGCCACACACCAATACCCTGTAAAAACAGAGAAAGGATTTTGCATGTTATGGACACTCGCTAAGTCAGGCCGGAGCATTGATGCCGGCAAGCCGCGAGGTGAGAACGGATCGTCTGCTTGTTTTGAATGCAAAGGATATTATAAACGGTAAGAAGCCCCGTGTCAACAGTTTTTTTGACACAGGGCTCCATCGGAGAAACAATTTTTTTACCACAAAAGCCTGCACCCATCAAAGGGACGGGCAAATCCGTCCATCAGCCGGACGAACCATCCGGCAGCAGACGGCCGGTCGTCTCGCCAATCAGCGGGACGTGGCGAATCAGAACTCGACCTTACCGGTAACGTCGCCGGCTACATAGTAGCAGGCACCGTCTTCAGGCTTAACGTACAGCTTCAGGTCACCCTTCACTTCGCAGGCAGCCTTCACACGGTTCACCAGCTCGGTAAGAGCAACTTCCTTGCCCTGATACTGAACGAAAACTTCAGTCTCGGCAGCCTTGGCAGCGGGCTTCTTTGCGGCAGTCTTCTTGACAGCGGGAGCCTTCTTAACGGTCTCAGCAGTCTTGGCAGCAGTCTCAGCCACAGCCTTGGTAGCCTTCTTGGTAGTATCGACAGCAGCCTTCTCCACCTTCTTGGTGGTGTCAACAGCAGCTTTCTCCACCTTCTTGGCGGTGTCAGCAGCAGCCTCGGTAGCCTTCTTGGCAGTCTCCGCGGTGGTCTTTTCTACTTTCTCTATGGTCTCTTTGATTTCTTCTTTCACGTTCTTTTTTGTAGCCATGATAACAATCCTCCTAAAATGATAATACTGGCAGCCGATTTCTGTTCCGGTCAATCACCCGGAAACCCTGATCGGTTGCTGAGCGAAACATCACACGCTCAATTTTTCAGGCCGAAATTATTCTATCACAATTCTAATAGTTAATGGTCACAATAATGTGTGCAAAAAACAAATAAAAGAGTGCAAAATCATCAAAAAAGCGGCCTCAGGACCCTGAATAAGCCGGCTCAGCGGCCGCCAAACACAAAGAACCGCCCAGGCTTTTGGCCCGAGCGGTCCGGTTTTGCATATGATTGATCCTTAGGATTCTATCTCCGGGAAATCATCAATCCTTGTCGATACGTCCTTCCAGATAAACCTCGTAATGATCCCATCCGCCGGAGGGTCCGTAAATGGTAGCGGTTTCAGTGGCGCCGGGTTTAATCTCACTGTCGCTGTCACCCGCATAGGAGTAGTTGGCGTGCAGCATGTTGCCCTCCGCGTCAAAGAATACCACGGTGGCGGTGACAAATTCCGGCGTGCCCGTGCCATTGTTGGTCACGCTGACTTCCACCTTGGAGCCGTCATCGGTTTCCGTATGGGAAAGATCGCTGACGCAGGGCAGATAGTAGTCCACAGGCATCACTTCCAGCAGCAGTTCCTTGGAAGCAATGGGCAGACCTTCAGGAGTACTCCGGTTGCTGTAGAAGGCAACAGTCTCGCCGGCGCCGATTACCTCGAAGTTGTCAGAGGCCACATCCACAGCCAGGCCGTTGGCATCACGGATAATATACTGGGCGTAAACCTGTACCGGTTCTGCGGAAATATTTTTAAGAATGGCAACCCGGGTATAATAGTTCATGGAAACAGACTCGTACTCCGCCACCTTCTCAATGACAGTGGCAGGATCGACAGGTGTGGAAGCCGTTCCATCGGTATAAGCAGTGATATAAGTGGTAACGGAATCATAAACGCCGTCCCAGGTATAGATGTTGCTGGCGGAATACTCTCCGGGAGCCAGATTAGAAAGATAAACATAATCCGTATCCACGAAATTGCCTTCAGCATCGTAGAAAAGGGCGGTTACTTCCACACCCATGGCATCCACCGTGCCGTGATTGATGGCTTCGATGGTCAGCTGGTCCTCATAATAGGAAGCTTTAACTTCCACATCCTTGGCGCAGGCCTGATACCAGGGATCCTCATAATAGAGCTCGTATTCCGCGTGATCCGGAGCCTGATCGCAGGAAGCCAGCGCGGTAATCACCGCCTCATCCCCGGAGCCCACCACTGAGAGGTATCCGGTGGTATTGGCAATCTCATTGTTGTTGGCGTCATAGCAGTAGATGCGGATATTGAAGCTCTTGTCCGTCGGCATGTTGTTCTTGAAGGCAGTGATATAATTATAATATCCATAGCCATCATCAAGAACATGCTGCTCGATAATTTCCACATCGCTGTCGGTGCAGAGGGTTCCGTACTCGTTGGTGGTGGGAGCAGCGGGCTGAGACTCCATGACGGTCTTGGCAGCTGCAGCTTCCTCCGCATTCAGGCGGCGGAAAATGTAGGTGAAACCATCAGTCTCATCGACGAGGGTCAGGGTATCGCCATCCAGAGTCAGGGTACCGGGCTCGCCGCTCACCTCGGTCTTGCCGGTGGCAGGATCAAAGGTAGTATCCGTGATTTTACCGTCCGTCCAGTAAGAAGCGCTGGTGCCGCTGATGGTGGCATAAAGCAGCTGTCCTCCGGCGGCAGTCATATCCTCAGTGGTCTGAACGCCGTCAGAATTGGTGTAGATCATGGTGATCAGCTGATACATGCCGTCCCAGGCTGCTTCAGTCTGTGCGGGCTGGGAGCTCTCCGCCGAAGCAGAGCTTTCCGCAGTTTCCGCGGGCTGAGAAGCCTCGGCCTTGGAAGACTCCTGCGCGGCAGCCTCCTGCTGGAACTTCGATTCAGTCTCGGCCGGTTTCTCCGGCGCAGGGGCGCTGGTGCAGCCGGTCAGTACCAGCATCAGCGCCAAAAAGCATACAAATATTTTTTTCATGTTGTAATGATACCTCCTTGGGTAAAACATCTGCACTTATCATACCAAGAACCCTTCGGAAGGTCAATAACCTTTATGGGTACTTTTCAGGCCAGGATTGTTTTTCCCCGTAAAAAATGTGTATAATAAAGCCATCAGATATCAGCGGGACGAGCCGCTGAGAAAAGGAGGAAGCCATGCCGATATTAGCCGCTTTTATGGTACCCCATCCGCCCATGATCGTTCCCGCCATAGGAAAAGGCAGCGAAGCCCAGATCGAGACCACCGCCGCCGCATATCGTCAGGCCGCCCGGGAAGCGGCCGCCCTGAAGCCGGAAACCATCATTATCACCAGCCCCCACTCCATCATGTACAGTGACTATTTCCATATATCTCCCGGCGCCGGCGCCAAAGGCTCCTTCGCTTCCTTCCGGGCGCCGGAGGTAAGATTCAGCGAAGCCTATGACACCGAGCTGGTGGAAGCCATCTGCCAGCGGGCCCAGCAGGAAGATTTCCCCGCCGGCACCCTGGGCGAAAGGGACAAGTCCCTGGATCACGGCACCATGGTGCCCCTGTGGTTCCTGCGCCAGGAATATAAGGAAGGAAAAATCGTAAGGATTGGCCTTTCGGGGCTTCCCCTCAGCGACCATTACCGCCTCGGCATGATGATCCGGGATGCCGTGGAATCGCTGGGCCGCCGGGTCGTGCTCATCGCCAGCGGCGATCTTTCCCACAAGCTGCAGAAAACCGGTCCCTACGGCTTCGCCCCGGAGGGTCCCCAGTATGATGCGCGGATTATGGATGTCTGTGGCCGGGCCGCTTTCGACGAGCTCTTTGATTTTGACGAATCCTTCTGCGATCGGGCCGCGGAGTGCGGCCACCGCTCCTTTGTGATTATGGCCGGCGCCTTCGACGGCCAACAGGTCACCGCCAGGGCCCTTTCCCACGAGGATATTACCGGAGTGGGCTACGGAATCTGCACCTTCTACCCAGGAGAAAAGGATCCCTCCCGCCGTTTTCTGGCGCTCAGGCAGGAAAAGGAGCGGCTTGCCCTTCTCAGCAAAACCGCCCGCTCCGATGATTATGTGCGGCTGGCCAGAAATGCCATCGAGACCTATGTCCGCACCGGCCGCCGGCTTCCACTGCCCGCCAGCCTGCCCCAGGAAATGCTCAGCCGCCGGGCCGGAGCCTTTGTTTCCATCCACGAGCACGGTTCTCTCCGGGGATGCATCGGCACCATATTGCCTACGGAAAAATGCGTGGCGGAGGAAATTATCCAGAATGCCATCAGCGCCTGCTCCCGGGATCCCCGATTCCATCGGATCCGGGAGGAAGAACTGCCCTATCTGGATCTTTCCGTGGATGTGCTGGGAGACATCGAAGATATATCCTCCCCGGATCAGCTGGACGTGAAGCGTTACGGCATCATTGTGAACTATGGCCGCAAGCGGGGCCTGCTCCTGCCAGACCTGGAAGGCGTCGACACAGTGGAGGACCAGATCGATATCGCCCGGCAGAAGGGCGGAATCCGGGAGACAGACCCCTATACCCTCCAGCGCTTTGAAGTCATCCGACATCTGTGAGGCGTGCCATGGCCATATGCGATGTCTGTTTCCGTCATTGCCGCATCGAAGAAGGAAAGCTGGGCTTCTGCGGCGCCAGGCAGTGTCGGGAGGGTCAGGTGATTCCCTATAATTATGGAAAAATCACCAGCCTGGCCCTGGATCCCATCGAGAAAAAACCTCTGTACCACTTCTATCCCGGAAGCCAGATTCTTTCCGTCGGCAGCTTCGGCTGCAATCTTCACTGTCCCTTCTGCCAGAACTACGAAATCTCCTGGTCCGATCAGGCCCGCCGCTATGCACAGAAAGCCGAAAAGATCAGCCCCGTCCAGCTGATGAGCTATGCGGAAGGCTTTAAAAAAGAAGGCAACATCGGCGTTGCCTTCACTTATAACGAGCCTCTCATCGGCTATGAATATGTCCGGGACACTGCCCGGCTGCTGCGGGACCGGGGCCTGAAGACCGTGCTGGTGACCAATGGCACCGCCGAGCTGCCGGTGCTGAAGGAGCTGCTGCCCCTGGTGGACGCCATGAATATCGATCTCAAGGGCTTCACCGACCATTACTACCGGGACATCCTTAAGGGCAGCCGCACCCAGGTCATGGATTTCATCCAGGCTGCAGTCAAGGGCTGCCATGTGGAGCTGACCACGCTGATCGTGCCCGGCGAGAACGATTCCGAACAGGAAATCCGGGAGCTCTCCGCCTGGGTGCGCAGCCTCACCGATGCCGACGGCCGGCAGATCGGCCAGGATATCCCCCTGCATGTTTCCAGGTTCTTCCCCCGTTTCCGCATGATGGACCGGGGCCCCACCCCCGTGCGGACGGTATACCGTCTGGCTGAGGTAGCCCGGGAGAATCTGAATTTTGTCTATACCGGCAACTGCTGAATCTGGCCGATTGTCACAAATCCCGTGTCCTGCCGGTGTCCTGTGACAATTCTTCAAAACGCTGTCACAGGAGAATAGAAAGCAGCCGATGTGTGACAAAAATAAAGTCAAAAAAGGGCATTTCTTAGGATTTTGCCCTATTTTTGTCACAAATCAATGGGACGACC
>CACZRP010000086.1 GCA_902783575.1 uncultured Eubacteriales bacterium
GATTTCTTCGCAAATCCAAGTTTTTGGCACCACTACCGCATCAGAACGGCAGTGGTGCCTTTTTCCCGCAATCCCGAAGAATTCTAGTCCAAAAGGGCGATTTCCTGCGGTAGTTGTGCCAAAAAGTCCAAATCCCGAAGAACAGCATACCAGTGCTGCGGCAGATGTGCCCAAAACCTCAAATCCCGAAGAATCAGAAATGCTGAATATGCCACGGAAATATCGCCACAAACTCAAATCCGTGCTATAATATATTCAATTAACCATATACGACATTTCGAAAGGAGATCGGAACATGAAAGATTCCTATTTTGACGGCGGCCTGCTGCAGCTCATCGGCTATCGGATTCTGGGCGCCCTCGTCACCGCCCTGACCCTGGGTATCTGCCTGCCCTGGGCCTACACCATGCTCTACCGCTGGGAAGCCAAGCATACCGTCATCGGCAGACAGCGCCTGGTGTTCGACGGCACCGCCGCCGGCCTCTTCGGTCAGTGGATCAAGTGGCTGCTGCTGACCATCATCACCCTGGGCATCTATGGCCTGTGGGTCGGCATCAAGCTCAAAAAATGGCGCATCGCCCATACCCATGTGGAACCCGGTCCCTACAGCTACGACAAGATTGGCCAGGAATCCTGGTTCGACGGCGGCCTGCTGCAGCTCATCGGCTATCATATCCTGGGAACTCTGGTCACCGCCCTGACTCTGGGCATCTGCCTGCCCTGGGCCTACACCATGGTCTACAACTGGGAAATCAAGCACACCATCATCAATGGCCGCCGGCTGGTATTCGATGGCTCCGCCGTGGGCCTCTTCGGCCAGTGGATCAAATGGCTGCTGCTGACCATCATTACCCTGGGCATCTATGGCCTGTGGGTCGGCATCAAGCTGAAAAAATGGAAGGTATCCCATACCTACATGGTCATGTGATCCCTCATCAAAAAGACGGCCCGGCCCCGATGCCGGACGCTTACAGGAGCAAGACATGTTCAATCATCACGACATCACAAGAAACGAATTTATGCTGCACGGACTGCTGGCCCATCAGGGCTACGACTGGTGGTGGCATTCCTTCACAGCCCAGGACGAAGAAACGGGCGAAGACAAGCCCTTTTTCATCGAATTCTTCATCTGCAATCCGGCCCTGGCCGAGGATGAGCCCGTGCTGGGGCAGCTGCCCCAAAATCAGGCGGACGGCAAACATCCCTCTTACCTGATGGTCAAGGCGGGCACCTGGGGAAAGGAGCACTTCCAGCTTCACCGGTTCTTCTCCCTGAAAAACACCCGAATCCATGGCGAAGCCCCCTACGAGATCGAAGCCGAAGACTGCTATGCCTCCGAAACTGCCCTGAAAGGCAGCATTTCCATAAGCCCGGAAGAGGCAGCAGCGCACCCCGAATGGATGTGCGAATCCGGCGAGCTCTCCTGGAATCTCACCCTGGACAAGCAGATCGCCTTCAACGTGGGCTATGGAGCCAGCAAACCCCTGCGGGAAGCGGAAGCCTTTGCCATGTACTGGCATGCGGAGGGCATGAAAACCGCCTTCCAGGGAACCATCACCTGCAACGGCAGACGGTACAAAGTAACCCCGGAGAAAAGCTACGGCTATGCGGACAAGAACTGGGGCCGGGACTTCACCTCGCCCTGGGTCTGGCTTTCCTCCAACTGTCTGAAGAGCACAATCACCGGAAAGATCCTGGAAAACAGTGTGTTTGATATCGGCGGGGGCCGGCCGAAGATCTACTTCGTTCCCCTGGACCGCCGCCTGCTGGGCGTCTTCTACTACGAAGGCAAAGAGTACGACTTCAACTTCTCCCACGTGTGGCTCAATGTCAAAACCGAGTTCTCCTTTGAAGAACAGGAGGAGCTGGTCCACTGGCATGTGCGCCAGGAAAACAAAGACGCGGTGATGGACACCGAGGTGTACTGCCGCAAGGATGACATGCTCTTTATCAACTACGAGGCTCCCGACGGGACGAAAAAGCATAACCGCCTGTGGAACGGAGGCAATGGCTATGGCACCATCCGGCTTTACGAAAAGCAGCATGGCGAGCTGACCCTCATCGACGAGATCGAAGCCACCCACATCGGCTGCGAATACGGCGAATACGGCGACCTTCAGAGCCTGAGAGTATGATATACTCTTATCATCGAAACAGGCAGGAGGAATAAAAAATGTTTGGAGCAATACTTGGAGATATAATCGGAGCCCCCTTCGAGTTCGACCGGGGCAAGAAAACCAAAGACTTTCCCATGTTCAGCAGGGAAAGCCACTTTACTGATGACACAGTAATGACCATCGCCGTAGCCGAAGCCCTCATGGATTCCAGGGGGCGGTCCGAAGAGGAGACAAAACAGGCTCTCGTCGATTCCATGCGCAAATGGGGCAGAAAATACCCCCACGCCGGATATGGCGGCCGGTTCCGCCACTGGCTTTGGGCAGAGGATCCCCAGCCCTACGGCAGCTTCGGAAACGGCTCGGCCATGAGAGTAGCCGCGGCAGGCTGGCTGTACGACACCCTGGAGGAAACCCAGGAAAAGGCCCGGTGGACCGCCGAAGTCACCCACAATCATCCGGAAGGCATCAAAGGAGCCGAGGCCACCGCCTGCGCCATCTTTCTGGCGAGAACAGGAAAAAGCAAACAGGAAATCAAGGACTTTACCATCGGGGAATTCGGATACAATCTAAACCGAACGTGCGATGAAATCAGGCCGACGTACCGCCATGTGGAAAGCTGCCAGGAAACCGTGCCGGAGGCCATCACCGCTTTCCTGGAAGGAAAAGACTTCGAAGACGTCATCCGGACTGCGGTGTCCCTGGGCGGAGACTGCGATACCCTAACCTGCATCGCCGGCAGCATGGCGGAAGCCATGTTCGGTGTTCCCGAAGAACTCAAAAAAGAATGCAGAAACCGACTTTCGGAAGATCTGCTGAAAGTACTGGACCGATTCACAGACAGGGACCATGCCGGTCTGCGCCGTCTGCTAAAAAAGGAGGGAATTTCTGATGAAAGAAGAATACCGGCAGGAACTGGAAGAGCGTCTCACTGATTTGGAAAACCGCCTGGAGGACCTGAAGGCCCGAAAGGAAGAAGTGGCAAAGCACGAGGACTACCAGGACTGGCTGAAGCGCATCGCGGAACAGGAAAAGGCCCTGCAGAAAGCCCGCAAAAAGCTGGCAGCCCTGTAAAGGTGAAGGCCCATGGCTAAAAAACGCAACGGATACAGCCGCCCCGATCCCTGGGGATGGGGCTTCGAGAACTTCGATGAAAACGGAAAGAAAGTGAGCGTCACCAGGCCGGATCCCTGGGGCACGGGTTTCGAAACCTACGACACCCGGGGCCGGAAAATCGGGTCCAGCCGGGAAGACGCCTTCGGAGGATACACCCACTACGACGGCCGCGGAAAGAAGATCGGTTACTCTCGGGACAGCTTCATGGGCGTCGTGCACTTCGATGAAAAGGGAAAGGAAGTCGGCTCCAGCGAGGAAACCTTCTGGGAAATCATCCACCGGGGCGAGTTCAATCCCGCGGTGGGAGAGACCCGGCCCCAGGAGAAAAAATCCAAGGGCGGCCTCTTCAGCCTCTTCGGTCTTTTCAGAAAATCCGACACCGCCGCCCAGGCCAGGGCCGCAGCCGCCAGGGAGCAGCTTCTGGCGGAGCTTAAGGAGATGACCGCCCTCCTCAGCGCCATCGAAAGCGAAGTCCTGCAGCTGGAAGATGATATCGAAGCCATGCGATCGGATCTGGAGTACGAAGCCGAGATCCAGCAGGAAGAGCTGGACTGGGAAGCAAAGGAGCGGGAAGAGGAGAAGGAATACGATCGCTATATCGCATTCCTGGAGCATCTGGACGACATCGAAGCGGAAATCGTAGATCTGAAATACGACTATGAAGACATGATCAACGACTTCGAATGCGAGGCAGCGGACCGCGAAGACCAGATTTACTACGATTTCTCCGATCTGGTGGACGATATCGACAACGAAGTCACCGACCTGGAAGACTCCCTGGAATACATGCGGGAAGAGCTGGAAGCGCCGGACGAAGAGGAAGAAGAATAGAAAGAATAGGAAACCGGAAGCACCGGAAATCCGAAGACCATCGAAAATCAAAAGAACCGTATGGCCTCAGATTGTCACAAATGAGGCGTTCCTGGACCCACAGTGACAATTCTTCAAAACTCTGTCACAAAACACGCTAAACGCATCTCGCAGTGACAAAAATAAGTTTAAAAAAGGGCAAACCTTAGTGATTTAGCCCTCTTTTTGTAACAAATCATAGGGACGTCCTTCTCCTGTGACAGTATTTTGTCACAAACAGAGTGCTCAAAAGTCCCCAGTGACAAGCAACTGGAAAATTGTCACAAAACCCTGAGGCAAGGCCAAATCTGTGAAACTGGTCAAAAACCGATTGTCACAGATGGCAGTGATGAGGCCAGATCTGTGAAACTCAGAAAAAGAGATTTTCACAGAATGCAGTGATGGTGCCAGATCTGTGAAAATGAAGTTTCACAAAAGATAGAGTTCAAGGGCATTCTGTGAAACTCGTCAAAGCCGATTGTCACAAAATCACAGGCAAGATTGAAATGTGTGAAAATATTTTATCACAAGAAGGGGCATATATCCCAAGCTTGTGATAATTACTGTTGCAAAACATTGGAAAGATCCAGGGTATGTGAAAATCTACTGTAACAAAAATAATGTTTTATAGGAAAAATGTGAAACTCACCAAGGAGTCACCTAGGAGGAGAAGTGTTACCATTAAGGGGTGCATATCAAATGTCACAGATTGCAGGAAAACCCGGGATATGTGACAGTGTGTGGCCGTGCGGCCAGACCTATCCTTTGCCTGGCTTAACCATAAAAAGCCACAAGTCTTCTGCCTGTCAAGGCCGCAGCCGCGGAGCGGTGCCCACGAAAAGCCTTGCTTTTCGTGGGCAGCCTTGACAGGACAGGAAGATCTTGTGGCAAGGGGTAATTAAGCCAGGCAAAGGATTACCAGGTTTCTTCGAAACCTGTTCATACAAAAATAGTACCTGACAAGCAGGCTGCGATGTCGCAGTTTTGCCTGTCAGGTATTTTCTTTATTCTTTAATCTCTTTTCACGGTGATGATGCAGCGGCCGTCACGGAAGACTGCGTTGACATCATTGATGATTTCGTTGCGGATCAGCCGCTGGACCATGGTCAGGTCGGGAGCCGCCGCGCTGTCTGAGGGTGTGCCGCTTGAGGCCGCGCCGCCTGAGAGTAAACCGGCTTTGTCTGCATATTGAAGCATGATGGTCCAGCGGCGGGGGAAGGTGATGCGGAGATTTCCCTCTTCGCCTTTGGCCTCGCGGACGGCCGTAAATACCTCCTCCACCAGCATGGCCGCCTGCATGCGCTTTGCGGTGGGTACTCCCTGGATGGAAAACTCTCTTTCAAGTTCGCCCAGAACTTCTTCCAGTTCTCTGGCTCCCAGGGAAACATTTATATCTGCCATGGGAAATAATCTCCTTTCAACTTTTCAGCCCTGACTTTTGCTTGTTTACAGCACAGGTGAGCCGCCATGGTTTGCAGCACAGGTGGGCCGCCATGGTTTACAGCACAGGTGGGCCGCCATGGTTTACAGCACAGGTGCGCCGGAGGTTTTTACCTGCTGGGCCTGTTCAAGCTCCCGCTGGGCCGTCTGGGCATTTCGGATCTCAAAGCGTCCGGGAACTTCGGCACCATATTCGTTCAGTTCCTGCAGCTTCAGGCGGTTCTCAAAGACGCCGCTTTGGATCTGCCGGCTGAACTGCTCCGGATTGGCCTTGTATTCCTGGGCCAGGTTAAGGTTCTGCTCCATCAGGACAGGCAGCTTTTCACCCCCCTGACGGTACTCGCGGACTTGCTCATCATCGTACTGGGTCTGCTTGGATACTTCGTTGGACTGTAGAAGCAGGTTCTCGTTCATCACATCGGAATAGTTTTTGGAGGGATCCTCCGCCAGGGCTTTCCCGATCTGCTGCTGCAGGGTCTGGGTCTTAAAGACTGTGGTGAATTTGCTGCAGATGATGCTTTCATTGCTTCCCGGAACACCATTGACCAGGCTCCGCTGAGCCAGCAGAGCTTTGGAAACTTCCCGGGAGAGCTGAGAGCCGTCTCCCAGCTTGCCGGCGGCTTTCCAGTAGGTGCCTTTGCCGTATTTCTCGTCCATCCGCACCTTGGTGGCACTCATGTCCTGACTCTGATCAAAGGCGGTATCACTGAGAAGAGCGAACTCCTTGTAGCCCTTCTGTTCAGTGAGATCGGTCTTGGAGAAGTCCAGTTTCTTTGCCTGATCATCGATCCGGGTCCGCAGCACACCGGACGCGTCGTGCTGCACATCCACCAGCCAGTCCAGAGATTCCGCAGCCGCCTTCTCGATTTTGGGATCGATGGTGTAGGTTTCTCCTCTCTTGGCAGCCTCGGCCTGCTTTTCCTGTTCCTTTTTCAGCAGGGCGGCGGGCTTGTAATGATCGTAAACCTCTCTCATGGCATCCGCCCGGGCCTTCTGCATTTTCGGGTCATGCATATCGAAGAGCTGTTCATTGGTGTACAGCAGTTTTCCGGTGTCCGGATCCCGTTTGGTGGCCAGCACGCAGATGGCCGTGGACATAAAGGAGCTTCGGGCGGTTTTGAAGCCGCCCGCATCGCCCATGTGGGCGGGATTGCCTTCCGCCAGAGGGAAGTTCTGCCTCAGATCCTTCGCCATGTCCGGCTGATATTTTTCCATCTCAGAAAGATACGTACGTGTCAGCGCGTAATTGGTGGTCAGGCTGGCCCGGGAAGTCTTGTTGCAGAACTGTACCCGGTTTCGGGCCGCTGTTTCCTTTTCATAGTTCACAATGGCCGCTTTTTCCTTCTTGTAGAAGCCAAATTTGTTCCAGAACTTCTGCCAGCGGTTCATCTGGGCCGGCTTGGCCAGAGGACCGGAAGGCTCGTATCCGGAGTGGGTCAGCTTCATGGGGGTCTTTTCAATCTGTCCCGTGGCCTTGTCGGGCACATAGACCTCCACCTTTTCGCCGCGGTTTATGGCTTCGGCGACCATCTGATTGATGTAGCCCTTCGCCTTTTCCTGATAAAAAGCGCTGTAGGCTCTGGTGCGCTCCCAGTCATCGTAGGGGAGGCCGGAGGGGCCTTTCATGCTGGGTAATTCTTCGTTGAACCTTTCGACCAGCAGCTGGGAAGCGGTCCGTCCGCCAATGATGATATGATCCGCCCGGTCCAGATAGGGGATCCGGTCCGAGGAATCGTAGGATCCGTCGAACCGGCCGAAGGCTTCGTTCAGAAGGGCGTCCGCAGTGGCCTCGGTGTAGGCATTCATGTACTGCTCGACCTTTTTCTCTTCCAGTTTCTTTCCTTTTTTAGGCATGATACTTGTCCCTTTCTCAATGTCCTTTTCTCAAGCTGCGGACTTTACTCTTCGTCCAGGAGGGCTTCCATTTCCTCCAGGGTCAGGCCCCAGTTCTCCGGGGTGCTGAACAGCGCCTGCAGCAGCACATTTTCAAAGTTGGAAAAAACAACCCGGCTCTCCTCGGGCTGAATCAGGCGCTTCGCGGCGTCCTGTTCATCCGGGGTAAAGGTCACGCCCAGTTCCTTCCGGTAGAAGCTTTCTACCTCGGCGGGCATCATTTCCTCCCGGATTCCCGTCAGGTACTCCAGACCCTGATACACCAGGTCCAGCTTTTCCACGGCGGGGGCCAGCTCCAGCTTTCGAAGCCGCAGATGAAGGGAAGCGGCGGCCTTCGGATCGTGGCAGAGCTTTTCCGCCCGGGTCAGCACCCGGTGCTGCACCGCCAGTTCCCTGACCTCATCCCAATAGCCCCGCACGGTCTCGGAGGAGAGAATCTCCTGCATCTTCAGGCGGATGCCCTGCTCCCGCAGGTTCAGCACCGCGTCCAGACGCTGGGTCCGGCTTTTGAATCGCATATCAATGACGCTGTACTGGCCCCGGGGATCCACCCCCGGGAAACGAAGGCAGATATCCTCCTCGTCCGGCAGGACAACGTTTTTGCCGTCGGGATTTTTCAAAAGGGCAAACTGTCTCTTCGCCTCTTTGATGGCGAGACGCTCATATTCCCGGATGGGCTTCTCCGATTTTTCAATCTGCTCCCGCATCTGATCCGTCAGTTCGGGCCGAAGGGGCGCGTAGCGGTCGTTCTGATTCATATTTTCCTCCCGAAAAGCGGCCGGATGTTACCCCGGCCGCTTCAGTTTATCGGTATCTGATTGTAATCCAGTTAAGAAATTATACCACGCCTCATCCCGCTTTTGCAATGCGGTTTTTACTGCAGAAGGATATCGCCGGAGGTGGTGTTCACGGAAACCTGCCCGGAGCCATCGCCGCAGATATAGGTGTTTCCTTCCCTGGACAGGGGAATATTGTAATCCACATCTCCGCTGGTGGTATCCAGGACAGCGCGGAAGCCGGGCTGCTGGGGCAGCTTCAGGGTAATATTACCGGAGGTGGCATCAATGTCCACCACTCCAAAACCTTCCAGGGCGCATTCTATGCTGCCGGAGGTGGAGCTGTTATGAACCTCTTTCACAGTCCCCGCGGAAATCTTCACATCTCCGGAGGTGCTGGAAGTACGGATCTTATCCGCGCCGGGGGCCGCGATCTGCACATTACCGGAGGTGGTATCGGTATGGATGCTCTTAGCCTGTGCGGTCAGCTCCAGCACCATATCCCCGGAGGTGGCCCCGGCAGTGAGATTTTTGATCTCTCCGCTGACATTCATATTGCCCGAAGTCACATCCACGCTCAGATTGTCCGCCTTCAGAGAGGGAACTTTCAGGTCCGCCGAGGTGGCGTCGATGGAAACATTGCCGAAGAGGGCCCCTTCCGGCAGGGTAATGGTCAGCTGCTTGACCTGATTGTTCATGCTTCCGGTGCGGAATCCGCTTTTGGCATATTGGACCCGGAGGGTATCCCCATCCACCCACCAGCGCAGCTGAAGGTCGGAGGTAATTTCTTTGTTGGAAGTCTCCTTCAGCTCAATGGTGTTTTCCTTATGATAGGCCACATTCACCTGGCCGTTGATCCAGTGAATATCCAGATTCTTTACCTGATCCTGAATCACCGCTTCTCCCGCGGTATATTTCTCGGCGTCGCTGTAGGTGATGCCGCCGAAGGAAAGCCCCCCGCTGATCATACTTTTTACCACGCCGCTTAAGCTCAGTGCCAGTGCCGCAATCAAAATCGCTGCACAGATGATCATGCCAATGGCCACCTTTGTATTTTTGCTCATGTTTTATTCTCCTCTTTTTCTTAAAACTTCCAGCACCAACAGGCCGATGCCGCTAAGCGCCCCCAGGGCCAGCACCGCCGTCATATAGCTTGGGCCCTGGTAGGATCTGATGGCGTTCATCATGGTAATCAGCAGGACGGCGTCTGCAGTCAGCACCAGCAGCGTCCGGCTGGCATTTCCGATGAGCTTTTCGACGGGCCGGGCCTTCACCACGAAGGGCAGGAAGAAGAGGCCCAGGCCAAAGAGGGAAGCACTGGAGGCGATCCAGAACCACCTTCCATGGGTGCACAGGCAGATGACCGCCAGCAGCAGCACCAGGCTGGCACAGAAGGAGCAGAAGGTCCAGAAGGCTTTATCTTCCGGCACCAGCAGCGGCGCCACGATGAGTGAGGCTCCGCAGATCAGCGATGCCAGCACGATGAAGAACCATCCCAGCCCCTGTCCGGAGACGATGTTCACGATCAGACATACCAGTATCGGTATCATGAATATGCCGGAAACAATGAGGCCCGCCAGGGTGGAACGGCGTTTGAAATACTGGGTGCCGCTGGCGATGACGGATTCCTTTTCCACCATCAGGTTCTCTTCGATTACATTGGACCGGAGCCGCTGCAGCACCTCGCTGCAGGCCGGGCAGGTGGGCAGGTGCTCTTCCACCATCTTCCGGCTGGGCTCGCTGCAGATCTGATCCGCATACAGCGGGAGCAGATCCCGGATGACTTCACAATCGGTTTTCATATTTTATTCGATCCTTTCCTGTAATTTCATACGGGCCCGGTGATAAGTGACCCTGGCCCAGTTCTCGGTCTTCTGGAAAATCATTCCGATATCCCTGAAACTGAGCTCCCCGAATATCCGAAGCTGAAAGACTTCCCGGTAGGGTTCCTCCAGCTCGTGGAGCGCCATATGGATCCGCAGGGATGTTTCCCTGTCTTCCACGGCTTTGGGAGTACTCTTGCCCTCTTTGGCCAGATAGGCGGGAAGATCCTCCGGCATTTCTTCCATCCGGCTTTGCCGCCGCATCTCATCCGCAAAGAGATTCTTCGCTATGGCGCACAGCCAGGTGACTTCATCTGATTCACCCCGAAAGTCCCGATGCTTTGTAAAAGCCCGGTAGAAGGTCTCCTGCGTGAGCTCTTCCGCAAGAGAACGGTCCTTCGCCAGCGTAAAGGCGTAGGAAAATACGCGCATATAACAGTCTTCCACCATCTTGGCCTGCTGCTCCTGGGTCACTTTTTCACCTCCCTTCTTTTCAAAGTCATCGATTAGACGACGAGTCATCCATTTCGTTACAAGAAATTTCAAAAAAATTTTTTCACTTCACAAAAGGCATTTTTCTCATTATATACACCCCTCCGGCCGGATACAAGCATTCATTGAAATCATCTTCCTTCCGGAGGTTTTTTGTGATATGATGATGGATAACATAGTGGTTTTTTGAAAAGGAGAGAGACATGCTTGGAAAACTGGTAAAATGGTTCTTTTTTGCAGTGGCGTTTACAGCTGTTTCTTTCGTTGTTTCTGCATTGATTTATGCCGGCAATCAAACGGAAGCCACCTTCAACACATTGGCAATTATCTGGTGTGTAATTATCTTTGGCTCTCTCTTTCTTGTAATGCTTGATCCCCGGCAGATGGCTGAAGATGCTAGAGCCAGAAAGGCAGCGCAACCTAAAGAAACCCCAAAAACCTATAAGGAACCCAGCAAAGGGCTTAAGATTGCCGGATGGATCTCAGGGATCTTTTCTGCTGTTACGATCAGCTTAGTCATCTTAGCAGCTTCAAATGCTATAAAATTTCCGGAAGCCAATGAGTTTAATGAGCTTCATAAGGGAGAATCTTTTGTCTGTACGGAATACACTTTTAAAGGAGAGACCGAAGAGGCAAAACGGACCATTGAAATCCTGGAAGGAAACGCGATTAAGCTCTGTTATGATAAGGAGACAGGAACTTTAACCCGCCATATTTCGTATAAACTAGGGAAAAAAGTCAGTAATAATATTCTTGATTACTTTTTTCCTGTGCAGCAGATTTGTTACGAAGACCCTTTTATAGGTCGTTGGATCTATTTGGATATTGTGTATGACAAAAAGACAAACGCTATTTTGAGGATGGAAGGAGACGGCTTTGTTTTCCTTCCTATGGAGGAATAAAAGTGGAAGTAAATACTCGGAAGAAAAAAGATCTGAAAGTTCTTGGCATCATTGGCCTGGTGATCCTGGGCTATTTCTTCCTGCGGCTCATATTGATGTATTTTGTTGTGGGAGGCGTGCTGGCCATCGATCTGCTGGCCCCCACGAAGTCAAAGAATGGAACGGAAAACTACGATAAGGCCTTCTTTGAGGAGCAGTACGGCGGCGATCTGGGCTCCACCCTGATGATCTTCCCCGACAGCCTCGAGGGAAAAGGCGAGACCAGCTTCAGCTCCAGCCTGAAAACCGGCTTCTTCGACACCGACGGATATATCCTCCTGGAGTGCACCATGGAGGAAGCGGAATTCCAGAAGGAGGTTCAGCGGCTTTCTTCCCTGAAGGCCACCATCACCGACGGCAAGACTTCGGTGACCAACGACGTCCTGTATGATGAAACCAGCTATCGCTATCCGGCCTATGTTACCTGTGACGGATTTGACAGCACCTATGAATATGCCCTCATTGACGAAGAGTCACACCGGATCATCTATCTCTATATCTCTTATCCCAATGTGACGAATCTTCACTACGCCAAGTATCTGAAGAAGAATCCCCTGGCCTACACGAAAGACGGTCTCGACAGCTATTCCATGTACTATCACACCTTCGACGGCGGCCAGAGCTATATCGGCTATCAAGAAGACGTGGCCGCAGCGGATTAAACCAGGCAGGAGCATCCTGCCGCATAGGAACCAAGGAGCAAACAAGCATGGACTATTTACGTTTCGGCCGGGAAGAGGGAGAGAAGTTTGTCATCCTCCCCGGTCTTTCTCTGGTGAGTGTCATGGGCGCCGCCCAGGGCATTAAATCTGCCTATGCCCTGCTGGCGGAAAACTATGATGTCTATCTCTTTGACCATGTCAAGGAAGAGCCACGGGGATACGAGATTTCCGGAATGGCAGAGGATACGCTGAAAGCCATCCATCAGCTGGGCCTTAATAAGATCCACCTGATGGGCGTGTCCATGGGAGGCATGGTGGCCCAGACCATCGCCCTGAAGGAGCCGGCGCTGGTTTCCTCATTAATCCTGTGTTCCACCACCATGAATGCCAAACAGGGAAATACGGCGGTTTTTGAAGAATGGAAGAGGCTGGCGGAAGAGGGAAATGTGCCGGCCCTCATGGACTCCTTCGGGGAAAACGTGTACACGCCCTCCTTCTACCAGCAGTACAGGGAGATCATCCTTGCCTCGGGACAGGGCGCGACAGCCCTGGATCTTAAAAACTTTCTGATTTCCCTGAACGCCATCCGTCATTTTGATGTCAGCTGCAGGGCGAAGGAAATCCGCTGCCCGGCCCTCGTTTTAGGCGCTGGGGAGGACCGGGTTCTCGGAAAAGAAGCAGCCAGAGAAATGGCAGAGGCCCTGGGCGCTGAGATGTATATCTATGAAGGGTATGGACACGGCGTCTACGATGAAGCGCCGGATTATCGGGAGCGCATTGACAGATTCCTCCGTCTTGTGAGACAATAAACTGATAAAGATACATGAAAGGACAGCAGCATGAAAAAAAGCCTGATGATCCTGGGTAATGTGCTGATCGTGCTGGTCACACTGGTTCTTGTATCCCTCTATGTGGGGACGGAACAGAGAAAAAGCATGGCGGCCAGGACCGAAGCCTTTGAAAACTTGACCGTGGCCATGGAAAACGTGACCGCCAATTATCTGACTGGTGAGCAGCAGGTCTGTACCAGCTGGGCGAATCATATCAACGCCAACCCCATGACAGCCCAGGAAGCGATTCTCTTTGTCCGGGATTCGCTGACCTCTTCAGAAGTCATGGGCCATATTCTGTTTACGGAAGGTCAGGAGATGGCCGGCCTGTCCACCCATCCCCGGACGGCGGGATCGGACGACTATGCGGTTTCCTACAAAAATGTCTCCCTCTTCAGCCACGGCTTTGAAAGCCTTTTTCAGGAAAACGGCAAGGTGAGCGTGACCCGGATTTTCACCAATCCCATCAACGCCATTCAGTCCATCGCCTTCTGCAGTCCCCTCACCCTGAAAAGCGATCAGTCAGACGAAATGGTTTCCGCTGTACTCCTCCGGCTGATTCCGGTCTCCGTTTTTGAGGGAAAATGGGACTTCCCCACCGAAGAGTACAAGGACGCGGATATCGCCCTCATTGACACAGCCGGGGATTATATTATCAAGGGCCATACCTTCAAGAACTCAAACTTTTACGAGTTTTATCAATCCTACAACAATCCCGGTCCCGCGGCCATGGAGCAGCTGATGGCGGATATCCGGGGCGAAGCCGGAGTGATCCGGGTCCGGAATTCCACAGGCGGGGAGAGCCTGGTGGCCCATGCCCGGGTCAGCGCCACCGATGACTGGATCATCCTTGCCATGATCCCGCAGGAAGCGCTGGTTCAGGCCGAGACCAACTGGACCCTGGTGGTCATGGTCAGCGTGGGACTGCTGCTGCTTCTGATCTTCAACCTGCTGATTGTCTGGAGCTTCAACCGGCGCCTGAAGGAGGCCGTGGTGGAAGCTGACAGAGCCAATCAGGCAAAAACAGACTTTCTTTCCACCATGTCCCACGATATCCGCACCCCCATGAACGCTATTATAGGTCTGACGGCCATCGCGGGCAAAAACCTCGGGGACACCGCCGCCGTGCGGGACAACCTTCACAAGATCAGCCTGGCAGGCAACCATCTGCTGACACTCATCAATGATATTCTGGACATTTCCAAGGTGGAAAGCGGCAAGATCACCCTGAGCCCCGTGACCTTCTCCATAGTGGAATGCGCCGAGAACCTTGTCAATATTTCACAGCCCATGGTCAAAGAGAAGAACATCGATTTCAACTTCCGGATCAGCCGGTTTGACCATGAATACTTATATGCGGACCAGCTGCGGCTGAATCAGATCTATATCAACCTGCTGTCCAATGCCATCAAATACACCCAGCCGGGGGGCCGGGTGTCGCTGGAGATGCGGGAGGAGAAAGGTGCCTCTGACAGGTCCGTGCGCCTTACCTATATCGTCTCCGATACAGGCATGGGTATGACCCCGGAGTTTATGAAGCGCATGTACCAGCCCTTCTCGCGTCAGACCGACAGCCGGGTGAACTCCATTCAGGGAACCGGCCTGGGACTGGCCATTACCAAACAGATGATTGACCTGATGAAAGGAACCATCGACTGTCAGAGTGAAGTGGGCAAGGGAACCACCTTCACGGTAACGCTGGATATCCCGCTGGCAGACAGGCCGGAGGAGGAGATGATGCTGCCGCCTATGAGGGTTCTTCTGGCAGATGACGATGCGGTGCTTCTGGAAACAGCAAAAGAAACCCTCTGCTCCATCGGAGCACAGGCCGATACGGCCGGCAGCGGCGAAGCGGCGGTGGAAAAGGCGAGCGGGGAGTATCAGGTGGTGATTCTGGACTGGAAGATGCCCGACATGGACGGACTGGAGGCGGCCCGCCGGATCCGCCAGAAGGTGGGAGAGGCCGTGCCCATCCTTCTGATATCTGCCTACGACTGGTCCGATCTGGAAGAGAAAGTGAAACAGGCCGGCATTGACGGGTTTATCAGCAAGCCACTGTTCCGATCCACCCTGTATGACAAGCTCAGCGAACTGACAGGCAATCAGAACCAGCGCAGCAATCAGGAAGACGAAGATTCCGATATCGCCGGCATGCGGATTCTGATCGCGGAAGATAATGACGTCAACTGGGAGATCATCTCCATGCTGCTCCAGATGTCCGGCGTGGAAACGGAGCGGGCAGAGAACGGTCAGCGGGCGGTGGAACGGATGGCGGCCGCTGCAAAGGGAGAGTTTGACCTTGTATTCATGGATGTGCAGATGCCTGTCATGAATGGCATTGAAGCAACAAAAGCCATCCGGGCCCTGGAGGATCCCTGGGCGTCCCGGATTCCCATCATCGCCATGACGGCTGACGCTTTTTCCGAAAACGTGGCGGAATGTCTGGCGGCCGGGATGAACGGGCATATTGCCAAGCCCATCGATATGAAGCTGGTAATCAAGGAAATACGAAAAATAAAAGAACAGCAAGGAGACAAGTGATGAAAAAGAAAAGCCTTTTATGTATTCTGCTGGCGGCGGCGCTCCTTATTCTGAGTGCCTGCTCCGCCTCCAAGAGCGGACAGACGCAGGAGAGAAGCGAGGGCTTTGTTCCCCGGCTGGACACCCAGACCGAAAGCGAAATTACCATCGCGGGACATTACAACAACTTCGAAGCCCTGGAGGAAGAATTCAACCGCTTCCTGGCCTACTACCCCAATGTGAAGCTGACCTACAACTTTATGGACGGCTACAGCAAGAGCGGCAGCGGCATCCTGTCCACCGCCCTTAAGAGCAGCGAAGCTCCGGATATCTTCTTTACCTATCCCTACATGAAAAACTGGGAAGACGGAGCCGAGATCTTTGCCGCCGCTGAAAACCTGGCGGATCCCGCGCTGGGAATCGATCTTTCCTGCATCCGCCCGGGACTCATCACAAAGGAAGAGGATGGCAGCGTCTACAGTGTGCCTGTCTATACCACCACCTACGGCATGCTGGTGAACGAGGACCTTTTCGCGAAGGAAAATCTGTCCGTCCCCACCACCTATGAGGAGCTGATCCAGGCTTGTGAAAAGCTGAAAAACGCCGGATACTCCAGCCCTGTGATGTGCTACTCTCAGGGAGATATGCTGTATTCCATGGTATATCCCTATTTCTGCGGGCAGATCAAGGACAATGAAGCTGCCCTGAAGGCCATGAACAGCATGGAGCCCGGCGCCGGAGAGTATGTCCGAAAGACCCTGGAGCTGGCTTCGGATTTCATGAGCCGCGGTTTTATGGACCTGGAGCAGTGCGATGCGCTGGAAGACAACTATGAATCCGTCATCCTGAGATTTTTCGAAGGGGATGTGCCCATTATGCTGGCCACCGGCAATACCGTCTCCGGCACCGAAAAGAGAGAAGCAAAATCTGAGGCTTTCTCCGCGAATCCTTTTAAATACACTTTTTACCCCGTTCCCTCTACAGACCAGGGAGGATATTTTACCAACAGTGTTTCCATCGGATTCGGTGTGAACAAAAACAGCAGCCATCTGGATATGGCCAACGAGTTCATGCGGTTTCTTGTCTCTACAGAGGAACTGAATCTCATCTGCAAAGCCAAACGGATGGTAACCCCCTGCGTTGATATGTCTCTGGACAGTGTATACGCGCCCTTCCAGAAGATCAGCTCCGACCGGTTTATCAATCTCTCTGAGCTCAGCCTGGACGATGAGCCTGCTTCACAGGTATACAAAGCCATCTGGAAGGTTTCTGTCGGAGAAATGAGCGTGGATGAGGCCGTCGCCGCCTTTGGAACACTGGAGTAAAAAAAGCTGTGATTAAACTGAAGTACGGTAACACCAATACCTTCTTTATAAACGGGCTGCTGGTGGATACCGACTATGCGGGCACCCTGGCAGCCTTCTATAAGGCTTTGAAGGCAAATGGCATCAGCATCAAAGACATCCGCTATGTGCTGGCCACCCACTATCACCCGGATCATATGGGGATCATCGGATCCCTGGTGCAGCAGGGAGCAGGGCTCCTGCTGCTGGATGTACAGAAGGACCAGATACACTATTCCGACTATATATTTAAAAGAGACCACCTGCCCTTTGTTCCCCTGGAGGAATCGCAGGCGGTGGTCATTTCATGTGAAGAAAGCAGAGAATTTCTGGGCAAACTGGGGATCCAGGGCGAGATTATCCATACCCCCAGCCACAGCCCGGACAGTGTCTCACTGATACTGGACAATGGCGACTGCCTGGTGGGCGATCTGGAACCCTATGAATATATCGAAGGATATGAGGACAATACCCGGCTGAAGGAAGACTGGGCAAAGATTTTATCCCATCACCCAAAGCGCATTTTCTATGCCCACTCGCCGGAACGGGTCATGGAGTAAGCCACGGGACACGCCACGTGGCAAGGCACGGAAAGATACCATTAAGCCGCCCTCAGGCTTTTGCTCATATGTACATACAACACCAAAGCCAGCACCGCGCTGACGAGATCTGCCGCGGCCTGGGATGCCAGAAAGCCCTGGTAACCGAAAATCAGCGTCAACGCAAAGAATATCCCAAGAAACACCAGACCCTGCCGGCTCAGAGACATCACCAGCGCAGGCAGCGCCTTTCCTGTGGCCTGAAAAACACAGGTGTACAGAAGGACAATGCTGGCAAAAACCAGACCCGAGATCTGCCAGCGCAGCATGAGGGTTCCGTCGGGAACAATGGAGGCCGTATCCAGGAAAACACGGATCAGGGGAGAAGCCGCCAGGAACACGACTATACTGATGGCAAGGCCCAGCCCGGCAATGAAGAACGTGCAGAAACGCAGCAGCTTCTTAAAGGAAGCGAAGTCCCCGGCGCCAAACAGATAGCCGAACATGGGAACGCCTCCAAAGGAAAAGCCCACCAGCACCAGAGTTGCCACGGTAACCACCTTCAGCACAATCCCCAGGGCGGCGATCTTCTCGTCTCCCAGGGGCGCCAGGTACTGATTCATTACGATCACGGTCACACTGGAAGCAAGGTTCGTGATGGCAGCCGTGATGCCCACGCTCAGGATCTGGCGGATTTCCGAAGCACTGACTTTTTTACTGAAGAAATTCACGGACAGACTGCCGCGGCTCCGCAGCACGATGAAAAGAAAATACAGAACACTGGCCAGATATCCGATCACCGTCGCCAGCGCCGCGCCGAAGGCCCCCATGCCCAGCACACTGATAAATATGGGATCCAGGACGATATTGATGACGGCACCGCCGATGGTGCCGATCATGGACTCGTTGGCTTTCCCCTCGGACCGAAGCATATTCGCGTGAATATAGTTGACGATGAGTACCGGAGACCCAAAGGCCAGCGTCACATAGTATTCAGAAGCGTAGGCCATGGTGTCCCGGCTGGCTCCCAGGATATGGAGCGCAGGCTGGCGGAAAAGCAGCATCAGAGCCCCGATCACAATTCCCGTAAAGATGGCAAGATAAAAGCAGAAGGAGCTGACACGGCCGACACTGGGCCGGTCATTCATACCGAAGAGCCGGGAGATCAGAGAGCTGCCGCCCTGGGCGTAAATATTTCCAAAGGCCATCAGAAGCGTAAAGACCGGCGCGCACAGGGACACGCCAGCCACCAGCAGGGTGTTGCCTGTCTGGGCGATAAAATAGGTATCCGCCAGATTGTATATCATGGTGACAGTCATACTAAGCACCAGCGGAATTGCCTGAGCAAAGTAGGTCTTATATAAATGGCCGGTATCAAACAGTTTCTTTTCCATGGGATTCTCCTGACATACAGCAATTGAAGCATAAAGCAAAACCGATTATAGTTTAAACAGTTAAGCAGAGTCAAGTGTGAATTCCGGGGCAGCCTGAAATATCAGCCCCAGGTTTCCTGAAGGAGGATAGCCCCCTATGACAACCATTTACTTTGTCAGACACGCGGAACCCGTCCATTCCAATCCCGATGACAGAAACCCTCCTTTGACCTCCCAGGGAATGAAGGACACCGCCTTTGTGCTGGAAACCCTGCGGGATAAAAAGATTGACATCTTTTATTGCAGTCCCTACAAAAGGAGCCTGCAGACCATCCAAAGCACCGCGGACTATTTTGGAATGCCCATCCATACCGATGAAAGGCTCCGGGAGAGACAGGCGGGAAATGCCGGCAATATAAAGAATCTCTTCGCCAAACGGTGGGAGGATCACAATTTCCACGAGCCCGGCGGAGAGTCCATTGGCATGGTCAGAGCAAGAAACGTGGCGGCCCTGATGGACATATTGGAAGAGAATGAAGGCAAGACGGTGGTGATTGGCACCCACGGAACCGCCCTTTCTTCCATTATCAATTACTTTCATCCATCCTTCGGCTGCCAGGACTTTCTCCGCATCATCGACTGGATGCCCTATATCCTCGAAATGCGCTTCGACGGCAAAGAACCCATCAGCATGACGGAAATCGCTCATCTGGTAAAGCCCTTCAAGCCGGATAATAAGTGAAGGGGATACTAGCGACAATCAAAATAAGGGGCGAAAGGCCCCCGGCAATTAGAACGCCTGCTTTCGTTAGGAGAGCAGGTGTTTTTTATGAGGTTTAATTTGATCATCGGAGAGTTTAATTTGATCATTTTGAGGGGAAATGATCATATTGAAAATTGCTACATGAAGAAATTCTATTCTCATCTTTGACACTTGAAATAGAAAAAAGTGTTCTGGGATCCTCATAAACAGCAGACATCCGGCATTTTTCCTTACACTTGCTATGTACGTCTTAAAAAAATGGAATAGGGTATATTTTATTCATATATCGAAGTAAACAAGGGAGAAGGACAGTATCACCCTTTTAGTTAACTTTATCGACCCATGAGGGTTTAAATGGATGATCGCAAGTAAAAGAAGATTGGTTCTACAACTATGAAAAAGATCATCTGAAAGGATCGAAATGGATATTGACATGTGCTATACTATATAAATTAAAGAATGATTATATTTATGAGACATTGTTATATTTTTTTAAAGAAAGTGATTATAGATGGTGATGCGATGAATGAAGTATACCTTAAGGAAATTAGGGAAGGAATGGAGACGGCTTTTATTGATAGTACGACTTCATCTAATCTAGCTTACAGACCACAGTTTGTTTCCAATGACTATCATGAAGGCAGAAAAGTTTTGTCGTTTGTCGAGGATGAGTTACATGCCTGCGATAATTTTAAAATCAGCGTTGCCTTTATCACCATGAGTGGAATTGCCCCATTGTTAGAGACCTTATATGAATTAGAACAGAAGGGAATACAGGGAGAGATCTTAACAACCAATTATCTTTCTTTCAGTGAGCCAAAAGCTCTGAAACTTCTGTATGAACGAAGAAATATTTCACTGAAGATATACGATGTGGATGCTGCGGGTGAAGGCTTTCATACTAAAGGCTATATCTTTAAAAAAGACGAAATATACCGATTTATTATAGGAAGTTCTAATATTACAAGTACGGCGCTCACCAGCAACAAAGAGTGGAATGCAAGGGTTATTTCAACGGAAAATGGAGAGTTGGCCGAACAAATTCTTGCAGAATATAACAGCCTTTGGGATTCTCCATATGCCTATCCTTTTGAAGATTATATCGAGCAATACCAGATACAATATGAAATTGTAAAAAAGCAGCGCGCAATGGCTAGGGCAGAGTCTGTTGTATCAATCCCGAAATATCGCTTGCAGCCGAATTCTATGCAGGTGGGTTTTATTGCAAATTTAAAAAGAATCCTTGCTCTTGGAGAGGAACGGGCAATTCTTATCAGCGCGACGGGGACAGGAAAGACTTTCGCCTCGGCATTCGCTATGCGAGAGCTAGGGTTTAAACGTGTATTGTTTCTGGTACACAGAAACCAATTAGCGCAACAGGCAAAAAAATCGTATGAGAGAGTTTTTGGAAAAACTATAACGACAGGATTAGTGGGTGCGGGAAACTATGAATATGATGCAGATTTCGTATTTGCCACCAGAGATACATTATGGAGGGAGGAGCATCTGTATCACTACAAGCCGGATGACTTTGACTGTATTATTCTTGATGAGGCTCATCACAGTTCTGCAGATACTTATCAGCGGATAATGAAGTATTTTACCCCCAGGCTTTGGCTCGGCATGACAGCGAC
>CACZRP010000087.1 GCA_902783575.1 uncultured Eubacteriales bacterium
CGCATCCGGAAGGACCAACGAAGATGATGAATTCCTGGTCTTCGATATCCAGATTGAAATTGTTAACAGCGGTGATCCCGTTACCATAAGTTTTCTTAATGTTTCTAAGTGATAAACTTGCCATTGTTTCCTCCTGTTAGATTTCGGAAAGTTTTTATCTGATTCTTATCTTACACGCTTTTTTAATAAATAACTATCGTTTGATTCAACAAATTTTAAAGTTGCCTTTTGTAACTTTTGCCTTATTCATTTTTTTATGATAAAATAGTGGCATTGATTTTTAAAAATGTAATCAGCAGAAGGACATTGACATGAGAGAAATTTTGGTAACAGGGGCCTCCCGCGGTATTGGTTTCGCAATCACCACCACTTTCCTTGAAAACGGTGACCGCGTATATGCGTGCGCGAGAGACGTACAGTCTCTGTATGAACTGAAGGAAAAATATTCACTGCTGGATCCCATCTCCTGCGACCTTAAGGACCCCTCTTCCGTTGAAAAAATGTTCATCCGGATAGGGGAAATGACCCATCAGCTGGACGCGGTCATCAACAATGCCGGCATTTCAAAGATCGGCCTCCTGCAGGACATGTCTGTGGAGGAATGGGATGAGCTCATGGCGGTGAATCTGCGGGCGCCCTTCCTGGTCATTAGAAAAGCCCTCCCCGGCATGATTCGCGCCGGCAAGGGCTGCATTGTTAATATCTCCTCCATGTGGGGCACCTACGGCGCTTCCTGCGAGAGCGCCTACTCCGCTTCCAAGGGCGGCCTTAACGCCCTGACCCGGGCCCTGGCCAAGGAGGTGGCTCCCTCCGGGATCCGCGTCAACGCCATCACCCTGGGGGCCATCGAAACCTCCATGAATGCCTTCCTGAGCCCCGAAGAAAGGGCCGATCTGGAAAACGAGATCGGCATGGGCCGCCTGGGAAGTCCCCGGGAGGCTGCCGATCTCGTCATGTATCTCTGTTCCGATCAGAGCACCTATATGACCGGTGCCGTTATCCCTCTGGACGGAGGATTCTGATCGTCCTGTTCACACGTTGAAACGCCCGATGATGGGATACCGGCCGTCCACGGGATCCTTCACGGAATAATCCACGGCCACCATCTGCCTGCCATGGACCCTCAGCATAATCCGGTGATATCTGAGCTGAGGCGCTTTTTCATCAATCATTTTCAGGAGCCTGTCCGCACAGGCTCTTTTTTCTTTGGGTCCGTCAAACAGGGCCTTTTCGTCCGCCAGATCCCGGACGCATTCGGGCAGGCGGTCGCTGGAGGAATAAGAAAAATAGTCCAGCAGCAGGGCATCCAGAGCTTTGGCGTTCTGAGGGGTTTTCCTTTTGATCAGATTTCCCAGCACGGAATACAGCTCAAACATTCCGATGGGAATAAACAGCCCGCCGGCTCTTTCCAGCTCATCCGCCAGGTCATCAAAAAGCGCGTAGGGACTCTTCCATTCCTCTTCCAGCACCTCCAGGGTCCGGACGAACTGGCCGCTGTTCCAGAACTTTTCCACCGCGTCCTCCACTCTTTTCAGTTCATAAATCTCCGAAGGAGAGATGAAATCATTGGAAAGAATCTCATAGGGCGGATGCTCCGAGAACCGGTAGCCGTAGGTGTGGATGAGCTTTTCCATGGGACTTCCCTTTAAAAGCTTCAGAAATCCCAGCTGCAGCTGATGGGCCTTCAGCCGGTACACATCATCGAAGGACTGTTTAAACCGGTACAGCGATTCCTTGGGCAGCCCGGCAATGAGGTCCGTATGAAGGTTCAGGTTTCCTCCTTCCCGCAGCCTTCGGACATGTTCAAAAAGCCGGTCCGTTTTTCCCCGGCGGTCAACGGCCTCCAGGGCCGGGCCATAGGTGGACTGGATACCGATCTCCAGCTGGATCCGGCCGGGGGGCGCCTGCTGCAGCAGCTCAATGAGCTCCTCCCCTAGAATATCCGCTTCGATTTCAAAGTGAAAATTGGTGGGAGCTTCATCGGGCAGGGACAGGATCCACTTTAATATGGAAGCTGTCCGGGAAGGATGACAGTTAAAGGTTCGGTCCACGAACTTGATCTGCGGCACCTGATGGTCCACCAGATACTGAAGCTCCTTCAGCACCCGGGGCAGCGGCAGCTCCCTCACCGGCGGCAGATGGTTTTTCTTGTCCCCCGCCGACAGGCAGTAGGCGCAGGAGAAAGGACATCCCCGGGAGGATTCATAATAGATCATCTTATTTTCAAAGGGCTTCAGATCCTCATAGAGGAAGGGAAGCTCCGACAGATCCCGCAGGGGCATGGTCATGAGGTTTTTCCCGTCCCGGGTCACCTGCCATTCCTCGGGAATTTCAGGGCTGTGGCCTGCCTGCGAATCCTGCATGACAGCATTTTCCATCAGCCACGCGGTAAAGGCTCTCTCCCCCTCACCGCAGATGATGGTATCCGCCAGCTCCGGATCCGGGCCCAGGGGGCTGATTCCATAGGAAACCTCCGGTCCCCCCAGAATGATTTTCATCTTGGGTCTGGCGGCCTTCAGATCCGCCGCCAGGTCCCGGATGTATTCGATATTCCAGAGGTAGCAGGCAAAGGCCGTCACCTGGGGATTGATCCTTAAAATATCGTAATAAACATAATCCTCCGGCTGATTGATGGTATATTCCCGGATCTGCATCGGCGGAAAAGCAATGTGGTTTGCCGCAGCGTAATTCTCGGCAAAGAGCTTCAGGGAATAGATGGCCGGACAGGAATGGATATATTTGGCATTGACCGATACCAGCAGAACGGTTTCTGACAGGCCGCTCATTCTGCCGCCGCCCTTTCCAGCACCGGCGCCTGCTGCTCCAGAATCTCGCTGTTGTAGGCGAAGAAGCTGATCTCATCGGCTCCGCCCTTGCGGGTGTTTTCCATGGCCGACTCCAGCTTCGGGTCATCAAACTCGATGATGGGCGCCAGTGTACGTCCGAGACTCATGACTCTGGCCCGGCGGGTCTCCTCCCGCACCAGGCTGACATCCAGCCCCTGACGCATGATTTCGGGATCCTCGTAGCCGGTGAGCTCCAGGCCGGTGATGCCCGACAGCAGCCGGATCCTGGCTTCTTCATCCAGCGCCGGAGATCCCTGCAGCATTTTCAGACAGTCAGAGAGCTCCACATTCAGGCAGGCGGGACCGCTTTCTTCCGGATAGCATCGGTAGATCATGGGTGAATAAATATCCATCCATGGCCGCAGGTCCCGGTAGCTTTGTCCCACCAGATCCGACAGGGCAGGCGTGAAAATAAAGATGCCTGTTTTCAGCTCGGGATTGACTTCCTTCACGGTTCTGGCAAAATTGATCAGATGCTCTGTGGTGGCGGCCCTCCTAAACTCCATCCACTGGTGAAGGCCGTACATATACCAGGTCAGATTCACCGGTTTACCATGGACAAAATCATAGAGTCTTCCGGCAGCGGTGCGCATTTCATCGGCATCAAAGCCCATGGACCGGGCTTTTTTCATGCATTCGGGACAGAAGCAGGTAAAGAAGGCATCGGTGCCTCTGTCATGGGGGCCATCCCCCACCGGTCCGGAGGAGGGAGAGGAAAAACGGGCTCCGTCAATAATCACACCCTTGATTCCCGGAGTTGCGGCCAGGCGGCGGATCTGCTCCAGATTGTATTCCCGAACCTCTTTTCTGGTGGGACAGGTGGAAGAAAACCAGCGGCATTTGTTTCCCCAGGGATCCTGGGCCAGATAGTCATCGGAACGAAAATCCGGTCCCCGGTAGGCTCCGGAAGCCACATAGCCCTCCATGCCCTCCTCCGCGGCCATCCGGGCTGCAGAGGCGGAACCGGCCACAGCTGAAAAACCGATCTCCTTCAGCCGGGATATGCCTTTCGCGGCGTCCTTTTGATGCTCATCGGTGCATCCGTACATCCAAAGCTTCATTTTAATGTTATCTCCACCACCGTATCCTTTTCATCCGGCAGCGGGAAGGTCAGGTTTCTGCTGGTGGAAAGGAAGAAGAAGGCGTCATTCGGGTATTCCTTGATGTTCCAGAATTCCGTGATTTTCAGCTCACAGCCATCCTTCAGAAGCCGCAGGTGATCCACCTTTCCGGCCAGGCCGGGCAGGCAGATGGCGCCCATGCACTCCTCGTAGATATGGGCATAGAGCTTTTTGCCCTTCTGGGTGAAGCGGCCCCATTCGGGCTTGGGCAGCTCCGAATAGCCGCACCCGTAGATACTGTCGGAATTGTCCTTCATCCATGCGGCAAAATCCTTCAGAATGGCCACGGACTCGTCGGGAATCCTGCCCTTGGCATCGGGACCCACGTTCAGCAGCAGGTTGCCGCCCTTGCTGACGCATTCCACCAGAGAGCGGATCAGCATCCGGGAGCTCTTGAAATGGTGGTCGCTGGAGCAGTAGCCCCAGTTGTCATTCATAGTGATGCAGGCTTCCCAGGGAATGGGATCTCCGTCCTCGTCCACCATACCCCGGGGCGGAATCATCTGCTCAGGGCAGGCAAAGTCGCCCGCGTAAACAGAAGGATTCTTGGTCATAATGGTACCGGACTTCTCACCGCTGCCCTCCAGCCGGTTGTCAATGATCAGATCCGGCTGCAGGCTGCGGGCCATTTCCACCAGCTCGGTGGCTTTCCAGGTTTCGCACTCCATGCCTGGATAGGAGAAATCAAACCACATGATATCGATCTTGCCATAGTTGGTCAGCAGCTCCCTCACCTGGCCGTGCATGTACTCCAGATACCGGCTGAAATCCCGGTTCTCGTTGAAGCATTCCGGATGGTTGCGCATGGGATGATGCCGGTCGCCGTAATGGGGATAGTCCGGATGATGCCAGTCCAGCAGCGAATAATACAGGCCCACCTTCAGACCCTCCGCCCGGAAGGCTTCCACATATTCCCGGACCAGATCCCGGCCGCAGGGAGTGTTGGTGGCTTTATAGTCCGTCAGGGCGCTGTCAAAGAGACAGAAACCGTCATGATGCTTCGCCGTCAGTACAGCGTATTTCATGCCGGCTTCTCTGGCCAGACGGGCCCACTTTTTTGCGTCGAAGAAGACTGGGTTGAATTCCTCAAAGAAAGGCTGATAATCCTCCACGGAGATCTGCTCCCGGGATCTGACCCATTCTCCCCTGGCTGGGATAGAATAAATACCCCAGTGAATAAACATTCCAAAGCGGTCGTGGCTGAACCACCGGGTCCGGCGGGTTCTTTCTTCAATACTGGTATTCATGGGTGATTCCTCCAAAAGATTGAATTCCTTTTGTCCATTTTACACAAGAACCGACAGGGTTTCAAGCGTGGATTCTACAATTCTCAATATGTATTTTCTTTCATTTTGAATGTATAATTATACCACTTGCTTGGGAGAACATTCACTCCCGTTTTCTAACAGAAATCATTTTGAGGAGACTTTTCCATCATGTCGAAAGAAAAAATCGTTCTTGCTTACTCCGGCGGTCTGGACACTACCGTTATTATTCCCTGGCTTAAAGACAACTACGACTGTGAAGTCATTGCTGTCTGCATTGATGTCGGTCAGGGCAAAGAGACCGATGGTCTGGAGGAAAGAGCGATCAGATCCGGTGCCAGCAAATTCTACCTGAAGGATGTCACCGAAGAATATATTACCAATTATATCTACCCCACCCTGAAGGCCGGGGCTGTTTATGAATCCACTTACATGCTGGGTACCTCCATGGCCCGTCCGCTGATTGCCAAGACCCTGGTGGATGTGGCGCTGGCTGAAGGCGCTTCCGCCATCTGCCACGGCTGCACAGGCAAGGGCAACGACCAGGTGCGTTTCGAGCTCACCATAAAGGCCCTGGCTCCCCAGCTGAAGGTCATCGCTCCCTGGCGCATCTGGGATATGAAGTCCCGTGAAGATGAGATCGCCTACTGCGAGCAGCACGGCATTGAATGCCCCGTCAAGAAAGGCGATTCCTACAGCCGTGACCGCAACATCTGGCATATCTCCCACGAGGGTCTCGAGCTGGAGGATCCCGCTCAGGCTCCCAACTACGAGAAGCTGCTGAAGATGAGTGTCACTCCCCAGAACGCTCCCGACGAGCCCACTGCCCTTTCCCTGGATTTTGAAAAGGGCGTTCCCGTGGCCATCAACGGCGAGAAGATGGATCCCGTGGCCCTGCTGAAGAAGCTGAACGAGATCGGCGGCGCCAACGGTATCGGTATCGTGGATATTCTGGAAAATCGTGTGGTGGGTATGAAATCCCGCGGTATCTATGAGACTCCCGGCGGTACCATCATGTTCAAGGCTCACGAGCAGCTGGAACACATGGTGCTGGATAAACAGACCTATGCCTACAAGCAGCAGGTCGCTATCAAATTTGCCGAGCTGGTTTACTCCGGCGAGTGGTTCACTCCTCTGCGCCAGGCTCTGTCCGCCTTCGTGGACAGCACCTCCGAGGTCGCCACTGGCACCGTCAACATGATCCTGTATAAGGGCAACATCATTCCCGCAGGCACCACTTCTCCCAACTCCCTGTACGATGAGAGCATTGCCAGCTTCACCACCGGCGAGCTCTACTCCCACAAGGATGCGGCCGGCTTCATTAACCTCTTCGGTCTTTCCATGAAGATCCGCGGTATGAAGGGTCTTACCAAAGCTGAGTAATATGTCCGGAAATCGAGTAAGCGAGAGTGATTAACCTCATCCTCTCACACTACCGGTTGTTATATAATAGTTTCAATTTACGTACACTGACTGGTACGCAATGGCTAAATCAAGGAAGCCTGCGCGTACCAGTTTTTCTTTTGACAGCGCTCTATTCGCTATACATCCCAGGGGTTGTGGATGACAACTGTAAAACTAGATGGGCTTTAAGATACTTATTTTAAATTGATAGTTTGTAATTGACAATTTCAGACTACTGTGGTAGTCTAAATATAGACGACTACAGTAGTCTAGAAGGAGGAAAGCATTCATGGATGTTAAAATTCAGGATTCAGAACTGCGCATAATGAATATCCTGTGGAATGAAGGTGATAAAACTGCAAAAGAACTATCCGAGATTCTTGGCCAGGAAGTCGGATGGAATTCCAACACAACTTACACCTTAATTAAGCGATTGATCGCCAAAGGTGCAATCGAAAGAAGGGAACCGAAGTTTATCTGTCACCCTATCCTAAGCAAAAAGAAAAATCAAAAAGCAGAGACTGAACAATTTATCCAGAAATTATATGATGGTTCTGCAGATATGCTTTTCGCAGCCCTGTTAAGCGATCATAAAATTTCGGATCAACAGATCGAGGAACTAAAACGCTACATCGCAGAAAGGTCATGAGATGAATTATCAAGGGCTTTTACAGGCAACCGTTATTGGCAGCTTTATGATAGCTTTTGTTAGTTTGCTGAAAAAGAATCATTTCTTGACCAGCAAAGCACGTATGGCTTGCTGGAGTTTAGTGATTTTGCGATTACTGATCATTTGGTCTCTTCCCTCTCTTGTAGTGATTCCTCTGAATAGCAGTTTTATTCGGATTCCGAATAGTATAGGAATGCTCTCTCATGAGTTCGATCTTTCTGAAAGAGAACAAACAGTATTGCATGCAGCAGACGAACAAACAACGGATGATTCTTTAATTTCCTCGAAACAAGAATCAAATACTCCTTTGCTCCTTGTATCTATCTGGGCAATAGGCGTGGTAGTAACCAGTTTCTGTATAGGCGGCATCTTTCTTATTCATGGATTCAAGGCAAGACGTGCTACTATCCTTCCTTTACAAATTGATAAGCATTTGAAAGAAAAGTATCAAATACAGCGCAATGCAAAAATAGTTACAAATGATGTTTCCTCGCCATACACATATGGGATTTTTAAGCCAGTCATTGTCCTTCCCAGGAATTATGATCAGCTTCCCCAAGAGGAATTGGATTTGATACTGCTGCATGAATGGTGCCATATCAAAAATGGGGACGTACTTAGGAAAAATCTGTTCCTGCTTGCCATTATTCTGAATTGGTACAATCCGATAGTTTACTTAGGCTATAGATTATTCAAGGAGGATGTTGAATTATCCTGTGATGATGAAGTTTTACGCTTTCAAGAGACAGATAAACGCTCGGACTATGCTATGACTTTGGTTCATATGCAGCAACATAGTAATTCAATGATTTCTGGTAATAGTTTCAGTTCATATCCACTAAAAAGTCTACTAATAAAAAGTCAAGAGTAAATTTGAAAAATTCGTAGACAAAAATGGAGGTATGATAAAAAGGCCACCTGATTGAGC
>CACZRP010000088.1 GCA_902783575.1 uncultured Eubacteriales bacterium
ATTCGCCATTCCCGCGGAGAAGATGCTGGCCGGACACAACGCCTCCCTGCTGGTGGACATGCCCGTCATGTGGCTGGTGATGATCATCATGTGCCTTCCTTCCATTATCAAAGGCGAGATCAAGCGCTGGCAGGGCATCTCTCTTCTGGTGATCTATGTGGCCTTTACGGCCTTCCAGTTCCTGGGATAAGTGCGCTATGTCTCAGAAAAAAGAAATCATCCGTGACCTGACGGTAGGCAGCGTTCCGAAGGTGCTGCTGAATTTTGCCATGCCCCTGTTCCTGTCCGGCCTGCTGCAGATGATCTACAACATGGTGGACATGATGGTGGTGGGAAAGTTCGTGGGAACCCAGGGACTTTCCGCCGTAGCCATCGGCGGTGAAATCCTCCAGCTGATTACCTTTGTGGCCATGGGCTTTTCCAATGCCGGACAGATCCTGATCTCCCGCTATGTGGGGGAAGACCGCCGGGACAAGGTGGGCAAGATGGTGGGAACCCTCTTCACCCTGCTGATGAGTCTGGCGGTGATGATCATGATCATCTTCCTGTTCAGTTATCAGGGGATTATGTCCTGGCTGAATACGCCGGAGGATATCTGGGAATACACCCGCCAGTACAGCATTACCTGTGTTTACGGCATCATTTTCATTTACGGCTATAACCTGGTATCCGCCATCATGCGCGGGATGGGTGATTCCAGACATCCCTTTATCTTTATAGCCATCGCCTCGGTGGTGAACGTAATCCTGGACCTTCTCTTTGTGGGTCCCCTGGGCATGGGACCGCTGGGCGCCGCCCTGGCCACCGTGATTGGCCAGGCTGTGAGCTTCCTCTTCGCCCTGGTGCTGCTGTACCGCAGAAGAGAGCAGATTTACTTTGATTTTAAACCCCGGCATTTCCGCATCTACAAAGAGGTGATCGGTCCGCTGGTATCCCTGGGCATTCCCATGGTGATCCAGTCCGCCGCGGTGACCTTTTCCATGCTGTTCGTCAATTCCTACATCAACACCTACGGCACCGTGGCTGTGGCAGTCACCGGCGTCGCCCGGAAGCTGGAGATGATGATCGGTGTGATTTCCCAGGCCATTTCCTCCGCCGGCGGCGCTATGATCGCCCAGGCTTTGGGCGCCGGCAAGCTGAAACGGGTTCCGAAGGTGGTTTATCACGCCCTGTGGATCGTAGGAATTCCTGCGGCGGTGATGGCCCTCATCACGGTTTTCAGACCGGAATGGCTGTTTGGCCTTTTCTCCAGCGATGAAGCGGTGCTGGCCATGGCCGTCACTTATATTCCCATCGCGCTGATCCAGTATCTGGGCGCCATGCTGCGTCCCGCCAACTTTGCCCTGATCAACGGTTCCGGCAATTCCAGGCTGAACCTGATGGTGGCACTGCTGGACGGCATTGCCTGCCGTATCGGCTTTGCGCTGCTGCTGGGCGTGGCGCTTCAGATGGGCATCCGGGGCTTCTGGTACGGCAACGCCATGGCGGGACTGGTGCCGTTCTTTATCGGCGGCGTTTATCTGATTTCCGGCACCTGGAAAAGACGCGCCTCCTCGCCGGCGGTGGATTAAGCTAAATAAAAGAGGTTGAGCTATGACGGTATATGAACAGATTTTGGAAGACGAACAGATCCGCAGCCTTTACGATTGGATCGATGAAAAGGAAAAGGACAGCAGCGAGACCCTTCACCATGGCTGGGTGCATATTGCCCAGGTGATGGAGAATATGGAAAACCTGCTGATCCTGGCCGGAGATGAGGACAGGATCGAGGCAGGAAAAATCGCCGCGCTGCTGCATGATATCGGCAAGGTGAAGGGCAGCAAGGGACATGCGGAACGCAGCTTCCGCATGGCGGAAAAATACCTGAAGCAGACCGGAATTCACATACCCCATCAGAAGAAGGTGCTGAAGGCGATCCGGGATCACAGCGACGGCTTCGATTCCCATTCCCTGCTGGCCCTGGCCCTGATTCTGGCGGATAAAACCGATCTTTGCCATCAGCGCCTGCTGCCGGAGGGAGAAAAGACCCCCGGTGTCCGGCAGATCGCTCATATCCGGAGAGTCGAATATGAACTGGAAAAGAGCGAATTCGGCGGCGGTGAGTTCCGGGTCAACTTCATCACGGATGGTGAGCTGAACCGGGAGGAGCTGGAGACCTATCCCTTCCTGAAAAAGGTGTTTGCGGCCGCCCGGGCCTTTGCCCGAAGGCTTCACTGCTGTCCTTCCGTGAGGATCGACGGCAAAGAATGGAATCTCTACAGCCAGGTGCTGAAAATCGCCTTTCTGCAGCTGATGCCGGCCCATATTCCCTCGGATCAGGCTGACGACGGCCTGTTCATTCAGACCCAGCTGGTCAGAGGCCTTCATGCCATGGAAGAGGCGAAGAAAATGGGGGCGGATATCGCCCTGTTCCCCGAAATGTGGAGCTGCGGCTACCAGATTCCGGAGGATCCTCAGACACTGGCGGAGCTGGCGGTTCCCGCTGACGGAACCTTTGTCCGGGCCTTTGCCGAAAAGGCGAAGGAGCTGGAGATGGCCGTGGCTGTCACCATTCTGGAAAAGGCGGATCCCGCCCCCAGAAACTCCGTGATTCTCATTGACCGCTTCGGCAATACCCTGTATAACTACGCCAAGGTTCATACCTGCGATTTCAGCGACGAAAGCCGCCTGACGCCGGGAGAGGAATTCTTCGTGGCGGAGCTTGATACCGCCTGCGGACCGGTGAAGACCGGCAGCATGATCTGCTTTGACCGGGAATTCCCGGAAAGCGCCAGAATTCTCATGCTCAAGGGAGCGGAGCTCATCCTTACGCCCAATGCCTGCCCCATGGAAATCAACCGGCTGGCGGGACTGAGGGCCCGTGCCAATGAAAACATGCTGGCCATTGCCACCTGCAACTATCCGGAAGGCAAACCGGACTGCAACGGCCATTCCACTCTTTTTGACGGAGTGATGTACACGCCGGATTCGGAAGGTTCCCTGGACACCTGCCTGCTGGAAACCGGCAGCAAGGAAGGAATCTATCTGGGAGAGCTGGATCTGGACAGACTCAGAAATTACCGTTCCTATGAGGTGCACGGCAACGCCTTCCGGCGGCCCGGGCTGTATCACCTGCTGACAGAGGAAAAGGTGGAGGAGCCCTTTGTCCGGCCAGAACGGAAAACCCGGTAGCTTTTTCCCGGTAACTATGGTACAATCGAACATGTCCGTGACTTTTCTTACGAGAGGAGAACTCTGTGATGGAAATTACCAAAGACATCCGCTATATCGGCGTTAACGATCATAAAATCGACCTGTTTGAAGGCCAGTACAGGGTGCCGAACGGCATGGCCTACAACTCTTATCTGATTCTGGATGAGAAAACCTGTATCATGGATACGGTGGACCAGAACTTCGGTCATGAATGGCTGGACAATATCCAGAGCATCCTGGGCACCAAGGCCCCGGACTATCTGGTGGTGCAGCACATGGAGCCGGATCATTCCGCCAATATCGCCAACTTTATGCAGGTTTATCCCCAGGCGGTGATCGTGTCCTCCGCCAAGGCCTTTGCCATGATCGAGAATTTCTTCGGCACCGGCTATGAGGACAGAAGAATTGTCATCAAGGAAGGGGATACCCTGAATCTGGGTTCTCATGTGCTGAACTTTGTGGCCGCTCCCATGGTGCACTGGCCCGAGGTCATGATGACCTACGACAGCACTGACAAGGTGCTGTTTGCCGCCGACGGCTTCGGCAAATTCGGCGCCAACGATGTGACGGAGCCCTGGATCGACGAGGCCAGACGCTACTACATCGGCATTGTGGGCAAATACGGTGCTCAGGTCATGAACGTGCTGAAGAAGGCGGCAGGCCTGGATATCCAGAAAATCTGCTCCCTGCACGGCCCCGTGCTTTCCGAGAATCTCGGCTACTATATCAACCTTTACAAGACCTGGGCCTCCTACACCCCCGAGGAAGAGGGCGTGCTGATTGCCTATACCTCCGTTTACGGACATACCAGAGCCGCCGTGGAAGCCCTGGCCGCGAAGCTGAAGGCCGCCGGCTGCCCGAAGGTGGTGGTCAACGACCTGGCCCGCTGCGACATGTCCGAAGCCCTGGCCAACGCCTTCCGCTATCCCAAGATCGTGCTGGCCACCACCACCTACAACGCGGAAATCTATCCCTTCATGAGAGATTATATCAACCGCCTGGTGGAGCATGGCTTCCAGAACCGCACCGTCGCTCTGATTGAGAACGGCTCCTGGGCGCCTTTAGCGGCCAAGATTATGACCGGTATGTTCGAGAAGAGCAAGAATGTCAAGATTCTGGAGCAGGTGGTGCATATCAAATCCGCGCTGAACGATGAGTCCAAGCAGCAGCTGGAGGATCTGGCCGCCGCCCTGTCCGCCGAATATATCGCCAAGGATCCCGAGACCGCCAACAAGAACGATCTGAAGGCCCTGTTCAAAATCGGTTACGGCCTGTATGTCATCACCTCCCGGGATGCCAATGGCAGAGACAACGGCATGATCGGCAACACCGTGACCCAGCTCACCGACAATCCCAACCGGGTGGCCGTAGCCATCAACAAGAAGAACTACTCCTATCATGTGATCCAGCAGACCGGCGTCATGAATGTCAACTGCCTGTCCAAGGAAGCGCCCTTCAGCGTCTTTGAGCGCTTCGGCTTCCAGAGCGGCCGCAACGCCGACAAATTTGCGGACTTCGAGCTCCTGCGCTCCGACAACGGCCTGGCCTTCCTGCCCCGCTACATCAACGCCTTTATGAGCCTGAAGGTGGAGCAGTATGTGGATTTCGAGTCCCACGGCCTGTTCATCTGCTCCATTACGGAAGCCAGAGTTATCTCCGATGTGGAGACCATGACCTACAACTTCTATCAGTCCGACGTCAAGCCGAAGCCCCAGACCGAAGGCAAGAAGGGCTGGGTATGCACCGTCTGCGGCTATATCTATGAAGGCGATCCCCTGCCGGATGACTTCATCTGCCCGCTGTGCAAGCACGGCGCCGCCGACTTTGAGCCCATTTCGTAAAGCAGCCTCTGATCAGAAGAAAGGACAGCAATGAAGTATAATTCCGATTCTGTCAGGATTGAAATAGCCGCGCCCTCCGATGCCGCGGCTATTCTTTCTATCTATCGATATTATGTGGAAAAGACGGCGGTCAGCTTCGAGTACGAGGTGCCCTCTCTGGAGGAGTTCAGGCAGAGAATCGAAAAGACCCTGGAAAAATATCCCTATCTGGTGGCCAGAGAAGGGGACAAAATTCTGGGCTATGCCTATACCGGTCCCTTTAAGACCCGGGCCGCCTACGACCACGCGGTGGAAACCTCCATCTATGTGAGTACCGAAGCCCATGGCCGCGGCATCGGCCGGGCCCTCTACGAGGCCCTGGGGGAAATCTGCCTGAAGCAGCATATCTTTTCCCTGGAGGCCTGCATCACCTATCCCAGCCAGGACCGTCCACGGGGGGATGAATATCTGACCCTGCAGAGCCCGCTGTTTCACGAGCATCTGGGCTTCCGGCTGGTGGGACGCTTCGACCGCTGCGGCTACAAATTCGGCCGCTGGTATGATATGATCTGGATGGAGAAGCATCTTGGCGAGCTGCCGGAGAAGCCTGATCCTATCATTCCTTTTCCTTTGCTGAAACAGATTCTCTGACGCCCGGGTAACTCCGGGCTTTTTTATTTTTGCAAGATGTGTGATTTTTAAAACCGGATTCAACAAAAATAATGGAACAGGAAAATTTCTTTCGCTACAATAGAAGTATCCTGTGAATGATGGAGGTATATGGAATGTCTTTTGAGGACTATCAGAACAACCGGCAGCTGCTGGATCAGGCAGTGGCTGAGGATACCGTAATTTTTCCCATCGCCAATCACCGGCTGCCCGACGGCAGCATGAATATGGAAGGCAACCGCCAGGCCTGGGCCAGAGCCACAGCGCCTTTTGTCAAGACATATCTGTGGGAAGAGGGAGCTCCGGGATTTGATCCGGAGAAAACACCGGAACAGGAAAATCCCTATTTCATTTTTGTTCCCACGGCCGAGAAAGAAATCAAAAATACCATTATTGTCGCCCACGGCGGCGGCTTCTCCTGGAGAACCGGCTGCGAGGGCATTAACGTCGCTCATTATTTCCTGCATCAGGGATACAACGTGGCCATCCTGGCGTACCGCCTGGTTCCCTACAACCGGCTGGATGCCATGGCAGACATGAACCGGACCATCCGGATATTGAAATCAAAGAAGGAAGAATGGCACCTGGGCGAGAAGATTGCCGTCATGGGCTTTTCCGCCGGCGCCATGCTTTCCGGCAACATCGCCACCCATCCCGATGACGGACAGCCGGAGAGCCCGGATCCGGTGGAAAGATTTAACAATCATGTGGACGCGGCCGTTATCGGCTACGGCGCCTTCTCCTTTGTTTCCTTCCCGAGACCTTTATTCATGCCCTTCAAGGGCAGCGTCCTCGAAGGACGTACGCCGGAGGAAATGTATTACCTGTCCCTGGAAAAGCATGTGGAGCCCACCACGCCTCCCATGTTTATCTGGCAGACCATGAGCGATGACGGACGTCACGGCATGACTCTGGCCAAGGCCCTCCAGGATGCGGGCGTCCCCTATGAGCTTCACATTTTCACATCCGGCATCCATGGTCTGGCCATGGCGGACGGCCACAACGATCTGGGAATGGATATTCCCCATGTGGCCCACTGGGGCAAGCTCTGCGCCGAGTGGCTGGAGGAGATGGGAATTTGATGAAAACTTATCAGCCTGAAGCATTTGTCAGCTTAGCCCTTACCCATGGCAGGACTCTCTGCGAAGAGGGTGCCTTCTGGATGAACTGGTCCCTCAGCGGCCTGACGCTCCGTTTCAGGGGCAGGGAGTTAAGAGCTTCCCTCCGGGCCCTTTCGGAGCAGCTGCCCGGACCGGCAGGGGCGCCGCCTTCTCCCATCGACTGGCCCTGCCTGGGTGTGGCCGAGGATGGCCAGCTGATCCGGCGGTTGAAAGTCGATCAGAAAGAGGGAGAATACCTCCTTTACCAGGGAGATGAGAAAGAGCATGAAATCCGGCTGGTGAAGCTCTCGGAAAATGCCCGGGGAAAGCTGGGAATCCTTGCGCTTTTCACCGATGGAGAGCTGATGGCCTGTGTGGAGGAGACGAAGCAGGGACACATTGAGTTTATCGGGGATTCCATCACCTGCGGCTTCGGCAACGAAGCCAAAGACAGGGATGATCCCTTTGAAACCTCCGAGGAAAATGCCTGGATCGCCTATGGCGCCCTGGCGGGAAGAGAGCTGGGCATGGAAACGGATCTCATCAGCGTTTCCGGCATCAGCTGCGGTCAGCCTCTGAAGCCGATGTTCCCCATGGATTCCATGGATGAGCTGTATCCTTATCAGGACCGGCTGTTTCAGAGAAAGCTGGGCGTTCCGGAAGAGGCCTACGATTTTACTGCCCACCCCAAGGATATTATTATCCTGAATCTGGGCACCAATGACGTGAATCCGGTGCGGTTCAATCCGGATTTTGAACAGGCCGCCCTGGAGGAGCAGCATTTCGGTGCCAACTACCGCGCCTTTCTGGAACAGATACGAAAGCTCAACGGACCTGATGCCCTCATCGGCTGCGTCCTGGGGCCTTTGGACTATTATCTGTATGATGTACTGAAGGAAACAGTGGAGGCCTACATCCGGGAAACCGGCGATGAGAAGGTCTTCTGTTACAAATTCATCGGCGTCAACCTGATGAGCGAGGGCTTCGGCGCGGTGGGTCATCCCTCCGCCAAAACCCACCAGCGGATGGCCAGGGAGCTGGCCGGAGTAATCCGCCGGGAAATGAATCGAAGAAAATAAAAAGCGAAGGTAATCATCATGAAGCTGCAGCCTGCATTGATATTCGGAGAATCCATGGTTCTCCAGAGAAATAAGCCCATCCCCGTCTGGGGGCGCTCGGTACGGGGCGACGAAATCACCGTTACCCTGGGAGAGGTGACCAGAACCGTTCAGGCCGGGGATCATTACCAGAACGAGGAGGAGATTTCCGGAAACTGGTGCGTGATCTTTCCGCCCATGGAGGCCTGCGAGGAGACTTCCCTGACCATCCGGTCTTTGAGGACCGGGGAATCCGTTTCCTTTTCCCACGTGGCCGTGGGAGAGGTGTGGCTGGCCGGCGGACAGTCCAACATGGAATTTCTGCTGAAATATGACAGTCAGTTTGAAGAGGTGCTGGAGGATCCCGATGATGAGCAGTTCCGGTTCTTCCGCTATCCTCAGGCCAATTTTGCGGGATGTCTGGAAAAGGACAACTACCCCGATGACGGCTTCTGGCGCCGGTGGACGACGCCGGAGGACCGGGGCTTTTTCAGCGGTCCCGCCGCCTACATGGGACGGCAGCTGAGAAAGGTGCTGAAGGTGCCGGTGGGCATCATCGGCTGCAACTGGGGCGGAAGCTCTGCCGCCGGCTGGACCGAGCTTTCAGCCATTCAGCAGAATCCCGCCCTGTCCTCCATCCTGGACTGGCAGAAGAATATTGTCGACAGTCTGGACTACAGAAAGTACATGGAAGCCTCCGAGCTTCCCGCGGCGGAAAACTCCCTTCAGGCACAGGAGGGCATGGACCGGTTCATGATGGGAATCGGGCTGCTGGACTTCTTTAAGAACATGCCGGAGGAGATGCCTCCCGTTACCTATACGCCCTATCTGTACGGACCCCGGTCCATCAACGCGCCGGGACAGCTCTTTGAGCACATGCTGAAGAAGGTGGCTCCCTACGCCCTGAGGGGCTTCATCTGGTACCAGGGGGAGGAGGATGACATGGTGGAACGCCAGTTCATCTATGGTGAACTGATGAAAACCCTGATTCTCTCCTGGAGAAAGCTCTGGAAGGAGGACCTTCCCTTCCTGCAGGTGGAGCTGGCTCCCTATCACGGCCCCGCGGAAAGGGTGGCGGCCAAGGACTGGCCCGAGATGCGCCGTCAGCAGCACCGGGTAACAAAAGAGCTGAAGGATGTCCATGATATCTGCATTATGGACAGCGGCCATCCCTACAATATTCATGTGAGAAAGAAAAAGCCGGTGGGCGAGCGGCTGGCCCTGCTGGCGAGAAAATATGTCTACGGCGAGCCGAACCTGCTGGCCGACAGCCCGGAGCTTAGTCAGGCGGAAAGAAGCGGGGATGAGATCATTCTCACCTTCGCCGGCACCGGAGACGGGCTGGTGCTTATAGAAAAGCCGGAAGAAAAGGGCGCCCTGGAGGATGTTGTGAGCATCGAAGCCGACGGAAAGAAGGCGCAGGCGGAAATCAGCATCCGGGACAGCCGGATGATTCTGAAGAGTCCCGCCTTCCGGAAGGCCAGAGAGATCGAAATCCGGTTCTGCGAGCTGGATTACTGCACGGATCCCCTTTTCGGCAGCACCGGCCTGCCGGTGTTCCCCTTTACGGTACGCGTATAAAGAGTCTGGAAACCATCAACTGAGTGAATCCAGGAGGTATGAAAAATGACATTGGATGAGATTTTAACCATCGACAGCAGCCGCTGGCAGGCGCCCCAGGTACCGGAAAACATTCCCCACGGGGATATGCCCGGCGACAAGGTTCACGTGGATCAGAGCCATGTGGACAAAATGAGCCTGATCTTCCCCTCCCTGCTGGAGGATGTAAAAAAACTGCTCCAGGCGAATCCCGCCCATAAGGCGGTCATCACGGTGTGCGGAGGATCCGGCGTGGGCAAGAGCGAAAGCGCCTCGGTGCTGGCCTGGTTCTTCAATCAGCTGGGCGTGGGAGCCTACGTGATGTCCGGCGACAACTATCCCCGGCGGATTCCCATGTACAATGACGCGGAACGCATCAGCGTTTTCCGCCATGCGGGCATCCGGGGACTGATGGGCAGCGGTCTTTATACCGCCGAAAGAGCCCGGGAGGTAATCCGCTTCCAGCAGGAAGATGTGGACGCTTCCCCGGCGATTCTGAAGGAGCATCCCTGGATGGAGGCCTATCAGAAGGCCGGCCGAGCAGAGCTAAGCTGCTATCTGGGCACGGAAAGAGAACAGGGCTTTGAGGTGCTCAGCGAGATCCTGGCCCAGTTCAAGCAGGGCAGAGAATGCATCTGGCTCAAACGCATGGGCCGCACCGATACCGAGCTGTGGTACGATGCTGTGGACTTTTCCCAGGTCCAGGTGCTGATTCTGGAATGGACCCATGGCAACTCCGATGGCTTTTCCGGAGTCGATATTCCGGTGCTTTTAAACAGCACGCCCCAGGAAACCGCCGCCTACCGCAAGCTGCGGGCCCGGGACGGCAAGACCGACAGCCCCTTCACCACCATGGTGCTGGAGATTGAGCAGGCCAAGCTGGAAAGCCAGGCGAAAAAGGCAAGATATATTATCACCAAGGACTGCCGTCTCATCAGCTATCCAGAGTACAAGCAGGTCATGGCGGACGACGCGGCAGGCAAAGCCTGAAGGAGGGAAAACCAATGCTTAAAAATGTGGATTTAAGCCCGATGCTGAATGCCTACCCCGACAGCATGGGAGGCACCCTGGGACAGATTGTCCATTGGCTGAAAAACCCTGCCCTGGAGGGGAGCTTCGGCGCCTTCTATATTCTTCCCAGTGTCTTTCATTCCGATCTGGACCGGGGATTTTCCATCGTGGATTACGGAATCAACGAAGAGCTGGCAAAGAAGGAAGATATTCAGGCCCTGCAGGAGATGGGAATCCGGCTGAAGCTGGACTTCATTCTGAATCATATTTCCGTTAATTCTCCCCAGTTTAAGGATCTGCTGGCCAGGGGAGAACAGTCCGAGTACAAGGATTTCTTCATCAACTGGAACGCCTTCTGGGAAGGCCACGGTCAGATGACGGAGGAGGGCTATATCCAGCCGGATCCGGAGCTGATCAAAAACATGTTTTTCCGCAAACCAGGCCTGCCCATTCTGATGCTGGAGTTCCCGGACGGAAGAAAGATTCCCTACTGGAATACCTTCTATCAGAAGGTCACTGTTGATGAGAACGGCAAAAAATCCTATCTGGGTCAGATGGATCTGAATATCCGCAGCCAGAAGGTGTGGGAATACTACGATCAGGTGCTGCAGACTCTGGCGGATTACGGCGCCGCCATTGTGCGGCTGGATGCCTTTGCCTACGCCCCCAAGGCCGTGGGAGAGCGCAACTTTATGAATGAGCCCGGCACCTGGGACCTGCTGGAGCAGGTGCGGCAGATCGCCGAGCCCAAGGGCCTGACCCTGCTGCCGGAGATTCACGCCAGCTACGGAGAGGGCACCTACCGCATCATCGGAGAAAAGGGCTACATGGTCTATGATTTCTTCCTGCCCGGACTGGTGATCGATGCCATAGAGAAAAAGCACAGTAAGTATCTCGCTGCCTGGGGTCAGGAGATTCTGGACCGGGATATCACCACCGTGAATATGCTGGGATGCCACGACGGCATTCCCATGCTGGATCTGAAGGGACTGCTGCCGGAGGAGGAAATCCAGGAGCTCATCGACCTGATGGTGCAGCGGGGCGGCTTCGTCAAGGATCTGCACGGCGCCAAGAACATGTATTATCAGGTGAACGCCACCTACTTCAGCGCCCTGGGAGATGATGAGCGAAAGATGCTGCTCTCCCGGGCCATCCAGCTGATGATGCCCGGCAAGCCCCAGGTCTGGTATCTGGACCTCTTTGCCGGAAAGAACGATCATGAAGCCGTGCGTCTGGCGGGCCCCGGCGGTCACAAGGAAATCAACCGCACCAACCTGAAGGATGAAGATATTGAAGCAAAGCTGGAAGATCCGCTGGTGAAAAAGCAGATTGAGATGCTGCGCTTCAGAAAGGAAAGCCCGGCCTTCTCACCGGAGGCCCAGATCATGATTTCAGCCCCGGCGCCGGACAAGCTTTCCATCTGCTGGGCAACGGAGGATGCTGCTGCCAGCCTGGAGGCGGATTTTTCCGACTGCAGCTTCCGGCTTCTGGGAACGGAGAAGGGCAGCTGCGTTTTCCAGATGCAGCAGTAAGAAAAGGAGGATAGAGTGAGAATTCTGATCTGTGATGACGATCAGTCGCTGATGCAGGTCATCGTCTCTCATGTGAACTGGAAGGAGCTGGGCATCGATCATGTGCTGACGGCGGAAAACGGGGTCAAGGCCAAGGAGCTGATCCGCCAGTTCAAGCCCGAGGTTATTCTGTGCGATATCGGCATGCCCATGGTCAACGGCATCGAGGTATTGAAATATATTCGGGAGACAGGGCTGGAAAGCGAGTTTGCCTTCTTGACCTGTTACGAGGACTTTGAATATGCCAGAGAAGCGGTGCGTTACGGCGCCCGCCGGTATCTGACGAAGCCGGTGGTGTTTGAGGAGCTGATTCCCGCTCTGAAGGAAATGACGGCGGCCGCTGCGGCAAAACAGGAACGGGTGCAGACCAGTGAAGCCCTGAGAACCGAGGATCATCTGGTCCTGAATACCATCCTCAGGGCCATCCGGGACGGAATGTACGAAGAGGACCCGGAAAGAATCAATGAACGGCTGAAGATTCACCGCAGCACGCTGATGGCCGATACCATGATCCGGCTGATTCCCTACCGGGTTGATCTTGGCAATGCCGTGGGACAAAACCCGGAGGATCCTTTGTGGCGGGAAATCGTCCAGACCTCGGCAAAGATGATTCTTCACAGTGAAACCATGGAAACTGCGGTGGTCGATGTGGATGGAAACACCCTGAAGGCACTGCTGTTTCTTACGGAAGAGGAAGATTCTGCCAGACTGAAGGAGAACTGCGAAGGCTTTGTGGCGAGGATGAAGGAAGTCTACGGCATTGCGCCCGTCATGCTGATTTCACCCCGGATTCCGCTGGCCACCACCTGGTCCGTGAACAGGAAGATGATCGAGCAGCTTCATCATCTGCGTTTCCAGGAAGGCCGGGTCTTTGAATACGGAGCCGAAAGCCGGAATGAGAACAATCCGGCCCCCGTGCGCTCGGCGGTGAATGAAGAAAAAATCCTGGGCTATCTGAGAACCAGGGACCAGGCCGGATATCTGCGGTACATGGCAGGCTCTGTGAATCAGATCACCCGTCAGGGGCAGAACAGCGATATTCAGATGACCCTGCTGCATCATTCGCTGCTGAGACTGTTTTATACCTGCGCCGAAACCAATCACATAGACCGGCACGATATCTTTGGCTCGGAAGCCATAAGAATGGCGGACGGAAACTGCGAAAGCTCCAGCTATGAGATGATCCGTTACGCGGGCATGCTCTTTGCCCGGATGATGGAGCTGCTGGAAAAGGAAGGCAGCTCCGATGATGCCATCTCTCTGGCGAAGCATTATATTGAAAAACACTATGCTGAGAATCTGGACCGGGATATGATTGCCAAGGCGGCCCATATTACTCCGAATTATCTTTCGAAGCTGTTTCATCAGGAAACCGGAATGAGCCTGAGGGAGTATGTGAACCAGCTGAGAATCCGGGAGGCCAAGCGGATGATGCTTTCTACGGAAAGCTCCATCGGTGAGATTGCCAGCAATGTGGGTTTTGACAATATTTCCTATTTTTCCACTGTGTTCAGAAAAATGACGGGCTTAAGTCCCGTGGAATGGCGGGAACATCCCGAATAGTACAAGGAGGTTGCAATGAGAAAAGAATTTGAAAGAGTCAGCCCTGAAAGCGTTGGCCTTCACAGCAGTGACATTCTCCATCTGGTGGAGGCGCTGGAAAAAAGCGGCACCGAGATGCATGGTCTCATGGTAATGCGTCACGGCAAGGTGGCGGCCGAGGGCTGGTGGAACCCCTTCGGTCCCGGCATCCGTCACGGACTGCAGTCCCATACCAAAACCTACGCCGCCACGGGCCTGGGCATCGCCTATACCGAAGGCCTGGTGAAGCTGGATGAGAGAATTATCGATATTTTCCCGGAGGACGCCCCGGCAGAGCCTTCCGAGAATCTGAAGCTCCTCACCGTGAGGGATGTGCTGTGCATGGGCTGCGGCATGGATACCATGCCTTTCCCCACCGAGCACTGGATCCGGGATTTCCTGGCCACGCCGGTGGTCCATAAGCCCGGCACCGCCTATATGTACAATTCCACGGGATCTTCCCTGCTTTGCGCCATTGTAGAGAAGAAGACCGGCAGAAAGTTCAACGATTATCTGACCGAAAAGCTGTTTAACCGCATCGGCATTGATCCCGGTAATATCCGCTGGTACAACATGCCCGACGGCACCGCCATGGGCGGCGGCGGAATGTTCGCCACCACCGAGGACAACCTGAGGCTCATGAAGGTCTACGCCGACGGCGGCGTCTTTGAGGGAGAGAGAATCCTGGCGGAGGATTATGTGAAGCTGGCCACCTCCAATCAGAATGATTCCGCCACCGAGGCCATCGGCAATCCCCTGGCCACCGACAACCATCTGGGCTACGGCTTCCAGATCTGGATGTGCAAGCCCGAGGGCGTGTACCGGGCTGACGGCGCCATGGGACAGTTCACCATCGTCTGCCCGAAGCAGGACCTGATCATCGCCATCAATGAGACGGCCCAGACCAACAAGGGAGAAACCCACTGGGCCCAGAATACCCTGAACCTCTGCTGGGAGTATCTGGAAAAGGTGGATGAGACCCTGAAGGAGGGCGTGGATCCCCTGCCTGCGGATCCGGAGAATGAGGATATCCTGAAGCGGAAGATGGCCGCCCTGGCCCTGCCGAATCCTCAGTATCAGCCCTTCAGTCCCTGTAAAGAAGCAATTAACGGCAAAAAGTTCTGCCATAAGGATGGAAATGTCAGCCTGAAGCTCATGAGCTTCATGGCCCCCGCTCCGGTGGAGAACGCCAGGGCCTTCACCTTCTGCTTCGAGGCCGGCACGGCCGTGCTTGATCTGGAGCAGGAAGACGGCTCCTGCCAGAGCTTCCGGATTGGCACCAACGGCACCCGCGTCACTAACATCTGCGGAGCCGAGGAGGACCAGACCCGGCTGCTGCTTCTGGACGGCGCCTGGGTGAAGGAAAATGTCTTTAAAGTCAACGCCCGCTGGGTGGAAACCTGCTTTGTCAAAAAGCTGGAGTTCCGGTTCAGTGAGGATGAATGTGAAATTGCGGAGGTCGGCAACAAGCCCGTGTTCGGAAAGCTGCCGGATCCGGCCCATTATGTAAAGGAGGCGTAAATTATGGCGAAACATCCCGTTTTGCAGAAACAGTTTCTGATGACCGATTCCGGCCGCATTGACAAGGTGGGAGATCTCTACACCACCTACAACCCCCATGTGGATGTGGATGCCATGGAAAGGGACGGCTATCTGGACGCCGTAGAAAAAATGATGGAGCCCGTGCTGATGAGCTTCGATGACATGTCTCCCGAGGTCATTGCCTACTGGGCCAAGCAGGGCATGGTTAAAGAGCAGCACGGCAATGACGCCGTCATGAGCTGGACCGAATATGAAATGAAAACCGGCTATCACTGGGAGGATCCCATGAAGCAGGGCCCCCAGAACAACTTCAAAAAGTGGAATTCCTTTGTTCCTGTCAGCGCCTTTAAGCCGGAGAACAAGGACCGCAAATATCCCGTGATGTTCATGCTTCACGGCGGCTTCAACCCCATGAGCATCATCGACGGCTGGGGCGTTCCCCAGGAAGCGGCCAGGAGAGAGTGGATTGTCATTGCTCCCTCCCTGGAGCTGGATGATGTGCTGGAGGAAATTCTGAAAGAGGCAAAGAAGCTGTATCCCGTGGATGAAAGCCGGGTTTATGTCTGCGGCTTCTCCTACGGCGGATTCATGTCCAACTTCCTGGGCAACAAGCGGCCGGATCTTTTCGCGGCGGTGGCCCCCTGCGGCGCCCCCATCAGCGACGGCAAGGTGGAGAAGGCCATCGGACCGGAGCCCCAGACACCCTTCGACGGAAAATCCGTTGCGGAAAAGCACGGGGTTTACATGCCCGTTCTCAACATCGCCGGCAATCTGGACGGCTTCCGTTTCCCCATCTGCGGCATTCCCAACATCCAAGAGGATCATCCCGTTCATGTGACCCTGGAGCAGGTGGTGGAGGGCATCAACCACTGGGCCAGAGTCAACCACGCCCCGCAGCTCTCTGTGCCTGAGGTCAGAGCCATGAAGGACGCCATCCTGGCGGGCGAGGCCATGTCGGAAGCTAAAAAGGCCATCGGTCTGCCCCTGCCGGAAGAAGCCTTCCGCACCGTGGTGGCGGATGGAATTACCAATCATATTGCCGATATCCCCAGTGAGGACGGCGTCTGCCGTACCCGGATCATGGTGGAGATGAACATGCCCCACTGGCCCACGCCGGAGATGGCCCGCCAGATCTTTGACTTCTGCAGCCACTTCAGCCGCAATAAGAAAACCCTGGAGAGCATTTACGAGGCATAAACATGGAAAGCGAAAAAGTAAGAAATATTCATCTGCAGAGAGAACCGCACCGGGCGGAGTACGGCCATCTGATTAACCGGGCCATTCCTCTCTACGAGGATCCCACCCGGTACAATGTCCGCCAGCTGGTGGATCTGTTCAATCTTCAGTGGGAGATGGTCAGAGCTGCCGACGACGAAACTCGCAAAGAGAAGATGGCCGCCTTCGAAAAGGCCATCGATGCGGTGAAGCCCTTGACGGATGCCCCGCAGCGGGTGTATCTTTGGAAAGAAGGAACAGCTGGCGAAACGCCAGACGAGGCTGGCGTTATGCCTCAGGAAACTGTTTACGAAGAAAACCCGGGTTATGTCTTTGATCACGATCCGGACTTTAAGCCCTATTATCTGGAGATGCTGCTGCCGGAGGATGTGACGCCGAAGGGCGGCGTGGTGCTGGTGGCGGGCGGTTCCCACGGAGCCGGCACCATCAATGAGTGCTATCAGGTGGGCCTTGAATTCAACGCCGCCGGCTTCCAGGCTTTCATTCTCCAGTGCCGTCCCAACGGCTGCCCCTGGTCTAAGCTGGAAACAGCCACCGATGCCGCCAGGGCTTTCCGCCTGATCCGCCGGAAGGCGGAAGAATACCGGCTGAACCCGGACCATCTGGCCTACGCGGGCTTCTCCAACGGAGGCGTCACCGGTGACCATCAGATCCTGTTCTATTCCCAGGATCAGGCCACCCGGGATTATTTCCCCGGCTATCAGCCGGACGAAGCCGACGCCTTTTCCGGAAAATCCAATGCTTATCTCTGCGTATACGGAGCCAGGCATATGGGAACGGAATATCCGGAGGAGAACGTGAGCTATCCGCCCACCTTCTTTGCCATCGGCCGTCATGACTTTGTGTGCTGCGATAACCTCTTTAAGGAGCATCTGCCTTATCTTCAGAGACATGAGGTTCCCTATGAGATTCATACCTTCGCGGCCCATCCCCATGGCTACGCGGGCTGGAAGATTATAGACGGCAACAATGATCCGAACTTTGATCTGTGGGTGAATCACGCAGTCTGTTTCCTGGAGGATGCCTTCGACATCTGCCGCTGGCAGAAGCCTGAAATCTGAGAATACAGGAAAGAATGAAAAATGAACGAAACCTGGCAGAAAAAGAGCAAAGATGATATTCCGCTGAAGGAAGCCCTGGCTTCCATGAATACCTTCAGGGAGAAGGCGGGCTATCTCTGGGAATATTACCGGGCCTACGCCCTGATGATCGGGATCGGCCTGCTGGTGATCGGCGGCGTCCTGTCCGGCATTCTTCATCATCAGACCGCCTATTTCTCCGTGGAGATGGTGAATGTGGTGCGGAGCTACTATGATGAAAAGAATCTGGGCAACGATCTGTTCGCCGAATACCTGAAGGAGCAGGGCCTGGATCCGGAGAAGACGAAGATCGAGGTCAGCGACAACCGGGATATCAAAATGGACAATCAGTCCATTGAGGATGCTTCCACCCTGCAGATTCTGACTGCGGAGTTTTCCTCGGGCACCTTTGATCTCTTCGCTGCGCCGGAAGGCGTCTGGCGTTATTACGCTCCCTTCGGTGCGGTGATGGATCTTCGGAAGGTGCTGCCGGAGGATTGGCTGATGGCCCATCAGGACCAGTGGTATCTGGTGACGATGGAGGAGACCGGAGAAGAAATCATCGGGGGAATTTATCCCGCGGATGACTCCCGCTTCGCGAAGGCGGGCTACTATATTACCCAGGTACCCATGGGAATTGCCATCCGGTGCAAAGAGCCGGAGAAGATCGCCGGGTTTATCATGTGGGCAGCTGAATAGCTGCCCATTTTTATTTTTGTACAAAATTAAAAGGCACCTTTACATATCTTGTTTTTTTTAAAATGAATTCAAGGTATGATGTAAGCAGTTTTTCTGGCACTATATAGAGGAGGAGGTCAGTTATGTCACAAGAAAAGGCTAGAATAAAGGGAAACTCCAAGCGGCAGAATCATGCCCCCCTTTACCTGATGCTTTTGCCCGGCCTTGCGTATCTGATTGTCAACAACTATCTGCCCATGTACGGATTGACGATCGCCTTCCGCAAGCTGGACTACCAGAAGGGAATTCTCCGCAGTCCCATTGTGGGCTTCCAGAACTTTGAATTCCTGTTCAAGACCAAAGATGCGTGGATCATGATCCGCAATACCGTAGGATACAACATCGTATTCATATTGCTGGGTATTGTGGTGGCCGTGACCATCGCCATTTTTATGACGGAAATCGGAAAGATGAAGGTTGCCAAGGTCATTCAGCCCATCATCTGCTTCCCCAACATGATTTCCATCATTGTTATCAGCTATCTGGTGTACGCGTTCCTGGGAACCAACGGTTTCATCAACAACACCATTCTGGGAGGCCAGGGCATTTCCTGGTACCGGGAGTCCAAGTACTGGCCGGTGATTCTGACCATCGTGCATTTCTGGCAGGTGGCCGGCTACAGCTCCATTATCTACATTGCCACCATGTCCGGTATCGACGCCGAGCTTTATGAAGCGGCCAAGCTGGACGGAGCCAACAAGATGCAGCAGATTTTCCATATTACGCTGCCGCTGATCCGGCCCACCGTCATCCTGATGCTGCTCATGAGCGTGGGAAGAATCTTCAACTCCGACTTCGGTCTGTTCCTGCAGGTTCCCATGAACTCCGGCATGCTGTATCCCACCACCCAGACCATTGATACCTATTCCTACCGGGCCCTGATGGAGCTCAACGACGTAGGAAAATCTTCCGCCACCGGTGTGTTCCAGTCTGTGCTGGGCTTTGCCCTGGTAGTCATTTCCAACCTGATTGTCCGTAAGGTTGATCCGGACAGCGCGCTGTTCTAAGGAGGCTGTGATGAAAGAAGTCAAAGTGAGACATTCCAAGCTGGAAAACACAACTTTCCGCAAAGTATCATTGATTGTCATGATCCTGGTGGCCATTACCTGTCTGCTGCCCTTCGTCCTGATGATCAGCGCTTCCATCACCTCCGAGAAAGAGCTGATTAACGAGGGTTACAAGTTCTGGCCGAAAACCGTCAGCTTCGAAACCTACAAATATCTGTGGGCCAAGCGGGAGACCATCGGAAGAGCTTACCTTATGAGCATCCTGGTGACCCTGGTGGGCACCCTGACCAACCTGGTCATTACCTCTCTGTTTGCCTATCCGCTGTACCGCAAGGACTTCAAGCCCAGAAACGTGGTGGCCTTCATCCTGTTCTTCACCATGCTTTTCTCCGGCGGTCTGACGGCCAGCTATATTATCTGGACTGAAATGTTCCACATCAAGGATACCGTCTGGGCCCTGATTCTCCCCAACCTGCTGATGGGCGCCATGAACGTCCTGCTGGTGAGAAACTATTACAGCTCCAGTATTCCCGAGTCCATTATTGAGGCGGCCCGCATTGACGGCGCCTCCGAGCTTCGCATTTATGCCCGGATCATGATCCCGCTGTCCAAGCCGGTTCTGATCACCATCGCTCTGTTTGCCGGCATGGCTTACTGGAACGACTGGATGAACGGTACCTACTATATTAAGAACCCCATGCTGAACACCATTACGGTTTACCTGAACAACGTAATGAACAACATCAGCTTCCTGAAGCAGAAGAACAGCATCACCGAGGGTCTGAATATCGGCGAGATGGATCTTCCCTCCGTGGGTGTCCGTATGGCCATTGCCTTTACGGCCATTATTCCCGTTATCGTTGTCTTCCCCTTCATCCAGTCCAAGCTGATTGAAGGTGTTATCGTAGGCGGTGTCAAAGGCTAACAGGACCCGAGATAGGAGAAGAAATGACGATTCGTGAAGTTATTGATACCATTCTGGCGTACCATCCTTTTCTGATGGATTATCATGGCTGCGACGATTTCAAGTGCGGAAATCCCGATCAGGAATGCACCGGAATTGTCACTGCCATCAGCCCCACCATTGAAGTGATTCAGGAAGCCAAAAAGCTGGGGGCGAACCTGATTGTGGTCCATGAGCCCACCTTCTATACCTCCGAGGATGGCCCCGGCTGGTTTGAGGATTTCCCCAACAGCGTTTATGAAGAGAAGCAGAAGATGCTGGATGAGGCCGGCATTGTTGTCTGGCGCGATCATGACCATCTTCACTTCCACAATCCGGACGGCATCTTCGAAGGTGTGCTGCGCTACACGGGATGGAAGGAATACGCCCATGCGGTGCGGCCTCCCTACGGCGGCTTCGGCCACTTTGTCATTGAGCTGCCCGAGCCGGTGAGCCTGAAGAATCTGGCGGATCATCTCATGAAGAGCATCGGCATGAACGGATGCCGCTATATCGGCAGGCCCGAAGACATGGTGCAGAAAATTGCCATTGTGGGACATCTGTATCCCATGATGGGCCCCATGACTCCCAAGAGATCCGACGGCAAACCCAAGGAATACAGTGTGCAGATCATCGGCGATATGGAAGAGGGCATTGATGTGATTCTTCCCGGCGAGACCATCGACTGGACCGTTCTTTCCTATATCCGGGACGCCGTATCCCTGGGCAGGAACAAGGCCATGATCTCCCTGGGTCACTTCAACTGGGAGACCCTGGGTATGAAATATGCCGCCGACTGGCTGAAGGATCTGGTGCCCGGCATCCAGGTCACCTATGTGCATGCCGGAGACATGTTCCACTATTTTGAAAGCTAACGGAGTACTTTTTTAGAAACTCAATGTACGTTATTAAATGCATCGGTGACCTTCAGCCGATATAATTTGAAATCAGAACGTAACACATTTATCCTTAAGGGAGGAAAAAACATGAATTTCAAGAGAATCCTTGCTCTTGTTCTTGCAGCCATTATGGTGCTCGGCATGACCGCCTGCTCCGGCAGCGGCAACACTGACAATGCCGGCAGCAATGCGCCTGCAGCCACCGAAAGCGCAGCCACCGAAAGCGCAGCCACCCAGACCGGAGAGAAACCTGTGATCAAGATTTCTTATCCCGTACTGGTAGCCGTTCCCACCGAGGAAGGCACTGTTAACGTCGAGAAAGCCATGAACGCCTATCTGGACGAGCAGAACAAGCCTTTCCACATTGACCTGGAGCCCATTGACGGTATGAACTATGCCAACACCATTGACATGGCTCTGCTGGGCAGCACTCCTATGGACATCATCTGCCCCTTCTCCGGTCTGTCCCAGGCCATCACTTCCAATAAGGTTATTCCTCTGAACCCCTATCTGGACAATGAGCTGAAAGAGACCGTTGACCTGATGGGCAAGGACTTCCTTACCTACAGCACCGTTGACGGCAACACCTATGCCATCCCCGCCTACAAGGGCATGGTTCTGTATTACTACTGGATCGTCCGTAAGGACGCTGCCGATGCTGCCGGCATCGACCCCAACGCCACCTACAATCTGGCTCAGATCTCCGAGGCCATGGCCAAACTGCAGACATTTGATCCTTCCATCCCCGCTTTTGCCGTTCGTGCAGGCGCCGGCGGAACCGGAAACTATGCTGCTCTGAACTATGTCCTTGGTTCTCCTGAATACTATGCTTACACCACCCTGACCGCAGGTCCCGCCTGCTTCGGTGATGATACCACTCTGGTCAACTACTATGCTTCCGACATGTACAAAGAGTATGTAGAGACCGCTTACGCCTGGAACCAGGCTGGCTACATCCAGCCCGATGCTTCCATCGAGACTGAAGACGGCCCCGCGCTGATGAGCGCTGACCGTGCCCTGTCCTACTTCATCGGCTATGCCTATGACCGTCCCACCATCGAAGCTCAGTCTGCGAACTCCGGCGGACATCCCATCTACGCGATTCCCGTAGGTAAGGACGTATTCACCTCCTCCAGCTTCATTTCCTGGTGCATCGCGCACAACAGCGCGAATCCGGAACTGGCTGCTCAGGCTCTGAACATGCTCTATACCGATGAGACCTTCCTGAACCTGCTGATCTTTGGTGTGGAAGGCGAGGATTATGTCACTCTGGACACCACCGGCGTTGTTGACGCCATCGACTGGCCGGAAGGCAAAGATATGATGACCGTTCCCTACACCGCGGCTCTTTCCTGCGGTATCCTGGGCAACCAGTTCATCATGTCCGCTATGAAGGGCTCCACCGAGGTTTCTGACGTTCCCTTCATGAAAGAGAACATCGAGAATGCCAAGAAGTCTCCTCTGTTCGGCTTCAGCTTTGACACCACCAACGTTGCCAACCAGGTTTCCGCAGTTACCAACGTAATCAACCAGTACAACCCCGGTCTGACCTGCGGCGAGCTGGATCCCGCTGTTTACCTGCCCAAGTTCCTGGAGGATCTGGAGGCAGCCGGCATCAATGATATTATCGCTGAGGCTCAGAAACAGGTTGACGCCTGGAAGAAGTAATATCTGAAAGATAAAAGATGATCAAAAGAGGGTAGCCATGCTGCCCTCTTTTCGATTATAATGAAACTGAATATCATGACTGTTTTCTGAAAGGATGGTTCCGCCCATGGGCAATAAGTTTTTTGAGTCTCCCTTCTTTAAAAAAATCTCCAGGATCGCTGATTTTTTTCTGGGAAGTCTGTATTTTCTGATCTGTTCCATCCCGGTGCTGACTCTGTTTCCGGCGCTTTGCGCCTTATACTATACAATGGCTAAAGCGGTGAGATACGGATCGGGCAAATCCACCACAGGCTCCTTTTTCCTTGGCTTCCGTCAGAATCTGAAGCAGGGTCTTTGGCTGTCCGTTCTCTGCGCTTTGGGCATTGTCATTCTGTATACCATGTATGATGTGGCCCGGGGCGTGGGCTTCGGCACGCTGTACGGCCGGATCTACCTGATTCTGATTCCTGTCTATACCATTGTGTTCGCCGCCATGCTGATTACGGTGGTGCCCATTGTTTCCCGATTTTCCATCAAAACCCTGGCGGCCTTCAAGCTGGCGCTTTCATTCATTCGCCGTCACCCCTGGAAAATTCTAACTTACGTCATCGCTCTGGCCGGCAGTGCCGCCCTGTCCTTCGCCTTCCCGCCCCTGAGCCTGGTGCTTCCCGGAGGATATATGTTTTCCCTGACTTATCTGATGGAGCCCATGCTGCTGGAGTATATGCGGGAGCATCCGGAGGAAACCGGTGAAGTGCCCTCCTGGCTGGAGGATGCCCTGGAGGAGAGCCGACGTGAAAACTGACCGCAAAAAAACACCGCCTTCCCTTCTTCAGATTCTCACCCTCGCCGGAGTCGCTTTTCTGGGAATGATTCTTGTGATCTGGCTCATCAGCCTGCTGCTGATTTCCCGCGCCCAGAATGAGCAGTTTGCCCGGGAGCAGCTTTCTCTGGTGGAGAATGAAGTCAGGGATATCCGGCGGCAGCTGGAGAATAACGAGCTGTTATTAAGGGAATTCTTTGCGGATACCCTGGAACGGGCGGAGCTTTATGACAGCAACCGTCAGATTCAGTACTTCGGAAAGAATGAAACCATGCAGAATCTGAAGAAGATCCGCACCTACAATCCCGATTCCGGAGTTTTCTTTACCGGCAGGGCAGATTCTTTTCTCATCATGACGCCCGTACCCGGCAGCGGTGCCTCTTTTGAACCCCACAGCTGGCTGGAAGAGAATCTGAAGGCTGGTTTTGAGGGCTTTCATCGGGGAAGCTGGACACCGGTGCGGGTGGGGGAGAAAGATTATCTGTATTATCTTTTCTATGATCCGGGCCAGAACCTCTACGTGGGAGATCTGGTGGAAACGGACCAGCTTCTGAATAGCCTCAGAGAAGCGGTTTATTATCCCCATGCTTTTGTTCTGAAGGCCGGGGAGGAAGAGGTTTTTTCTTCAGGAACCTCCGCCGAGGGAGACCTTGCTTATGCGTATCCGCTGATAGATACCCTGTCTCTTAAGGGAAATATCCAGCAGACCGCCTCGATATGGCAGCGGGTGGCACCGCTGACAATTCTTCTTCTGGGGCTGCTGATCGTTTCAGGCAGCCTGGTCCTGGGCCGGGTGCTGGTCACACGCTATGCCAAGCCTATGGTGGATCTGACCAGTGAGGTCAGTGAAGCGGAGAAGGATCTGGAGCACGCCTCCATCCGGGAGGACAATTCGACCCTGGAAATGTATCAGCTTTCCACCTCCATCCGGCATCTGATGGATGAAGTGGTGGTGCACCGCATGGCGGAATACGAGCATCAGCTGAAGGATCAGGACCGGGAGCTTCTGATGCTGCGCTCCCAGCTGAGGCCTCATTTTTACCTGAACGCCCTGACCACCATTGACGCCATGACCTATCAGAACCGGAATGAGGATATCCGGCGGTTCCTGGCGGCCCTGTCCGTCCATGTGCGCTACATGCTGCGGACAGATGAGAGCCAGATTACGCTGGAGGACGAGATCCGTCATATTGATGCCTACATGAAAATGCAGGAGATCCGGCATCCGGGGAAAATCGTCTATCTGATTGATGTGCCGGAGGATGTCTCGGACATTCAGATTCCCCATCTGGTGATTTATACCATTATTGAGAACTGCTTCAAATATGCCTTCGGCGCGGAGGATACCCTGCTGCTGATGGTGCAGGCCAGACCCTGGGAGGACGGCGTGTGTATCCGGGTGGAGGACAACGGGCCGGGCTATCCTGAGGAAATCCTGAATCTTTTTTCCCGCGCTGAAGGAGATGCCGCGGGTGCTGCTTCCGGAGAGACGGAAGAGAAAAACCTTACACCGGATCAGAAGCGGCATATCGGCCTTCGCAATGTCATCCGGACCATGAAGCTCTGGTACGGAAGAGAGAATCTTCTGAAGATTCACAACTCCCATATGCAGGGCGCGGTGACGGAGCTGTTTTTCCCGGGCCAGAGAAGCGGCGCCGAGAACGGATGAGGATCTCCCTTATGCAAAAGGGTAGTCAAAAAGCTCTGATTTTTTATTGAAAAGCAGGGCAATGCCTGATATAATATATTCGTTATAGTGTCTGTGACGGGCTGCACCCGTCCTTACATAAAGATTCCGTAAATTGTTGTTTAGGAGGATCTAAGTTCATGCAAAAGAAAATCAGCACACTCCCGTTCCAGGGAACCCCTGAGCAGGAAGAGCAGCTTCAGGCTGTCATCGCTGAGAACCGCCATGACAAGAGCAATCTGATGGTGGTTATGCAGAAGGCGCAGGATATCTACGGATATCTTCCCATCGAAGTACAGCAGAAGATCGCTGACGGTATGGATGTTCCGCTGGAGAAAGTCTACGGCGTATCCACTTTCTATGCTCAGTTCGCGCTCTCTCCCAAGGGAAAGTACAATGTTTCCGTTTGCCTTGGAACCGCTTGCTACGTCAAGGGCTCCGGCGACCTTCTGGAAGAGCTGAAAACTCAGCTGGGAATCGATGTCGATGAGTGCACTCCCGACAGAAAATTCTCTCTGCAGGCCTGCCGCTGCATCGGTGCCTGCGGTCTGGCTCCCGTTCTGACCGTCAATGACGATGTTCACGGCCGCCTGACCACCAAGGATATTGCCGGTATTATCGCAAAATATCAGTAAATACCATGAAGATCAGTAAAATTCAGGAGCTTTTAAATGCGGAGGTTCTCTGCTGTCCGGAGTCTTTGGACCGTCATGTTTATTCTGCCTGCGGCAGCGATATGATGAGCGATGTCCTGGCCTATGTGAAGGATCAGGCAGTGCTTCTGACAGGCCTGGTGAACCCCCAGGTAATCCGCACCGCTGAAATGATGGACATGATCTGCATCGTGTTTGTGCGCTCCAAACGTCCCAGCCTGGAGATGATTCATCTGGCCGAGGACAACGGTCTGGTGCTGCTCACCACGGAGATGAGAATGTACGATGCCTGCGGAACGCTCTATACCAACGGACTGATCGGAAAGAAGGTAGAGCATGTCTGATGCCTTGGTTTTTCACTTTGATGTGGACGGAGAGAACTTTACCTCCGCGGGCCAGGCTTCGACTGCAGTAAAACGAAATCTCAGACAGCTCGGGCTGCCGCCTGAGATTATCCGCCGTGTTTCCATCGCCATGTACGAAGGCGAAATCAACATGGTGATTCATGCCAATGGCGGCGATGCTGATGTGATCGTGCACGAAGACTGTATTGAGATCATACTGGCCGATAAGGGCCCCGGCATCAAAGATATTTCACTGGCGATGCAGGAGGGATACTCCACAGCGCCGGACAACATCCGTTCCCTGGGCTTCGGCGCGGGAATGGGACTGCCTAACATGAAAAGGTATACCGATTCGATGAATATCGAAACGGAATTGGGAGTCGGAACGACGATCACCATGAAAGTCAATCTGACTTAAGGGATGGTGTATGGGTATGGCAGAAAATATCTCATATGAACATTCCGTACAGCTGGACACCCGCAAATGTGTGGGCTGTACCAACTGTATCCGCCGCTGTCCCACAGAGGCTATCCGGATCAAGGACGGCCATGCTGTCATTCTGGAAGAGCGCTGCATCGACTGCGGTGAGTGTATCCGAATCTGCGACAACAAGGCGAAGAAGGCTGTTCACGGCAAGCTGGAATCCATGAAACGGTTCCGCTACAAGATCGCCCTTCCCGCGCCTTCCCTCTACGGTCAGTTCGACAATCTGGACGACGTGGACTTCGTTCTGGACGGACTGCTGCGGCTGGGCTTTGATGATGTTTTTGAAGTTTCCAAGGCAGCTGAACTGGTTTCCGCCTATACGCGGGAATATCTGAAGCTGGAGGGAATCGTCAAGCCGATCATCAGCTCCGCCTGTCCGGTGATCGTCCGGCTGATCGGGCTGAGGTTCCCCTCTCTGCAGGAGAACATCATGCATATGCTGCCTCCCATGGAGGTGGCGGCGAAGCTGGCCAGGGAAAGAGCGCTAAAGCAGCATCCGGAACTGAAACCCGAAGATATCGGGGTGTGCTTCATTTCTCCCTGTCCGGCCAAGGTCAGCTACGTGAAGAACGGCTTCGCTGACTACAAGTCCCAGGTGGATGAAGTGGTGGCCATGAGCGATGTTTATTTCCAGCTCATCGGTCATATGTCCCGGGACAACGATATCCAGATTTCCACGGAGTCAGGCATGGTCGGCATCGGCTGGGCCAGCTCGGGAGGAGAGGCCACGGCCCTCTTCAACGAGGAATATCTGGCGGCTGACGGCATCGAGAATGTCATCAATGTCCTGGAACAGATTGAAAACGGCAATATCCCCGCGGTAAAGTTTATCGAGCTCAATGCCTGCCCCGGCGGCTGTGTCGGCGGCGTGCTGACGGTTCAGAATCCCTTTATCGCCAAGGCAAGGCTTCAGAATCTGAGACAGTTCCTGCCGGTGTCCCAGAACTTCCTGACACCGGATGAAGAACAGTACATCCCTGAGATGTATCTCTTCAACGAGCTGCCGGAGTACAAGCCCATCGCAAAACTCAGCGACAGTATCGTTCAGTCGATGCGTATGATGGCGGACATCCACAAAATCAAGGACACCCTGCCGGGAATCGACTGCGGTGCCTGCGGCGCGCCCACATGCAGGGCCTTCGCCGAAGACATCGTCAAAGGATTCGTTACTATTGACCGGTGCATCGTGCTGGGGAAGGAGAGGCCATAAGATGACAGTGGAAGGCTTACTGGAGCACGGCTTCAGCCCTGTGGCAATGCCGGACGGCTCCAGAACGATTGACGGTGTCTATATAGGAGACCTTTTGAGCTGGGTCATGGGACGCGCTCAGATGGATAATGCCTGGATCACCATTATGTCCAACAACAACGTGATCGCGGTGGCATCCCTGGCCGATACCTCCTGCGTCATCCTTGCCGAAGGCGTGGAGCTTTCGCAGGATCTGAAGGATCTGGCCATGGCGAAGGACATTAATGTACTTTCAAGCCCCAAAAGCGCCTACGAGATTGCCGTAACCCTGTCAGGCCTTCTGGCATGACACGCTATTACTACGATTTCCACGTGCACTCCTGCCTGTCTCCCTGCGGAGACAATGACAACACCCCCAACAATCTGGCGGGGATGGCGAGTCTGAACGGAGTGACGCTGATGGCGCTGACGGATCACAACACCTGCCGCAACTGTCCGGCCTTTTTCAAGGCCGCCAGAAGGTATGGCGTGGTACCTGTGGCCGGAATGGAGCTGACCACGGCGGAGGATATCCATGTGGTCTGCCTGTTTGAAACCCTGGAGGAGGCCCTCGCCTTCAACGACGAGGTGGATACAAGAAGAATCCGGGTGAAAAACAGAGAAGACATTTTCGGCGAACAGCTGATCCTGAACGAGGAAGACGAGATCATCGGAAGGGAAGAGGATCTTCTCATCAACGCGACCACCATTACCCTGGATGAGGCTCCGGGCATCGTACAGAAGTATCGGGGCATCTGCTATCCGGCGCATATCGACCGGCAGTCCAACGGCTGCATAGCCATCCTGGGTGAGTTTCCCCATTATGCGGGGTTTAAAATCGCGGAACTGAACGACAGAGCCAACAAGGAAGAGTACATCCGCCGCTACGGTCTGGAAAAGCTCAAGATTCTTGTGAGCTCGGATGCCCACTATCTGGACCAGCTCCGGGAAGATAACGATTATTTCGATATCGACGACGAGCCCTATTCCAGCTCGCTGGTGAGACAGAGATTATTTGAGCAGCTGAGGTCGTTATGAAAGAATTATCCCTGAATATTCTGGACATCGCGGAGAATTCCGTGAAGGCCGGAGCCAGCCTGACACAGATCCTGATTGACGAGACGGATAACCGTCTGGTGCTTTCCATCGTGGATGACGGCTGCGGCATGAGTCCTGAAATCGTCCGCTCGGTAATTGATCCCTTCTACACGACCCGTACCACCCGCAAGGTGGGCATGGGAGTGCCGCTTCTGAAGCTGGCCTGCGAGCAGACCGGCGGATCTCTGGCCATCGAGTCGGTGACCGCGGATCAGAATCCGGAAAAACACGGTACGAAGGTCACTGCCACCTTCTTTACCGATCATATTGACTTTACGCCTCTGGGAGACGTGGTTTCCTCCATCGTCACCCTGATCCAGGGACATCCGGACACGGATTTTTTGTTCAGGCATACCAGAGGGGAAAACAGGGCAGAGCTGGATACCCGGGAAATCCGCCAGGTGCTGGAGGACGTACCCCTTTCCAGTTATGAGGTTATTTCGTGGATTGAATCGTACCTGCGCGAGCAGTACGACGATTTCTCATAAATCATGTAACTTAAATTTTCTTCAAGAAAGGAATAAACGAATGAAAACACTAGCTGAACTGCAAGCGATCAAGAACAGAATGAAAGACAAAGTCATTCTGCGTGATGGCTTAGAGGGAACCCGCGTTGTTGTCGGTATGGCAACCTGCGGTATCGCAGCAGGCGCCCGTCCGGTGCTGAACGCTCTCGTGCAGGGAGTAAACGAGCAGGGACTGGGAGACAAAGTGTCCGTTACCCAGACCGGCTGCATCGGTATCTGCCAGTTTGAGCCCGTTGTGGAGGTTTTCGAGGCCGGTAAGGAAAAGACCACCTATGTAAAGATGACTGCCGAAAAAGCGCAGCGCGTGATTGAAGAGCATCTGAAGGGCGGCAAGGTCGTTACCGAATACACCATCGGTGCCGCACAAGCTTAAAGGGAGGTAACAATTAATGATTCGTTCTCATGTACTGATCTGCGGCGGTACCGGATGTACTTCCTCCGGCAGCGCCAACATCCAGTCAGAGTTTGAAAAAGCTCTGGACAAGTACGATCTGACCGAGGAAGTTAAACTGGTCCGCACCGGATGCTTCGGTCTGTGCGCGCTGGGTCCCGTTGTCATCATCTATCCCGACGGAACCTTCTACAGCCGCGTTTCCGCTGACGATGTCGATGAAATCGTTGAAGAGCATCTGCTGAAAGGCCGCCGTGTTGAGCGTCTTGTCTACGACGATCACGGTGCTGTTACTCCCGACGAAATCGGCAACATCGCTCTGTCCGATACCGCTTTCTACAAGACCCAGAACCGTGTCGTTCTGCGTAACTGCGGTGTCATCGACCCCGAAAATATTGATGAATACATCGCCATGGACGGCTATGCTGCCCTGGGTAAGGTTCTGACCGAGATGACCCCCGAGCAGGTTATCGAGGAAATCAGCAAATCCGGTCTTCGCGGACGCGGAGGCGGCGGATTCCCCACCGGACGCAAATGGTCTCTGTGCGCTCCCAACAAGGCGCCTCAGAAATATGTCGTCTGCAACGCCGACGAAGGTGACCCCGGTGCTTTCATGGACCGTTCCGTTCTGGAAGGCGATCCCCATTCCATTATCGAAGCTATGGCCATCTGCGGCTATGCCGTAGGCGCCACCAAAGGCTTTGTTTACGTTCGTGCTGAATATCCCATCGCCGTTAAACGTCTGACCATTGCTATTGCGCAGGCCAGAGAGTACGGACTGCTGGGCAAGAATATCTTCGATTCCGGCTTTGATTTCGACCTGACCATCCGTCTGGGCGCCGGCGCTTTCGTGTGCGGCGAGGAAACCGCTCTGATGACCTCCATCGAGGTTAACCGCGGTGAGCCCCGTCCGAGACCTCCGTTCCCGGCTGTCAAGGGTCTGTATGCTTCTCCCACCGTTGAGAACAACGTTGAGACCTTTGCCAACGTTCCTCAGATCATCCTGAAGG
>CACZRP010000089.1 GCA_902783575.1 uncultured Eubacteriales bacterium
CAAGGACTACTTTGTGAGCCACGGCCAGGTGGTCTATGAAAACCCCAGCCCCGGCAACAAGGCCGGCGGCATCACCACCCTGGAGGATAAATCCTGCGGCTGCGTCCAGAAGGGCGGCAGCGCGCAGATTGTGGATGTGCTGGAATACGCGGAGCTTGTGACCAAAAAGGGTCTGAACCTTCTGTCCGGCCCCGGCAACGATCTGGTATCCGCCACGGACCTGACGGCAGCCGGCGTCCACATGATTCTGTTCACCACCGGCCGGGGCACTCCCTTCGGAGCGCCGGCGCCCACGGTGAAGATTTCCACCAACACCGCTCTCTATGAGAAGAAGAACAACTGGATCGACTTCAATGCCGGTTCGGTGGCTGAGGGTGAAGGACTGGATCAGGCAGGCGACCGTCTTCTTGATTTTGTGCTGGAGGTAGCCTCCGGCGCGCCCACCAAGGCGGAGAGAAGAGGGGCCCGGGAAATCGCCATTTTCAAGGACGGCGTGACCCTGTAATAGACGCTTTTTCGCTGTCTGGCGCCGGAAATTACGGTAAAATACGCGGTTATTTGTGCGTTATTTCTAAATTCAGCCTGTTAAAGCGTTAAAATTGTACATTTACGAAAGACTGTTATCTATTGACAACGGACAAATATCAGTGTATTATACTTTGCAAACTCTTCATTGGCAGAATACTATAAAAAGACGCCAGTGAGGCTCGTTTTACATTATTCCAAAGGAGGAAAAAACGCTAATGAAAAAATTCCTTGCACTGTTTTTAGCATTAGCAATGTGCGCTTCCGTGCTGGCAGGCTGCTCCAAGTCTGCTGATGAGTCTGCAGCTCCCGCTACCGACTCTGCAGCTACCGAAGCTTCCGAGGCTGCTACGCCTGAATCTACTCCTGCTGAGTCTTCTGAAGCTGCTGAGGCTTCCGAGGGCGGCGAAGCCGCTGCTCCCGCAGACGTTGAACCTGCAGTTGAGTATCCCGCTTTCGAAGTTGGCGACGTCGTTGCCAATCTCGGTGCTTCCGGCGGCGGAGAAGTCAGCCATGACGCTTATGCAGGCGTTGCCGGCAAGGACTACACCGATGAGGCTGTTTACACCCTCAACGATGTTATGACCGCTACCACCAGCCTGAACTGGAACCCCGTTGCCTGGGAAACTAACGATGACAACATGATGCTGTCCTACCTGTCCATGGGCTTCTATGAGTTCGTTCTGAACTCCGACAAGACCGGTTGGGCTATCATCCCCGAGATGGCTGCTGATTATCCTGTTGACGTTACTGCTGACTATGTCGGACAGTACGGCGTTGCCGAAGGCGATACCGCTAAGGCCTGGAAGATCGCGCTGAACCCGGATGCTACCTGGGAAGATGGTACCCCCATCAACGCTGATTCCTACATCTACACCTACCAGCAGCTGCTGGATCCCAAACAGCTGAACCGCCGTGCAGACAGCCTGTATGCCGGTGAAGCTGCCATTGTTGGCGCGAAGGCTTACTTCTATCAGGGCCAGACCTCTTACAATGATCTTCAGGGCGCTTATCAGGTTGCTGACCTGACCAAGAACGAGGATGGAACCTACTCCACTCCCGATGGACTGCCGGTTTACATCGGTATCAATGTTCCTCTGGCCTGGACCGGTGGTGACACCCTGGCTAACTATGTTGCGAACTACGGCGATCAGTACTTCGATCTGACCAACTGGGATGCACTTCTTGAGCTGGCCGGCGATGCTGGTGCTATCCCGCTGACCGACGAGAACATGGCTCTGTTCCTGCCCACCATCACCGGCAACCCGGCATGGGGCGAGACCGAAGCTGACTTCCCGAACTACCTGACCTCTGCTGAAGGATATCCCGCTGATCCTTCCTGGGATACCGTTGGTATCCTGAAGACCGGTGAGTACGAGCTGACCTTCATTTTCCAGGCTCCCATCTCCGATCCCAACTACTATGTTCCCTACTATCTGCCCATGTACCTGGTTAAGCAGGACCTGTTCGAATCTCTGAAGGTCGAGGCTGACGGACGTATCTCCAACACCTACGGCACCTCCAAAGAGACCACTGCTTCCTATGGTCCCTACAAGCTGGATTACTTCGAGCTTGACAAGCAGATCACCTTCGTTCGTAACGACAACTGGTATGGTTACAAAGACGGCAAGCATGCCGGACAGTATCAGGCTGATAACGTTTCCATCCAGGTTATCGACAAGCACGAGACTCAGCTCCTTGCTTTCCTGAACGGCGAAATCGACTTTGTCAGTCTGCAGCAGGAAGACATGGAGAAGTACGCTTCTTCCGATTATATCCGCTACGAGCCCCAGTCCTACACCACCAAGCTTACCTTCAATACCGACGAAGCTGCTCTGGCAGAGCGCGGTACTCAGGTTCTTGGCAACCTCAACTTCCGTAAGGCCTTCTCTCTGGCCATCGACCGCAGCACCTTCGCAGCTTCCTATACTGCCGCTGGTTCCGCTGGTTACGGTATGCTGAACTACATGTACGTTTACGATCCCTTCACTGGTGCTTCCTACCGTAACAACGATGCAGCCAAAGCTGCTCTTTGCAAACTGTATGGACTGACCTATGATGATGGTATGACCGAAGATCCCGAATTCGATGATGTCGACGAAGCTTATGATGCTATCACCGGCTACAACATCGAAGAGGCTCGGGAACTGATGGCGACTGCTTATGCTCAGGTTACCAGCGATGGCACCTGGGATGGCACCACTCCCATTCAGATTACCCTTTCCGTTTACCAGTCTGATGACATTTATGTCAAGATGTTCAACTACCTGAACGACGCTCTGAAAGCCGCTTGCCAGGGAACTGGTTTTGAAGGCAAGGTTGAGCTGGTCATGAAGGCTGACGCTGACTACTATGAGACCATGTATGCCGGCCAGACCGATATGATCTTCTCCACCTGGGGCGGGTCTGCTTACAGCCCCTTCACTCTGCTGTACGAGTGCTACTGCGATGCAGGCATCAACGATGACCCCAACCAGATGGAGTATGGTTTCGATTCCAATGCTGTTTCCGTAACCATGAACATCAACGGTGTTGAGTTCACCCAGTCTCTGCAGAAATGGGCTCTGTGGCTGGACGGCGATGAGAAGACTGTCATCACCTCCAACGACGGTTCCGTGACTCTGGATGCATTCGGCAACTACGATGCTGATACCAAGTGCGCGATCTTCGCTAAGCTTGAGTATGTATACCTGGCTAACTATGTCAATACTCCTATCTACTACCGTAACGTCGGTTCTCTGGTTTCCCAGAAGGGCGACTACGCTGTGACCGGATATGTTGATATGGTTGGTTTCGGTGGCATCCGTTACTACACCTTCAACTACAACGATACCGAGTGGGCTGGTGTAGCCAACACCCTGACCTACTAATATCATCAGCTGATCAAAGCTGAAATAAGCTTCTTGTAAGCTGAAACAGGGGCTGCTGCCTTGCGGCGGCAGCCCCTGTTATTCTAATTAGAAGGGTAGATTAGTTATGGGGAAATATGTACTTAAACGTATCGGACTGATGATCTTTACTTTCCTGATCATCACGACGATCTGCTTTGTACTGATTAAAATGCTCCCGCTGCCTGCAGTAAAAGCAATGGGTCGTGACGTCAAGCTGATTCTGGCGAGACGTGAGGCAATGGGATATAACAAACCGATTCTGGTTCAGTACGCTCTGTACTGGAAGCACCTGCTCCACGGTGATATGGGCCTTGGCGAGCAGATGTACACAGGTCTGGAGATCACCGATGTGTTCTTCACCAAGCTTCCTTACACGGTTATCGTTAACCTGTATTCCATTCTCGCGGCCATTCCTCTTGGCCTCCTTTTCGGCATCTATGCCGCATTACGTAAAAATCAATGGCAGGACCACCTGGTTTCCACTCTGGTCATGCTTTTCATTTCCGTGCCCTCTTATGTATGGGCATTCCTTGTACAGTATCTGCTGTGCTACAAGACCGGCTGGTTCTCCCTGACGGTCGCCTCCCGGGAAACCACCGAGTTCTTCAGCTGGGCCATGTTTACATCCATGTTCCCGGCCATCGTTTCCCTGGGTATCTATACCATCGCGGGACTGACACGTTTCACCCGTGCGGAGCTTTCCGAGGTGCTGACCGGAGACTATCTGCTTCTGGCCCGTACCAAGGGTCTGACCAAGACCCAGGCTGTGGTTCGTCACGCCTTGAGAAACGCTATGGTTCCTATTCTTCCCATGATTCTGGGTGAGTTCATCGGTATTCTTTCCGGTTCTCTGATTATCGAGAGTATCTTCGCGATTCCCGGTATCGGCGCACTGTATGTACAGTCCGTCAACCTTCGCGACTACAACTTCTTCATGGCTGATACCGTATTCTATACCTTGATCGGTCTGGCTTCCGGTCTGGTTATCGACCTCAGCTATGGATTCATTGATCCTCGTATCAAGATGGGAGCGCGCTGATATGAACGAAAAATTCTACGAACAGTATAAAGACATTCCCGCTGATAAGTTTAAAAAGAGGGAAACCACCGGCAAGCTGGCCGACAAGAAGCTGGCCACCAAACCCATCGGCTCCTTCAAGGACGCCATGATCCGCTTCCGGAAAAACAAGTCCTCCGTGGTGGCAGCCGTCATCATTCTGCTGCTTCTGCTGTACGCCCTGTTTATTCCGCTGATCTCTCCCTACGATGTTACCTTCCGTGACGGTTACTACAAGATGCTGCTGCCCCGCAGTGAAACCTTTGCTTTCCTGGGCTGGGACGGCTGCAAGGTTCAGAACGAGACCCAGGCAGGATATGACTATCTGTCCGCCATCGGCTACGAGCTGAACGACTCCGCCGTGAAGGAGGTCCGCGACGTCTATCAGGATGCCAACAAGGGCACCACTTTCTACAAGCTCTATGTGGATTCCTACGATAAAGTAGGCTTCATCTTTGTGGACCTGACAGAGAAAGAGTATTTTGCCCTGCAGGACTATCAGAATCAGAATGATGTCCAGATCATTTATCCCATGCCCGCCAACTACAAGACAGAGTTCATCGCTGTCTCCAACGGCGCAAACCTGTGGTATGAGCTGGCTGACGATTCTCCCGCCAACCAGGGCCTTTCCGCTCATCATGATGATGAGGGAAATCCCATTTTCGTAGCGAACTACCATACCTCCTCCAATCCCAACAGAGCCAAATATGACTCCAAGAGAATCGAAGGAGACAATGGCGGCGCCGACGGCGAGACCTGGTACACCTACGCGGTCAAGAACCAGTCCGGATACCGATGCCGCGTTCTCTATAAAGAATACTATCACTACACCAACGGCTTCTATCCCAACCACCTGCTGGGCACCAACCAGCATGGTCAGGATATCTTCGCCTGCCTGGGCTATGCGGCCCGTCTGTCCTTCCTGCTGGCCATCTCCGTATCCGTGCTGAACTTCATCATCGGTATCGTTTACGGCGCCATTGAAGGCTACTATGGCGGCGCGGTGGACCTGATCCTGGAGCGTATCTCCGATGTGCTGGCCTCCGTTCCCTTCCTGGTGGTGGTGACGCTGTTCAAGATGCATTTGGCAGATAAGGTCGGTCCCCTGATCAGCCTTCTGTTTGCCTTCGTGCTCACCGGCTGGATCGGTATCGCTCACCGTGTGCGTACCCAGTTCTACCGTTTCAAGAACCAGGAGTACATTCTGGCTGCCCGTACCCTGGGTGCCAGCGACAAGCGTCTGATCTTCCGCCACATTCTGCCCAACTCCCTGGGTACCATCATTACCTCTACGGTTCTGATCATCCCCGGCGTTATTTTCTCCGAGTCCATGCTCTCCTATCTGGGAATTATCTCCCTGGAAACCTCCGGCCTTACCTCCATCGGAACCATGCTTTCCAACGGTCAGGCTTACGTTTCCACCTTCCCGCACATCATTGCGGTTCCGGCTGTGTTCATTTCCCTTCTGGAAATCTCCTTCAACCTGTTCGGCAACGGCCTGCGGGATGCCTTCAACCCATCACTGAGAGGAGCCGACGAGTAAAATGGCAGAGAAAAAACTTGAAGTTAAGGATTTAACGATATCCTTCCGTACCATCAACGGTAAGGTTCAGGCTGTCCGCGATATCAGCTTCGATCTGTACAAGGGCGAAACCCTGGCCATTGTGGGCGAGTCCGGCTCCGGAAAGTCCGTTACCAGCCGTGCCATTATGGGTATTCTGGCCGGCAACGCCATCAAGGACGGAGGCAAGATCCTCTACGACGGCAAAGACCTCATGAAGATTTCCGAAGAGGAATTCCAGCAGGTCCGCGGCGACAAGATCGCCATGATTTTCCAGGATCCCCTGTCCTCCCTGAACCCCATTATGAGAATCGGTCAGCAGCTGACCGAGGCCATGCTGCTGAAGAACAAGGCCCTGCGCAAAGAGAGCAAGGCTAATCTGAAGGCCATGTTCGCCGCTCTGGATTCCCGTATGAAGGAAGTGGGCATTACCGATGCCCAGCATGACCTGGCCAAATTCAAAGAATTCGGTCTGGAGCATTCCAAGCTGGAAACCTCCTACACCGAAGCTCTGGATAATGCCACCGAGGCCCTGGCCCTGGCGGAGAACTGCATCCTGCGTATTGATTCCAAGGCGCTGGATGCCACCCTTCATTCCGATCTGCTTCAGTTCGAGCAGGCTTCCAAACGCTCCAAGGACTACTTCGTGGTCCGGGACCGCGCCGCCGAGCTGGACGAGGCTGTGGCTGCCGTCAAGGCCGCCGGCACTCCCAAGGACGAAGCCGGATACGCTCCCGTAAAGGAAGCCCTTACCAAAGCCGTTTCCGTCCTGAAGGAAGCCACCGAGTTTGAAATGCCCAATACCTTCACCCTGGCCTACTATCTGAAGAATGTCAAAAATGAGATTCCGCAGATGCCCGTGGCCGAGATGAACGCGCTGACCCACAAGGAAACCGAGCAGGGCTTCATGGATGCCTTCCAGGCGAAAGCGGAGAAGGCAGTTGTCTACTCCTCCGGAGAGACCGATAAAGCCCGCCAGGCCGCCATTGAGCTGCTGAAGTCCAAGCTTCCCGTGCTGGAAAAGGCTGAGCCCGTCAAGACCGAGGTGGACGCCGCTGTCAAGGAAATGAAGGCCGCTGTGGCTAAATGTCTGGATCCTCTGGAGGTTACCAAGGACTCCCTGACCCACACCTTCGGCACTTCCATCGACTACGCCGTGGACCTGTATTTCGGTGGATTCAAGCGCAACGAGAAGGAAGAAAAGCGTTTCGCCAAATCTTCTGCCAAGCACGAGAAGATCATTGCCAGAGGCAAGACCCCTGACTGGGAAGTCATTCCCATGAGCCTTGTCAATCTGGAAGCCGCCCGGGTAGATATGGCTGACACCGTGAAAGAGCAGATCGCTCATTTCGAGCAGCAGCTGGCCGCCAATGAGAACGCTGACTTCGCTGCCCGTACCCTGGAAATCGTGGATTACCTGAAAGAGCAGACCGAGAATTCCGCATACTATCTGTCCAAGCATGTGGCCAGAGAGCGCGCCATCAAGCTGATGGAGGGCGTTGGTATTGATAATCCCCGCCGCCGCTTCTACCAGTATCCCTTCGAGTTTTCCGGCGGTATGCGCCAGAGAATTGTCATCGCCATCGCGCTGACCGCGAATCCCGATATCCTGATCTGCGACGAGCCCACCACCGCTCTGGACGTTACCATCCAGGCTCAGATTCTTGAGCTGATCAATAACCTGAAGAAGCAGCGCAACCTGTCCGTTATCTTCATCACCCACGACCTGGGTGTTGTGGCCAACATGGCAGATCGTATCGCTGTTATGTACGCCGGCAAGATCGTTGAGACCGGTACCGCCAAGGAAGTCTTCTATGAGCCCGCTCATCCCTACACCTGGGCCCTGCTGGCTTCCGTTCCGGATCTGGATACCAAGGAAAAACTGGAATCCATCCCCGGTACGCCTCCCAACATGATCTACCCGCCCAAGGGTGACGCTTTTGCCGATCGTAACGCCAACGCGCTGGAGATCGACTTCGAAATGCAGCCGCCCATGTTCCAGATTACGGATACCCATTACGCCGCCACCTGGCTGCTGGATCCCAGGGCACCCAAGATCGAGATGCCCAAGGTCATCACCGAGCGTCTGGAACGCATTAAGGCCAGAAATGCCGCAAAAGCACAGAAAGCAGAGGAGGAATAATCATGAGTGAAGCTGTCAAAAATGATCCGATCCTTCGCGTAGAACATCTGTGCATGTACTTCGGCAAGGGCGAAAATGTCAAAAAGGCTGTGGATGATGTTTCCTTTGACATCTACAAGGGCGAGGTTTTCGGTCTGGTAGGTGAGTCCGGCTGCGGCAAGACCACCACCGGCCGTACCATGATCCGCCTGTACGACGCCACCTCCGGCAATGTCTACTTCAAGGACAAACGCATCGTGGCCGGAACTCTTTCCTACAAGAAAGAGATCAAAGAGCTCAAGGCGAAGATCGCCGGCAAAAAGCCTGACGGCACCGCCCTGGAAACCAAGCTTTCCCAGGAGGAAATCACCAAGGCCAACGAGCGCATCGCCGAGCTGAAGGAAGAAATCAAAAAAGCCAAACACGATCACAAGGACGCCGCCAAGCACGGCAATGTCACCCAGATCCAGATGATTTATCAGGATCCCGTGGCTTCCCTGGATCCCCGTATGACCGTTAAGGAAATCATCGCCGAGGGTCTCCGCATCCAGGGCGTCAAGGATAACGAGTACATCGACCAGAAGGTTTACGAAATGCTTCGTACCGTTGGTCTGGTGGAAGAGCACGCCACCCGTTATCCCCACGAGTTCTCCGGCGGTCAGCGTCAGAGAATCGGTATCGCCCGTTCCATTATCATGAACCCTGAAGTGATCATCGCCGACGAGCCCATCTCCGCACTGGATGTTTCCATCCGTGCCCAGGTTATCAACCTGCTGAATGAGCTCAGAGAGACCATGGGTCTGACCATTCTGTTCATTGCCCATGACCTTTCCGTCGTCAAGTACTTCTCCGACCGTATCGGCGTTATGTACTTCGGCAACATGGTTGAGATGGCCACCTCCGACGAGCTGTTCGCGCATCCGCTGCATCCCTACACCCGTTCCCTTCTGTCAGCCATTCCGCTGCCGGATCCGGAATCGGAGAAGGACCGCATCCGTATCCGCTACAATCCTCTGACGGACCATGAATATTCCACCGAAACTCCCCAGTTCCGCGAGATCGTGCCCGGCCACTTCGTCCGCTGCACCACCAAGGAATTCGAGAAGTATCAGGCAGAATACAACAAATAAGCCGGGACGCATCGAGCTGAATGCAACGAATAAGCCATGATGCCGCAGGCTGAACACAACCAATAAACCGGCTGGGCGGTTCTGCGAACCGCTCAAAGCCGGAACACTTCAAAGAATATGTCAAACGAGAACAAAAACCAGAGGACGGCGACAGATCATCGCCGTCCTCTTACTAGATATCTGATTGCCTTCGGCATCGCCATAGCCCTGGTGCTGCTGTACCTTTTAGTGATGGGCTTCTTCACCCGCGAAGGCGTCGCCGCCTTCGCCGTGGATTCCGGACTGGTCATCGGCCGCTCCGGCGACGTTCTGATGCCCGAGACCTCGGCCTATGCCGTACTGGAGGGCACCGCCACCGCGGAAGCCCTGCTGGCCAGCGCTCATGTGGAAACCGTTCTCAACATCGCCCGGATTCGCATGCTGGCGGACGCGTTCTTCGCCTCCGGCGTGCTGGTCTTCGGCATCGGCGGCCTGGTCTTTGCCTCCCAGGAAGGCGTCTTTGACGGACTCAACTATTCCATCCGCCAGCTCTGGTGGTTCTTCCAGGTCCGCAACCGGGGCGACAAGCACGAAACCTTCCGGGACTTCAAGAAACGCCTCTCCGAAAAGCCCAAAGCCCGCTTCGGCCACCTGATGATTGCCGGCCTGGTGATGCTCCTCATCGCCGTGGTGCTGATTATCAGGTTTATGAAGTTCTGACGATTGCGGCTTCTGCCGATCGCGGCTTCTGCCGGGATGTGCACATACATTGCCGCTTTCCCCGCGTCTGGAGCCAGCTTCGGATCCTTTTTAGGCCTGTGGGAATAGCTTTTTCGTCCGCCGGGGAGGAGAACTGTTTATATTCCTGGCGAGTGCCTCCCCAAGGGGGAGGAGAACTGTCCATATATCTGGCAAGTGCCTCCCTATGGGGGAGGCACTTAAGCTTTTTTTGAGCACTTCTCCTCCCCGCAGGGGAGGCAGTCATGTCTTTTTTTAACACTTCTCCTCCCCACCGGGGAGGAGATCAAGCCCTTTTTGAACACTTCTCCTCCCTGCGGTCGTCTCAGCGTTCGGCTGGTCGGTTTGATGGTAGGAAGTTTCCAAGAAAACAGCAATACTTTCTACTTGATGGTAGGAAGTTTAGCCCTCAATCTGTGAACTTCCTACCCGATAGATTTTTGATGGTAGGAAATAGGCTGGAATTCGAATATTCTTCCTACCGCAGAGTAGGAATAGTGTTAAAAAATCTACGGACTTCCTACCCGCTGATGCTCTCATAAAAGCTTTGTGGTAGGAACTGATCAGAAAGACGACAATACTTCCTACTTTAAAGTAGGAAGAGTATGCTATAAACTATAGACTTCCTACCAGCCGATTGTGCTGTTATGGAATAATGCCTGATATGTGAATTATCCTCGACAAATAAAGATGGATCGTGGGATTACCTGCATTTGGCAGTTTTCCACGATCCATTAATTTTAGTCTTATATGCGAGGACTCCCCAGGACTTCTTCCAAAGTAACCCGAGCCCGGGTGAAGAGGTTGCCGTGATCACCGGAAGGATCATATTCCATCAGGTGATCCAAATCCTCCGCAGCCATGGAATCCCATTCACTTTCCGAGATCACATGAATCCCAGCCTGCCCATCTTTAAGCGCCTGTTTCAGCAGGGAAAGCCTTCCCGCCGCCGCGGCGATTTCTTCCGGTTCCAGTTCAAAGCCCTCCAGGGCTTTTTTTAAACTATCTTCGCGAATAGCCGTCAGTTGTTCCCACATGGAATAGCTGACGGTTTTCATATGTAAAGGCCCTGTCAATAGAGCATGGCTTTCATAACTTTGTGGCAGCAGCCGGCCAAGACAGCAATCATTGTCGATGGCCTGTACGCCAGTCAGTCTGCCATGATCATCCAGCTGATAGAAAAGATTATAACCATGACGATCCGGATTGCCGCAGATATAGTCCAGAACCTGCAGATCTGCCAGAGCTTTCGGCCCGCTGCCGGCAAAGCCGGTAAAGAAAGGCCGCCGCACTGATGCCTGGCCGACCTTACCGGGCAACTGTCCAACAGATATGCCTGCAAGCCCAGCCTTACCGGGCAACTGCCCAGCAGGTATGCCTGCCTGCCCAGCCTTACCGGGCACCTGCTGAGCTAATATGCCTGCCTGTCCAGCCATCGGGTGTTTGGGATCCAGTCCGACTGCCCGCTGCATAAAAGTACCTTCAATGGCTTTTCCATTCAGCAGAATTGTCACCGCTTCCGCGGGAACCACCAGATGAGGAACCTTCAATAGCTCAGCCACCGCGCAAACAGCGGCGCTGCGAAGATCGATCCGGGATCCGTCCCGGATCACTGCACATTCCAGCAGATTGATGGCATCGCTGGTGGCGGAATCCAGCAGATGAGCAATCTGCCGAAGAGCCCTTGGCCCCAGAATCCGCTCCAGAGAGCCTTGAGATTTCAGCTCCGGATACAGCCAAAGGAAAGTGGTTTCCAACAGGAAAGGATCCACACGGCCAGTCGAAAAGTCCGTAACCTCCCGGATCATGGGCACCAGCGTCGATTCCGGGTAAGGGGCCAGCGCCACCTGGCCGAGGGTGCGGCCTTTCTTGTTCTCCGGCAGCTTGACATGGAAATCCCAGAGAAAGTGAGTCAACCGATCGCGGCCTATACTGGTGGGAGCCGCTTCTGCAATGGCCTGCAGTTCTTTCTGGACTGCTTCCCAGACGCCGCTGACGGTTTTCGGAGTGAAGAATCCTTCATATTCGAGGCCTTCCGAATCCCTTCCGGAGATCTGCCAGCGCTGAAAGAGAGTGCCCTCCTTGGCCTTCTTGATCTGTAAAACTTGAATCAGCCTGTTTTCCGGTTCCATTTGAAAGCCCTCAAAGATTTGCGCTTTCTGCCCAGCGGTCGTACAGCGCCGAATTTGCGCTTTCTGCCCAGCGGTCGAACAGCGCCGCATTCTCCTCAAGCTGATCTATATCCCGCTGGAAGACGCCGATGGCCGCCATGTCATCCGGCTTCAGGCAGGAGAAAACCTCCTGATAGGTATCCACAATCTTTTTCTGCTTTTCCTGAGGATTCAGATTCTCAAACATCTGACCGCCGGCAAAGATCTTGTAGGCAATCACAGGCTTTTCGACTTTGGAGAGAACCGACAGCATCCGGGGACGGTCCTCGGGATAGAATACCCAGCCGGGCAGGGTGTCCGCCGGCAGATAACCACCCGGGACACCAGTACGATCAATCCGGGGATTCTGCAGACAGGCTACATAAAAGTCCACCGGCCAGCCTTCCTTTTCGCTTTTCTCAACCACATCGGGGCGATGGGTGCCCAGTCCCACGGGAATGCCCATGGTTTTGTACTTTTCCACCAGGGACAGTATTTTTTCACACTGCCCGGCCTCAAAAAGATCATCGGTGGTCGTGCCTTGATGATAGATGCCAATGGGCTCCACCTCCATCATCTGGCGGATGCTCACATCCTGATCCATGGCCCGGAACGGCTGGAAGATAAACTGAAGCTTGCCGCCATCCCGGCGGTATTCCTTCAGCAGCCGGATCACATAGGGATCAGCCAGAGGCAGCATGGTTTTATAACCCAGTTCCTCCATGCGGAACAGGGTTTCCTTGAATTTTTCAGCGGTGTAGAAGCTCACCATCTCGCTTCCCGGGATCCGGTGACCGATATAGGAATAGCCATTCATGGGGTTGTCGCCCACAATCAGCTTTGAAGTCTGATGACCGAAAAAGTTGACGTATTTCATGAAGCACCTCCATGGCTGTTATCAAATGCTTTCGTACATGACCGGGCTTTTTTCCATTATAACATGAATAGAAGAAATCACAATGCATAAGTGCACAATCAAAATGACGTTTAAACATGAAAACCGACCACATATGCATTTCGCAATCCCTTTGCATTTTATCCATGATATGCTTCTTTCAACGTTTGAAATACCTGGGCGGTGCACAGCCGGAGGATTTCAGGCGATCAGATAACATCATCATCTGTCTGAAATAGGCAGCCGGCCGGTCCCGAAACACGGGCCGGCCGGGATGATCCGGAAAAGCCGGATCGAAAGGGGAAAGGAAAACATTATGCCTGCACTATTCATGAACCACTGGTTCTTCATTATATTGGCCATTGTGGCCGCCGTCGTCATTTTGATTCTGGCCGGATATGTGAAATCACCCCCGGATATGGCCTTCATCATTTCCGGTGCGAAGAAAAAACCGAAGGTGCTCATCGGCCGCGCTGGTATCAAG
>CACZRP010000090.1 GCA_902783575.1 uncultured Eubacteriales bacterium
ACCAGGGCTCGGTGGCCCAGCCATGTCCCACATCAAAGGGATGATCCTTCAGCCATTCCTCATAGATTTTTCTGACCTTCTCATCCAGCTTCAGGGCGCCGCTCTCTTCCAGCCCTTCCCAGATGCCGATCACCCGGTCCACATTTACCAGACCGCCGGAGCCAGTACCGCTCTTGAAATAGTTGAACTGGGTTCTTCCAAAGACAGCCAGCCGGCTTTCCTTCTGCAGGGGCAGCGCGCCGCAGTCGTTTTTCAGTAGTACGCAGCCCTCAGCCTGAGCCAGGCGGGCAGTCTGTGCATATTTTTGGGGATTCCAGATGTTAGCCATGATAATCTCCTGTATATGATGGATTTTTAGTGCCTGAAATAAAGATACCAGAGCAGTCCGCCCTCCAGAATCAGGATCAGCGGGACGCCAAGGTAAAACTTGGGCTTTCGGATCTTATGGCGGAAAACCAGCATGCCTAAAAGAGCTGCCGCCGGTGAAAAAACCGCCGCCAGCAACAGCGTCCTTTCAGGAATTCTCCAGGCCCCGGCCTTTGCTTTCGCTTTGTCTGCTCCGTAAAGGATCAGCACCGTCAGGCTGATGGCTCCGTAGATGATCCAGATGTATTTTTCCATATGATGTCATTCCTCTCCTATTCTTTTGAGTATACCACATTCCAGAGGCAGTTTCCATATACAGAACCCGGCCGGACCGGGAGAATCAGAGAAAACTTGCCAATTTTCCCGGAAAGGACTATAATAATTCTGCCGCAGAAGGCAGATAGGAGTGTATTTGATGAAAATACTTGAGTTTTCCGATTCCTTTATTCCCATTATGGACGGAGTCGGCAATGTCGTTTATCAATATGCCATGAATCTTCCCGCCAAGGGTCACGAGTGCTATGTGGTGGCGCCTCAGACGGATACCGGCTACCGGGGCGGCTACCCCTTTGAGCTGGTGGATTATCTGGGCATGCAGCTCTCCGCCATGAAAAGCTATACCGTGGGCGTACCGAATCTGGACCCCCACTGTACCAACCGCCTCAATATGATCAAGGGCGATATTGTCCATGTCCACAGTCCCTTTGTCGCCGGGCAGGCCGGACTGCTGTACGCTGTCCGCCACGATGTGCCTGTGGTGGGCACCTTCCATTCCAAATACCGCGATGACTTTATGCAGGCCACCGGCATCTCCCTGCTGGCCAACATGGGCACCAAATTTGTGGTGGATTTCTACAACCGCTGCACCGAGGTCTGGGCCGTCAGCGAATCCTCCGCCCTCACCCTGGCGGATTACGGCTACAAGGGCGAGATTAAGGTCATGCCCAACGGCACCGATATTCACCCCCTCACCGAAGCGGGCATGAAGGCTTCCCTGGAGCAATTCCCCGTGCCGGAGAATGTTCCGATCCTTCTTTACGTAGGTCAGATCAACTGGAAGAAGAATCTCCGCTGCACCCTGGAGGCCTGCGGCCTGCTGGCTAAGGAGAAGCCGGAGCAGGACTTCAGACTCATGCTGGCGGGACAGGGCCCCCACGAGGAGGAGATCCGGCAGCTGGCGGAGGAACTGGGCATCGCCGAAAAGGTGATCTTTACCGGTCACCTGACGGATCATGACCTGCTGAATGCCCTTTATGCCAGAGCATCGCTGTTCCTCTTCCCTTCCCTTTACGATACTTCCGGTCTGGTGACCCGGGAAGCCGCCGCCATGGGTACGCCCTCGGTGGTGGTCAAGGGCTCCAGCGCCGCGGAAGGCATGACCCACGGAATCAACGGCTTCCTCTGCGAGGATGATCCCCAGGATCTATGCCGGACCATCAGCGGGGCACTGGCCTCTCCCGAAGAACTGAAGGCTGTGGGCGAAAAAGCCCGAGAGACCATTCCCATTCCCTGGAGCCGTCTGGTGGATGATGTGGTCAAAGAATACGAGAACGTCATTCGGAAATATCATCTGTGATCTGAATAGAAAGCACAGGGCGAAGCCAGCCCTGTATTCAAAAACCCCGAAGCTTTTGCTCCGGGGCTTTCTGTTTTTCAGGCTTTGTTTTAACGGTTGTCCAGTTCCTTGCGCAGCTCCTCCACTGCTTTTCTGGTCAGCGGATAGCCGAACTGCAGCAGCAGGAACATGCACAGATACATGACGAAGGGCACCAGAGTGGCAATGTTGTAGATGCCCTGGTTGACCGCTTCCGTCTGCACCATGGTGCCTTCCGCAGTCACATAGCCCACGGCCGCCAGCGCCATGGAAGCGCCGATGCCGGCCAGGGTCTGTCCCAGCTTACGGAAGAAGCTGAAGCTGGCGTAGGTGGTACCCTCGGAACGGCGGTAGGTTTCCTTCTCGTAGTGGTCGATGACGTCGGTAACCATGGCCCAGACCTCCAGGGTAAAGAAGGAAAGGCCAAAGCCGAGAATCAGGTTCACCGCCAGAAACACATAGGGGCTTCTGGTTTTGATGAAGAACAGAATCAGGAAAGCCAAGGCCGCGAAAATGCTGCCGAAGGAGCAGATCTCCTTCTTGCCGAACTTCTGGACAAACTTGCCCATGAAAGGCATCAGCACCAGCATAGGGATATAGTTGAATACCGTGACCAGAGAGAACAGGCCCGGAGTCTCAAAGTAGTTCTTGAACAGATAGTTGAAGATGGTCTGGGTATACATGCTTCCGGCGATCAGCAGCATGGAGGCCAGGCACAGGGTCATGAAGGGACGGTTCTTCAGCAGAGTGCCGAAGGTTTTCAGCACGTTCTCCTTCTCCTGATGCTCCGGAGCGGGAATATACTCCCTGGTCATCTTGAAGAAGCCGAAGAACACGATCACGGAAAAGCCCGCCAGCAGAATGACGCCGGTCTGAAGCTTGGAAGCATCCAGATATTTGGCGCCGGTGTCCACCGCGGTGGAATACACAAACAGAGGCAGAAGGATCTGTCCGGGCGCGGATCCGAAGCCGGCGCCCAGGGAACGGATGACCGACAGGTTGGAGCGTTCCTTCAGGTCGTTGGTCATGGCCGAGGCCATGGAGCCGTAGGGAATGTTCACCGCCGTGTACAGCATGCCGTAGAGAATGTAGGTCACATAGGCGTAGATCAGGTACTGATTCTCGGACAGGCCGGGAATCTTAAAGAAGGCCAGAATAAAGGCAATGGCCAGCGGGACGGAAAACCACATGATGTAGGGTCTGAAGCGTCCCCACTTGGTGGGCTTTCTCGAGTCAATCAGCGCGCCGCACAGCGGGTCATTGATGGCGTCCCAGATTCGGGCAATCAGCATCAGCACTGTGATTTTAGCTAAAGAGATATGCAGAATATCCGTATAGAACATCTGCAGGAATGAACCGATCGTACCGAAGGTGATAACGCCGCCCATATCGCCGAGGGCGTAACCGATCACGTTCATTTTTGTCAGCTTTCCGGTCTTCTTTTCCATGGTAGATCCTTCCTTTCTCTTTATTGAATTTCTCTAAGCTCTTGGAACACTGCTTTCCAGGAGCTTTCTTTTCTGTAAAACACCGGGATCTGTCCCAAAGGCGCCTGGACCCGGATCCGCCCTCCCCGGCAGATCTCGCCGGTCCACAGATGAACCCATTCGTCCTCCGGCAGATAGACCTCCCTCTCGCTGGCTCCTTCTTTGATCACCGGAGCCACCAGCAGATCTCTGCCCAGGAGATACTCGAATTTTTCCTCATAGGCGGACGCCTCGTCATAATGATAGAACAAAGGCCGCATCATGGGGACGCCCTTTTCCGAGTTATCCGCCTCCAACATCTGCAGATAATCCTTCAGCGCGGTGAAACGCCGCACGCACAGGGACAGGTGCCGGATCATATCCTCCCTAGCATCGAACTGGATGCTGCGGGAGGGCTGGTTGCCCGGATGGGACCGCATCAGCGGAGAGAACGAATTCATCTCTTCCCATCGCATCATCAGCTCGGCGCCCCGGGTCATGGGACCCATGGTGGTATAGCCGCCCACATCGGAATGGGTCATGCCGTAGCCGCTCATGGCCAGGGACAGGGTGGCGGGAATCACGGAAGCCAGTCCGTCATCCAGCGACCAGTCCACATGCTGATCTCCGTTCCACATCATGGAGGAATAACGGATGGTTCCTGCGGAGCCGGCCCGGGTGAAGAAGAACACCTCATCCTCTGCTCCGGCCTCCCGGATGGCTTCCTGATTCAGCCTGGCCCAGAGGGCGGGCCAGTCATTATGCAGCTTTTCCGGATCCTCTCCGGAATGGAGCACACAGTCCGTGGGCAGGTACTCGCCGAAATCCGCCATCCAGCCCGACAGGCCGATGCCGATCATGTTCTCTTTGATCAGTCCCTTGTACCAGTCCCAGGCCTCGGGATTGGTCAGGTCGATCATGGCCGCGGGGAAGGTGGTGATGGTCACCAGATAGTCCTTTCCATCCTTGTCCTTCACGCAGTAGCCATGGGCCGTGGCGTAGGCGTAGATATCCTTTTCAATGGCCATAAAGGGATTGATGTAGCCCAGGAACCGGATGCCCTCCTTCCTCCAGCGCCGGATATGCTCCGGCAGATCGGGGTAAAGGTCTTTGTCGTAGCGCCAGTTCCACATGACCTGATAGCCAAAGCCGGTCCTGCGGCAGCCGCACCAGTCCTGGGACCAGATGCCCGTCACGGGAGTGCCTGCGGCTTTGACCTTAGCGATTTTCTCGTCAATGGCGGCCGGGCCCTCTTCGATGCCCAGAATGACACCGTCGTGAACCCAGTCCGGCAGCGGGCGCTGATGGCCCAGCCGGCGGGACAGCTTTCCGGAAAGCTCTTCAAAGGACCGGGCCCGCTCCACATAGATGGGAGCGTTTTCCCTCAGCTCGATGCCCACATAACCCGGCTCGGTAAAATCGAAGCCCACATAGCCGGTGGTATCCGCATGGAGATAGTATCTCCGGCTGCTGGTAAAGGTGGGCTGGGCATAATAGGTTTCATAATCGGAGAAGGGCCAGGGCCTTTCCGGCTCGGGACCGTTCTTCTCCCAGAGCTCCAGCTTCCGGGCAATGCGCTTGGAGTTCTGATGCTCCGCCACCCAGACCCGGACCTTCTGTCCGGCCAGATCAAATTCGGAAAAGGTTTCTCCGGTGCCGTAGAAATGTTCCTTCTCTCCCCCGGCCTGAGGGGCTCCCGCCAGCAGATCCGTGGGAACCTTCAGGTAGAACCGGTTCCATTTTTTATCCTGGGGCCGGATCCGCAGCACAAAGACTTCTTCTTCGGTACTTTCAAATGTCACCGCTTCCGGATCCGCGTCCCGCTGATCCGAAATATGGTCGATATATTCAAAGCTTCCCTTCTCCATGGGAAATTCGGCGCTGCCGCATCCCAGGACCAGGGATATTTTATTTAATTCCGGCATTTACTTCACCACAGTGACAGGCAGGTTCAGCATCCGGCCGAGGATTTCGATCTCCCCGGTCACATCGCCGAAGACCACCGCGTAATGGGGCTCCCAGCCTGCCTCCAGCAGAGACTGTACGGTCTCCCTCACCGGCGCGCTGAGCTTTGTCACACAGGAGGTGCCCAGGAACTGTTTGGGTTTATCCAGCACCTCTGCGGGAATCACCAGCAGGCGGAAGGCGCCGTTTCGGTCTTTGCCGACCCGGAGAATGGAAGCCTTTGCAGCGGCCCGGGTACCAAATTCCATGGTGGGACCGATCTTGCGGTTGGGATGAACGCCCACCGCAGCTCCCTCTTCCGGTTTGGCCAGGGAGCAGGCAGCCATGCCGCAGTGCCAGAAGGTCAGGGTGTTCTCTTCCTCATCCAGAGCCACGGGATCACCAAAGAAGCAGGCCTGGTCAGTCAGCTGCTGTCCGATCCACATGCTGAGGGCTCCATAGGTGTCCGCCTCGCAGGCGCAGGGAGTGCCGACAGCATTCAGAATGGAAAGCACCGAGCACACCGGCGTTCCGTATTCCACAAAGAAATCCGGCCAGCAGCGGGAGGAAAGGGCTCCGATGCCGTTTTCGCCGACCCAGTCCTGATAAGCCTTCAGCAGGCGATGGAAATCCCGGACGTTCTTCTCCGGCGTCTTTTCCATGCCCCGGATCCATTTTCCGGCTTCTTCCTGAGCCGGCAGACTCTCCTCATCCGTGAGGGCCAGGGCCCGTCCGATGAGCTCCCGGGCTTCGATGGAAACAAGCTCCGCTCCGAAGGTTTTCTGAATTTCCGCATCCAGGCCCCGGCCGAAGCCAAAGCCCTGAGGCGTATGTCCCACCTGGGCGATTTTCAGGCTTCTCATTGCCTTCATCAGCCGGACGACATGGCAGATCTTCTGGAGCTGATCCGCCACCGCCGCTTCCTCGGGACTGCCGAAAATCAGCTCCGGCACATCGCTGCGGATCTGATGATAGGTGTTGGCGGCGGAGAAGGTGCCGGTCAGAGAGTTCAGCTTCAGCCTTCCACCGGCCTCCCCCACGGGCTCCCTCAGGGTCCAGAGGACCATGGGGCCCTCATAGTGCCGGAGGGCTTCGGAAATATAGGCGGCGTTGGCAAAGGTAATGTTCTGAAGAATCACCAGATCGGGACTGGCGCCCTTCATCTGCTCCTTCACCGCGTCGGGAGAAAACAGAATATCTGCGGGGATGACTACTTCATCGCCGAAGAGATGCTTCAGAAGCTCCGCGGATTTCTCAAAGGCCTCATGGGCCGTTTCCATATGATAGGTGCCCACGCCAATGGGCAGATACACGATTTTCAGGTTCATTGCTCGGCTCCTTCCGACGCGCCAGAGTTCCTCACCACTTTGATGGTGGCGGAGAAATCTTCCTTGCCAAAACCCTTTTCCATGGCCCGGTCATAGACCCGCACCGCGTTCTCCTCGCCGGGCATGGCTACGCCGTAATCCTGGGCCAGACCCAGGCAGATATGCACATCCTTATGCATGTTTTCGATGGAAAATGCCGTGGTAAAGTCTTCCGCGCTGATGACATTCTTTTTGCTGTCCAGATAGAAGTTCTGGCCTCCGCCGTAGGAAATGGCCTGAGCGAAGGTAAGAATATCAATTCCGGCGGCAGCCGCCAGCGTGGAGGTTTCATTGACGCCGTTCTGAATCTGGGATACCAGGGCGTTGTGGCAGATTTTCATTACCAGGCCCTTGCCGTTTTCTCCCATGCGGATGACATTCTCGCCCATGTAGGAAAGGACGGGAAGGATCCGATCGAAGAGCTTCTCTTCGCAGCCCACGTAAATACCCAGCTTGCCGGCCTCGGCCGCCGGACGGGATTTAACCACCGGAGCGTCGGCAAAGTCGGCGCCGGTCTTCTTCACCATTTCCGCGATTTCCACAGAGACAGAAGGATCGATGGTGCTCATATCGATGCAGATCTTGCCTTCTTTAAGCTCGGGCAGAATCCCGGTATAGACGCTGCGGCTGTGCTCTGACTTCGGAACCATGGAGATAATCACATCCGCGTTTTTCGCCAGCTCCCGGCTATCCTTGGCAACGATGGCATTCGTAAAGCCATCCTTGGCCGCAGCCTCGGCCAGAGCGGCCGCTTTGGTCTCTTCCACATCGTACAAATAGACCTGGTCATCATGCTTGCGGATGATATTGCCGCACATGGCCTCGCCCATGATGCCCAGTCCGATAAATCCGATTTTCATAGCTAAGTTCCTTCCCGCAGCCTTATTCGGTCACCGTATTGTCCCAGGCGGCGCAGAAGGTGCCGATGCCCTGGGTGGTATAGGCATGCTTCATGCTTTCCTTATAGACATCCAGTCCGGTGGTGATGATATCCGCTCCGGCCACGGCGCAGTCCACCATCTGTTTGGGAGTGCGGATGGCGGCGCAGATGATCTGGGTCTTGCCCAGATAGCCGTAGTTGCGGTAAATATCTACGATATCACGGATATACTGGCGGCAGTCTTCGCCATTGGCCTCTTTCCAGCCGATGAAGGGAGACACAAACAAGGAGCCGTTTCTGGCAGCCCAGATGGCCTGAGCCGGCGAGAACACCAGGGTCAGGTTAGTGCGGATTCCCTCCTTCTCCAGCTCTCTGGCTGCGGCCACACCGGCCTCGGTGCAGGGAATCTTAATGGCAAAGTTGGGGCTGATGGGCGCGATCTTCTTCGCTGCCTCCACCATCTCTGCCGCATCTTCGATATGAGGATTGACTTCCACGGATACCGGGAACCGGTCAATGCCGGTCAGGCCGTTCTTTTCCACCCAGTCTGCGATTCCATGGATCGCTGTCAGAAAGGGCTTCCCGCTGAGCATGATATGCCTGGGGTTGGTAGTAACGCCGTCGATACCGAAAGTTCTGTACGCATAGTCAATTTCATCCAGCTTGGCGCTGTCTAAAAAGTACTTCATGATCTCCTCCAGAAAAACATTCTATTGTTTTCAAAACAATTGTTATCAAAGCAATTGCTTTCAATGCAACACACATCATTGTAACATTTTAACAAAGAAAAAACAAGCAAACACGAAATATTTGTCATTTCGCACTTGCTTGTTTTTCATTAATAACTGTTAATTACTGTTGATTCTGATCCTCACCCGTCTCATCAGCCTGAGGCGCCGGCTGGACAGGTACCTGCTGGTAAACCTGCTGCTGATAAGGTGCCTGCTGATACGGCTGTTGTTGGTAAGCTCCCTGCTGATACGGCTGCTGCTGATAAGGGTTCTGCTGATACGGCATCTGCTGATTTGGCATCTGCTGATATTGTCCCTGCGGGTAAGGCTGCTGATTCGCTCCCTGTTGGTAGGGATTCTGCTGGTAGGGCATCGCCTGACCCTGCGGCTGATTGTAGAAGTTCTGCTGGTTCATCCACTGGATTCTCCGCATCTCCTCTTCCCTGCGGCGTTTGCCGCTGCGTTTTACAAGGACCACAATCAGAACAACCACTCCAATCACCACCACCAGGAAAATGATTCCCCCGATCAGCAGCGCTTTGCCGATTCTTTTCAGCATGTCCGCGGTTTCGCCGCCATCCCCGTCCAGCTGATCGATAATCCCGAAGGGATCCTCGGGATCTTCTGGAAACTCATAGTCTGAATCTTCTCCGTAGGTAATGGAAATCTCCGACTCCTCCTCCGGCACCGGCGTTCCCTGCTCTACCACAGGCACGCCGTAGGCTTCGATCTCGTAGGCCGCGTAGCTGCTGGGCACTTTGTAGCCCTGACGGGCGATGTAATTTTCCACATCCGCCTGGAGCATCTCGAACTGACGGGGACCGCCTTCCAGGAGCACCTCATGGAAGCCCACCTCATCAAAGTACTGGCCCATGGCCTTCTGTGCCATGGCGCGCAGGTTCATAAAATAGGCATCGCCAAAGCCGTAGGAAATCATGGTGCCGGGCATGGAGCGCATCTGGTCATAGATTTCCTTCAGCTCCGCCGCGGTGTATCCGCCGCCATCGCCATTCATAAATTCGCCGAATTCCTTCAGATCCCAGCCCAGGCCGTTGATGCCAAACTCCATCAGCGCGTTGTACACGTAGCCATAATAGGTGTTGGCCTCCGCGTCCACGTAGGACATTTCGTCCAGGCCGGACTTGCGGATCATCAGGTTTTCCACATACATGGCCCAGCCTTCCTGGTAGCCCATGACGGAAATGGCGGTGCGGATGGGATGGGGATTGGTGTTGTAATACCAGGTGAACTGATACAGATGGCCCGGGAATCCCTCATGGGACAACGTCATATACAAATCATTGATATCATCCTGCACGGAGGAACCGTTGATCTTGATGGCATTTTCACTGATATCGTCCAGGGGAGGCGTCAGGTAATAAGCCACCACCGAGGGATTTTCAATGCTCTTATCCAGATATTTGGCAGTGTAGTTGACGGTGGGACCCACGGGGAAGTCCTCCAGATGGGAGGACAGATAATCCAGAATCTCCTCCGCAGTGGAGAAGGGAACCGTGGCAGGCGCCTGGAAATCCCGGTTCTTCATATATGCCTTGCGGTAATACTGGAGCACATTGTCAATGGAGGCCTCGCAGTAATCGTACATTTCCTGAACGGTCATGTCCGCGCTGGCTTCGTATTTCGCCAGGGCCGCGTAGTACTCTTCTCCTCCGGGATAACCGCAGATACCCTTATCATTCTGACGGCTGCCCCGCAGGGTCTCCAGGTTTTCCGCAGCCTTCTCGTAGGCGGGAAGCACCTGATGCAGCACCAGGTCGGAGTTGCGGGTTTTGTAGGAGGCTTTCTCCTCATCGGAAAGGCCAGAGAAGGCATCTACATTTTCATCAAAAATGACAATCAGCGGGTTTTCGGTGCCCTTGGCCACAAATTCACTGATCTCTGTGAGGGCTTCATCCAGGGTAGCGTCCGGCATGAAATAGCCCTCCGCCGCCTGATCCTTGGTGAAGGCCCACATCTCATCAATGAACCGGGGATAGTCCGCGATCAGCGTCAGATAATCCTCGAAATCTTCCTTCTCGTAGAACACGAACTCAGTGAAGTTGGTCACCAAGTTAGTGAGATAGCCGTTGTAGGGATTGAACAGCTCCTCAAACTGGGGATACTGATTCAGAATGACCATCTGCTCCAGGTAAAACATCAGTACATCATAGGTTTGCTGATTCTCTCTGGACAGGGCATCGTAGTTGAAGCCCTTCAGCTCATCGATGCTATCCTGATTGTCCTGGACGCCCAGGGCGTAATCCTCCTTGTTGATGGTACCCAAGGTCACCTCCGGCTTTTCAATGCCGTAGGCGCGGTAGTCGCGGACGCTGAAATGCATGTTCAGATAATCCGCCTCCATGGTTTCCACCCATTCCTCTGTCAGCCAGGCCTCAAAGGCCTCATCCTCGCCGGCGGCCTTTGCTGGGGCGGGGAACAGCATGGTGAGAGCCATGCACAGACAGATCAGAAGGGCAAAAAACTTCGTGCTTTGTTTCATTACTCTTTCTCCTTGAAAAATAATCAGCGTCCTGAACTCAGACCGTAAAGTTGATCTCCTTGCCGGAATTCTCATAAGCAATCAGCTCCACGCCGGCAGCATTCAAAATCATCCGGGAAGCGATGAACTTGTCCGTATGGGCATATTTGTCTGATTCGTAGATCAGGGTCCGGATGCCGGACTGGACAATGGCCTTGGCGCACTCATTGCAGGGGAAAAGGGTCACATAGAGCTTCGCTCCCTGCAGGGATCCGCCGCTGAAATTCAGAATCGCGTTTAATTCCGCATGCGTAACGTACATATATTTGGTATCCAGCTCCCGCTCCGCTTCCCTGGCCCAGGGGAATTCATCATCAGAGCAGCCCCGGGGAAAACCGTTGTAGCCTATGGAAAGGATTTTATTGTCCTCTCCCACAATACAGGCTCCCACCTGGGTTCCCGGGTCTTTGGATCTTAAAGCTGCCAGCTTGGCAATTCCCATAAAATATTCATCCCAGCTGATATAGTCCTGACGTTTTGATACCATGGCGGTCCTCCTTCGATGGTTGGGGGTATGGGGTCGTACGGGCATGTGATATTCTTATCCATTATAGAAAAAACCACTGCGTTTGGCAATGGTTTTTCGAAGATTTGGTCAGGAAATAAGCGTATTCTGTTAGTGGCTGCGGACGATTTTCTCTTTCTTCTGGAAACGCTGACGGTGCACCGTATCGGAAGCCTTGGTTTCGATTTCGCCTGCCTTGCCCAGCGCCCACTTGGTAAGCATGGGGCCGAACAGCTCATAAACCAGAACACTGAACAGAATAATATTCCGGATGATGGCACCATGGGCCGGGCCCAGAGCCTGGGCGGAGACCACCATGCCCAGCGCCACACCGGCCTGGGGGAACAGGGTCACTCCCAGATAATCCACTACCTTCTTCTCGCACTTCATGGCCTTCGCGCTCAGTCTGGCGCCAAAATACTTACCCACGCAGCGCATAAGGATATACACAAGACCCACCACAATGGTCAGCGGAGACTTGAATACGGACAGCTCCAGCTCGGCACCGGACAGGACGAAGAATACCGCGTAAACCGGCGCGGTCCATTTGGCGGAACGCTGCATGATATCCACGGAATACTCGCTGAGGTTGCAGAAAATGGTACCCAGCATCATGCAGACGAGCAGTGAAGAAAAGCCGATTCTTACACCGCCGCCCAGTTCAAATTTCAGGGTGGACAGAGCAATGGTCATGATGACGAAGGCAATGGTCAGGGACAGACGGTTGGAGTTGGAGAAGAACAGCTTTTCCAGCTTCGTCAGCAGCCATCCCATGATGGAACCCAGAATCAGAGAGAAGATAATCTCCAGGATGGGATTCAAGGCCACGGAAACAATGCTCAGAGAGCCGCCGTCAATGGCCTGGGCAATGCCGAAGGACACCGCGAAGACCACCAGACCCACGGCGTCATCCAGAGCAACGATGGGCAGCAGCAGGTCCGTCAGAGGACCCTTGGCCTTGTACTGACGGACAACCATCAATGTGGCGGCAGGGGCGGTGGCGGAAGCAATGGCACCCAGGGTAATGGCTACGGGCAGGGGCAGAATTTCAGGACCCAGCACAAAATGAAGGGCCACCAGAACTGCGTCCACCATCAGAGAAGCCAGGACGGACTGGAAAATACCGATGACGGTAGCCGTCTTTCCGGTGTGTTTCAGCTGACCCAGCCGGAACTCGTTGCCGATATCAAAGGCGATGAAGCCCAGAGCCACACTGGAGATGACACTCACGCTCTCCACCTGCTCCACGGTGCCGAAGCCAAGACCCGGAACCTTCAGGGCACCCAGCACATAGGGTCCCACCAGGACACCGGCGATCAGAAATGCGGTAACATCAGGAAGACGAAGATTCATCTTCTTGAAAATACGGGTCATCATCAGACCCGCAAAGAGAGCAAATGCCGTTGAAAGCAACATGCTGTTCATATATCAGAAAACCCTTCTTTCTTTAAAGTCCAAGCAGATATTCTACCACCTTTCCGCGGTAAAAGCAAATGAAATCAGAGAAAAACCCCCACAAATCTGTCCTGAAAACCAATGACGGATTTGTGGGGTTTTCTATGGGTCCGAAATTCTTACCTGGTCTTTCTCCAGGCCTCTTCTGCGATTTTCCGGGCCTCCCGGACGTCGGGATTACGCTGAGCGCATTGCAAAAATATAATCAGTCGTCAAAATGATTGTAAAGCAAGTGACTGTTTCCTTCTTCGAGCTGATAAATTCCCCGATAAAAGTCAGAGAAAGCAAACAGATTAGATGCATCCTTTACCGAAAAACGGTTGACATTTATCAGATACTGTTCTCCTTCTGTCATCGGCTGCTGGGTAAGCCCATAAGTTAATTCATGCTGATTCTCAGGATCAAAATTGGCAAAGGGAAGAAGGATACGAATTGTATCCGAAGTAATCAGATCCTCACCCTTCTCTATCTCATCGATATAGAATTCTCCAATCGTATATACCCCTGTTGGATTGGATCTGATATCCGTGATCTGCAAATAGCTTTGCGGAAGCTGATCTGCTTTTCTCACCTCCATGGACATCAGTGTTCCTTTTATCCTGATCATCGCATTGTTTTCAGCTTCTTTCTCCGAGAGCATATCAGGATACTCGACAAATGTTTTTAATTCGGGAATGATTCCCTCCCCCTGACTATTAGATGTCACTCCTCGCTTTTCCCCTTGAAATCCACTGTATACATAAACTGAATAGGCCAAAGGGTCATGCGGAATGGTTATTTTATCCACATGAAGTGCAGCTTCCTCTTCGTTCTGCATGGGATACAGCTTGTTTTTATATAGTAAGTAAAGCGCTGTCTTTCCCCCAGTTTCACAAGCAGCCAAATCGATTCTGCTGATTTTCTTTCCTTCATGAATCATGATGTAAATAGGATATGGATACATTATGATATTTTTATTGTATGGCTCGCCGAGCGGACAATTAAGATATGCCAACATTCGGGGAAACAATTCGCTCTCCTGAGATACCTGAATCGTTTGTGAGTATTCTTCGCAAGTATAAGTCACATCAATTTGTGTTACGGAATCCACATCGATTCCCTGAAGTGAGAAGGTATCGTTTGCAGGATTTTCACGACATCCACTCAGAACAACAAGCAGAATGACCAAGCTTACACTAAGAAACGTTGCTTTCATAGAAATCTCCCGAAATCATATCGTACGTTACGGACTACCATATAATAAATACAATCCATTTGTCTTATCAAACGTTCTAGGTGTATTATAACTACTCATAAAGTTGGATGCATCACTTTGCATGATTGCTGTATATCCGTCAAAATGACCATCGATCCCTAACGCATGACCTGCTTCATGGCAAACTATGGCCTTGTATTCGAAAGTTGATAAATCATACATGTTGGAATGATTCAATGAAACATATGCATTTCCCAATCCTGTACCAGAATTATTACTAACAGCTACCGTTTTTGCATACCAACCTACGTCACCATAAACGTTTTCTCTAATTTGAACTTGTGTTGACATGCTAGAAGTATAAGAGTATGTAAACTCCGAATAATTCCAACTAGTAAAAGCTTGGGAAACAGCAGAGGGATATGTAACTCCAGAGTAACAAAAATTAGCGTAATTTGAAGACCAAGCAATAGGCAAACTTGGCCATCCAGAATAATTATTATCTACCCCGCTTCGTAATAAATCACTCTCACGAATCGAGCCTTTATAAGCAAGGAATTGTGTTACATCATCCCCGGAAGAAATTGCATCTGGTTGGTAAATACCTTGAGTCCCTCCAGAAATCAAATAATACTGACCAAAAACTTGATCTGGTTCTGAAAGTTGCAAAAATAATAAATATTCATTTCCTGATTCAAGGAGAGGTGCTCCATGTATAGGCACAGTCGTATAATCATTAAGTGTTCCGCCAGTTTGTACTATTTCTACTGCATCATTAATCACGTTCTTAGAAGATGTTTTATACACGCACTCCACTTTTACATAACTTCTACTAAACACAAGATCGCATCTCAATTCGGGTTCTTGAGATAGAACCTTTCCTTTAATGACTAAATCAGAAGCCTGATATAGTTCATCTCTTGAATTAAATTGTTTTTCCCATGATGCACAAGAAAGACAGACATTAGAAGGTTCTTTTCTCTCTTTATTTCCTAACAGGGACAAAAATAAGGCAACAATAATCAAAGAAGCAATAACCTTTTTCATTTTCAACTCCTTTTCTTATTTCGTTCAAGTAAAATCCACAATCAACCTCTGTCAGTATTTCCGTAAAGCACTTGTCCTACTATCAGTATACTCTTTATTCATACAAAAAACAATATCTTTTACGTATGCTGCGGGGTTGTTTCATGATGTTCTGAAAATACGTTTTTAGCTGATTTTTCAATGAGAATGCTCCCCCTACGAGAGACAGTGTTTTTTTCACTGTCTCTCGTAGGGGGAGCATATCAGTGATGGATTTATAGGGTTTTAATGGATCCGGAATTCTTACCTGGTCTTTCTCCAGGCCTCTTCTGCGATTTTCCTTGCTTCTCTGAGATTGATATTCTGCTCTTTCGCAATGCGGGAAAGATCGTCAAATTCGAACTTTTCTCTTTCAGTATCGTAACCCGCTACCTTTTTCAGCCGCACGGGACCATAGGGGGTTTCCACGGTTTCAAATTCCCGCTTCAGCACATTGCGGTAGGTAACCGCCTCCCGGACGCCAATGGTGGTGGTATGCTTGAAGATCACCTTCACCAGATCCGCCTTCTGTTTTTCGGAGCAGATCACCCGCAGCAGGGTTCCGGGACGGTTCTTCTTCATGCCGATGGCAATGGTGTATACCTCGGAGGCTCCCGCCTCAAAGAGGCGCTCCATGGCAAAGCCCAGTTCCTCCGCCGTCATATCATCCACATTGCAGGAGAGCTCCAGCACCACATCCTCGGGCGTTTTGCCGGAGGGAATCACGGTTCTCTGAACCGCGGTCTCTGGTGCGTGGAATTCGGGCTGTCCCGCCACAGCGGGTTCCATGGTCTCGCCCAGAAGAAGCCTCACGCAGTTGGCCCGGGGGAAATCCTTCTTGCCCATGCCGTATCCGATGGCGGACACGCTCATGGTGGGCATCACATCAAAGCGGTTGACAAAATGCTTCAGCAGCGCAGCGCCGGTGGGGGTGCAGAGCTCGCCCCGGATATCGGTGCTGTAAATGGGCATGTCCTTCAGAATCAGGGCAGTGGCCGGAGCCGGCACCGGCAGGATTCCGTGGGCGCATTTCACGGTGCCGCTGCCCACATGCACAGGGCTGGCAATAATCTGATCCACCTTCAGGTTGTTGATCAGATAGCTCACCGCCACCACATCCGCCACCGCGTCCATGGTGCCTACCTCGTGGAAGTGAATCTGGTCCATGCTCTGACCATGCACCTGGCTCTCCGCCTCAGCGATAATGCGGTAAACCGCCAGCACATCCTTCTCTACCTTCTCCGGCAGATGCAGATCCCACACGATATGCTCGATGGCATGCATGCCGGTATGGGTATGGCTGTGGCCGCCATGGGAATGTTCATGCTCATGGTCGTGCTCATGATGATGGTCATGCTCGTGTTCATGGTCATGCTCGTCGTCATGATGATGATCATGCAGATGCTCATCCTCTTCGATGCCGTTCACCTTCACGGACATGTGGGAGCCAGTGATGCCGCATTTGACAGCCTTCTCCAGCTCGTAGGTCACGCCGGGAATCTTCAGGGCGTTCAGCCTGGCCACATAAGCGGCCTTCAGGGGGGAAAGGTCCAGCAGAGCCGCCGTCAGCATATCGCCGGCCGCACCCATGCCGCAGTCAATATACAGAGTTTTCATTCTAATCTCCAATCCTCATTGGGTCCTTTGGTCAGCGCTGCTTGCCAGCCTCTGTCCCTGTATCAGCAACGGCAGTTCCAGGCCGTTTGCTTCTAATAATGACTGATCTCTCAGAATCGTTTCTGTATCCCCGTCGGCGACGATCCGTCCCTCCGACAGGAGGATGATCCTTCCGCAGGTCTCCAGCAGCAGATCCAGATCATGGGATACGATGAGATGGGTTCCGCCAAGCTCCGGCAAAATCCGGATAAACCGGCGGCGGTTGCCGGGATCCAGGGCGATGGTGGGCTCATCGAAGAGCAGAATATCCGGTCTCATGGAAAGCACTGTTGCCAGAGAGACCAGCTTTTTCTGACCACCGGAAAGCTCCAGCACCGATCTCTTTCTCAGGTCTTCAATTCCCACCAGAGACAGAGCTTCCTCCACCCGCTTCTGTGTCTGGACAGCATCAAGACCGTAGTTTTTCGGGGCAAAGGCCACATCCTTCTCCACCGTGGGCATAAACAGCTGGGCATCGCTGTCCTGAAACACATAACCGATTTTCTGCCTCACGGCGGCCAAGTTTTTCTTCGTCACCTGGATCCCGTCAATCCCGATCCATCCGCTCTCCTGCGGCGTTTTTCCCATGGGATCGGGAAATAAAAGTCCCACCAGCAGCTTTAAGAGCGTCGATTTGCCGGCACCGTTGGCTCCGGCAATTCCAACCCTCTCCCCCTTTCCTATCTGTAGGCTGACATGGGAAAGCACCGGCCGGGATCTGTCATAAGCAAAGGAAATATCGTTCAGTCTGATCATGGTCTGTCCTAATTCATTACCAGGGATCCAAGAAAACTGAATATCGGGATAAAGCGCAGCAGCGCCATACTGATCAGGCAGAGGATCAGATACAGGCTGCTGGTCCCGTTCCAGGGCGTGGAATCCGTAAAAGCGTATTCCGGCTGATAACCCCGAAGCTCCATACTCTGATACACTGTCTCCGCCCGGTCCATACTGCGCAGCAGCATGGAACCCACCAGAGAGCCCCAGACCGAGAAATGAAGACCCCTCTGTCCAGGCGCCCGCAGCCGGTAAGCGGTGAAAACCCGGGACGCCTCCTCCAGCAGGAGGGTCAGGTATCGGTAAATCAGATAAATCACGTTCAAAAGCACCTGGGGTACATGCACCGCCTTCAGCGCCGAAAGAATATTCAGCATGCCGCAGGAAACGGCCAGAAACCAGGCGCTGAACAGGGTCAGAGCCCCCTTGAGAAACAGGCTCAGCATGGAAATCATGCCCGAGGTAACATTCACGCGCCCCATCACAAACAGCACCTTCCGGTCCAGGATGGGATTCGTAATGCCCACAAAAAACAGCAGCAGAAACAATCCCCAGAGCCTGCGCAGGCACTCTCCGGGACTCAGCCTGAAAAAGACCGCATAGCCATACAGCCAGACACCCATGGCAAAGCACAAATCCAGGCGGTATTTAGGCACGGAAGTCACCAGCACGGCAAATACCAGGGCTGTCACCAGCTTAGCCAGCGGATGGACCTTCGCCAGGGGGCTTTGGTCATCGGCCTCGTCCAGTTCGCGGACAGTTCGGATCGCGTCGTCCAGTTTATCCATCAGGCGGTTTTTTTCCGGTCTTTCATCTTCATCAGCGTGCCAGCTCCCGCCAGTACTCCAAAGGTGATGAGGCATCCCACCACGCCGGAGACGGTGGTTCCGGCAGCGCTGTCGGAATTCTTGAAGGCGTAATCCGGCAGGAAGGAAGTGGATTCCTGGATTCCCGCGGCCGTGCTGTAAACGCCGGTCTCTTCACTTTCCAGTTCGGTGTCACCAGTCAGCCTTTCGATGGACCACTCCAGTCCGTCAGGATAGGAGGATGCCAACAGAGAAACGCCGCCGCCAATCACCAGAAAAGCACAGATCAGGATAACCAGGGTTGTCCTGTAGGAGAACCTTCCTTCCTTAGCCGCTGTATCCGCATTCCAGAGCAGGGACGGTCTCGCCTCATGGACGAAGCAAAGCACCGCAGCCGTAATCAAGCCTTCCACCAGTCCGATGGCCAGATGAATGGGCAGCATAGCCGCCAGGAACGTGCCGAAGGGCAGCTCCGTCACTCCCGACAGCAGGGTTTCCAGCGTCACGGAAAAGGCGCCCATCTGCAGGGTAAGAACGGAACCCAGCACCGAGGCAAGAACGATTTTTCCTTTGGAAGCGCCCGTTTTCATGATTCCCTTCCAGATCACGGATCCGATAAAGCAGCCGTAGAAAGCCATGTTCCACACGTTGGCGCCCAGGGCCAGCAAGCCGCCGTCGGCAAAGAAAAGGCACTGAATCAGCAGGACGCCGATCATGCTCAGAAAACCGGCATAGGGCCCCAGGATTGCTGTCAGCAGCAGGCCTCCGCAGAGATGGCCGGAGGAGCCGGTGCCGGGAATGGTAAAATTAATCATCTGGGTGGCAAAAACAAAGGCACCCATAACACCCATAGCGGGAATTTTCTTTTTAAAATCCGGGTCCTCCACCACTTTTTTGATGGAATAACCCGCCGCGGCTGCGCTGGCCGCGATCATCACGCCTCCCACTGCCGGGGAAAGCAGCGCGTCTGCCATATGCATAACAAAACTCCTTCTTTATTCTTCGATGGTCAGCTTTGCCTTCTTCAGCGCAAAGAATATCAGAGGAATTACGATGAGATGAATCACCATGCCTACGCTGGTGTTCACAAAATAGGCGGTGGCGAAAAGCTGAAGAGAATAGCCTTCTCCCCTGAAGCCCAGCAACAGAGCCTGAGCGATGCCTCCCACCACGCGGCCGATCAGCATGGCCGCAATCAGGGAAACGTAGGTTCTGGGCCAGAAGTTCATCTTCTTCAGCGCCTTGTAGAGAAGTCCCGTCACCAGGCCATAGGTGCCCAGTTCAAAGGCCATGGCAAGGGCGGTGGGATACATCTTGGGCATGGTGAAGACCAGCGATCTCAAAATGGGGCTGATAAGACCCACGGCCAGTCCGTACCAGGGGCCGCAGAGCAGGCCGCAAAGCAGCGCCGGAATATGCATGGGAGAAATACCCTGCATAAATACCTGGACCTGTCCCAGAAACAGCGGCAGGACCATGGCCAGAGCGATGCATACCGCGGAATAAACCAGCTTCAGGATTCTTTTGTGATTGTTTTTCATAATTTCTCCCGTGGGAAAAGTGTCAGATTTTGCCAAAACAAAAAGGCATCCACCTTTCCCGTTTCTATACACAGGGCCGCTTCTGCGGCACAGGCTGATACCTTCAGAATATCTGTTCTATCATTTAATTAGTTATATCTTCGCAGGCTTACAGGCAGGCCTGCTGCTCAGGGCTTACAAGCCCTTGTGCATTTCTTCATGAAACGCAACCATAATTATATAGGAAATGGAAGGGAGCTGTCAAGTGATTCTTCCGTCAGGTTAGCGGTGCATTACCGGCAGAGAAAAAACAGTTGGAAAACCGAGGGAAATGGGATATACTATGGGGAATTGATTAAACTATTATCCTTTATGGGGTGATTATTTTTATGAAAGACCGTTCCTACTATTCTTCTCATTATAAAGATATCTGCCGCATCGCTCTGCGGGCCGGCGAGGTCATGGCCTCCCACGGCGCCGAAGCCTACCGGATCGAGGATACCGTCTGCCGGATTCTCGGCACCACCGGCTTTGAATATATCGAAGCCTACGTTTCCGTCACCGGCCTGATCCTGACCCTGTCGGACAAAAGCCTCGATCAGGAGGTCACGCTCACCAAGCGCATCAGCAACCGGGGCAGCGATCTGTCCCAGATCTCCCTGGCCAACGACATTTCCCGGCGCTTCGTGGAAGGAGAGCTTTCCATCGAAGAGGCGGAAACTCTGCTGAACGAACTTCACGGAAAGAAAAACTACAGCTGGGGAATCCAGCTGCTCTGCTATGGTCTTACCAGCGGCATCTTTTGCCTGATGTTCGGAGGCATGCCCCTGGACGCCCTGTCCTCGGCCCTCATCGGGCTCTTCTTCGGCGCCATCGGCCTGGGACTGAAAAAGCTTCATCTGGCTGCCTTCATGTGGAATTTCCTCTGCTCCGTTCTCCTGGGTCTGGCCTTTGTGTTTATCTATTCCCTCTTCGGACAGCACCTGAACCCGGGCCCTATCCTTTCCGGTGCCATCATGCCCCTGGTGCCGGGCATGCTGCTGACGGTAGCCATCCGGGATCTACTGAAGGGCGACTATATGTCCGGCGTTTCCCGGGGCATTGAGGCAGTCATCACTGCCCTTTCCATCGCCGCCGGCATGAGCATCGTGCTACGGTTGTTTGAGTCCTCTGCCGGTGCCCTGTCCCTGGAATCTCCCAGTCGCTGGCTGGGGGACTCCCTGCTGCTGTATCTTCCCTTTCAGGCCCTTTGCTCTTTTCTTTCCACCGTCAGCTTTGTGGTGCTTTTCGATGCGGAAAGAAAACATCTGGTGCCCTGCGGCATCGCCGGGGCCTTCACCTGGCTGATTTACTGCCTGTTTACCGAATTCGGCCTTTCGGGCATCGCCTTGTTTTTATCCGCCTTCGGCGCCAGTATTCTGGCCTTCATCTTTGCCCGTACAAAAAAAGCTCCCGTGACGGTTTTCTTCACGGGAGGGATTCTCTGTCTGGTGCCGGGAGCCGGCATTTTCCAGACCATGTACTATCTGGTGGGCCGCCATATTGCCGAGGGCTCGGAGCAGCTGCTCACCACCCTGGAAACCGCCGGGCTGATTGCGATAGCCATGGCTGTGGCCACCTTCATATTCATGCTGCTTATTCCAAAGAAAAAATAACAGTCAATTCTTTTACCGATCCTGCTGAGGCTATGGCTTCAGCAGGATTTTGTTTTCCGGTTCATTTTCGGGACAGACTTCCCTCAGGGAATGGATGGCGCCGATTCTCCGGAAGGGATCCGACGCGCATTCCTGGAACAGTCCGGAGCCTGATAACGGCTCTCCGGCCAAAGCCAGGTGGGGCGTGGAGCCCATGAAATTCATGCGGAAATAGGCAATGCCGGGATCCCTCTCCTCCGTCTGCAGCAGGGTGATGCCGGTGGGCGGAATGAAGCTTCCATTCAGGAAAGCCACCGGAGACAGATTCAGCAGATGGCAGATCAGCATGGATGCCACCCCGAAATGACAGAAAATGCAGATGGTCTGATGATTGCTTTCCCGGACGCGGTAGAACCGGCCGTCCCTTTGATAGCCGTATTGCTGAATGAGCTCGTCCAGTCTGCCGCCGATCTCGTGGAAATAGGCTGCGACCTCGGGGCTCTCCTCAAAGATGGGCATCGTTTCCCAGCGAAGGCCGTCAAAGGCCCGCTCGTCCTTTGTCCAGTCCGCGGGATAGTAATCCCAGGGAATGCGTTTTTTCCCGGTTCTCGGATCGATGGCCTCCCGGTTGAACTCCCGGAAAAAGTCATAAATATCCGCTTTGGCCCCCAGCGCCCGCAGGGTCGGCCCCGCGGTATCCCTGGCTCTTCCCAGGGGAGAACAGTAAAAATGGTCGATGTCCCAGCCCATGCCGCCGGGAGCGGTTAAAAAGGCCGCCAGCGCCTTCGCTTCCCTCCAGCCCTTGGGGGTCAGGGAATCCTTCGCATAGTCCGGATCTCCATGGCGTATAAAAATGATTTTCATCAGATACTCCTTATTTTTTGATACTCTATTCTACCATAAGCCCTTTGCAAAAGAAAGGCTTGCAATCGTCCTGAAAACAGGATATATTTGACCAAAAGCCCCTAAGGCTGAATACTTCAGGGAGGTATTACCATGCTGATTTCCCGCGCGGCGGCGATTCCGCTGATCACCCACGATCCCTATTTTTCCATCTGGTCCGGAGCCGATCATCCCTCCGACAAAGATCCCATTCACTGGTCCGGACTGCCCCAGTGCCTGCGGGGCCGGCTTTCCATCGGAGAGCGCACCTGGTCCTTTCTGGGCGAGCCCCAGGGACTGCCAAAGCTTCCGTTAATCTCCACCGATGTGACCGCCACCTCCACCACCTTCTGCTTTGACGCCGAAGGGCTGCAGCTGACGGTCCGGTTTGTCTCACCTCTCATCGCCTCTGATCTGCTGCTTCTCTCCCGTCCCTGCACCTACATTGATGCTTTTCTTTCCCTGCCGGAGGGCGCTTCCGTGCCCGAGGAGAAGATTTCCCTCACTCTGTATATGGGCAGCACCATCGTATCCACCGACAATTCACTGCTGATCGGCCTTAACGGCAGCTATCCTTCCGAAGAAATCACACTGCCCTCTCCCATCAGCCGGACGGTTTCCACCGCTGCCTACCAGTATGCCATGTTCGGGCGGGCCTTCCAGAAGCCCCTGGGCCACAGCGGCGACAATCATACCATTGACTACGGCTATGCCTATCTGGCCTCGGCCGACCCGGAGGCCTGTCTCTTCTTCTGTGCGGACAATCAGAGAATTGTCTTTACTGAGGCCTTCGATCCTGCTGCCCTCCAGAAGGGCGAAGCCGCCGTCCATCTGATGGCTGCCTACGATGATACCGTATCCATCAACTACTTCGGCGAGTGGTGCCGGGGTTACTGGACCCGGACCTATGGAACCATTGAAAAAGCCATCGGGGCCGCCATCGCGGATAAAGAACTCATTCTGAAGCTTTGCCAGGACCAGGATCAGCGAGTCGAAAAGGCGGCTCTTGCCAGCGAAGGTGAGGATTACGCTTTTCTCTGCATCATGGCTTACCGCCACACCCTCTGCGCCCATAAGCTGATTCTCACCTCTGGTGGCGAGCTGGCTTTCCTGTCCAAGGAAAACGACTCCAATGGCTGCATCGGCACGGTGGATGTGAGCTACCCTTCCACGCCTCTGCTTCTGCTGGAGAATCCCGACCTGGTGAAGGGACTGGTGAATCCGGTATTCCGCTTTGCCGCCTGCCCGGTATGGGAATATGATTTCGCGCCACACGACGTGGGCCGTTATCCCTATGCCTGGGGACAGGTGTACGGAGTCAATCCCGAGCATCACAAGCTGTCCTTCGCCCATGCGGAAGGCGCGGTGTATCCGCCCTTCTATCAATATCCCGCGGGCCTGGAAACTTACTCGCTGCGGGGACAGATGCCCGTGGAGGAATGCGGCAATATGCTGATCATGACCGCGGCCGTCTGCCTGAAGGAGAAGTCGGCGGAGTTCGCCCTTCCCCACATGGAAACCCTCCGCACCTGGACCGGATACCTGCTGACCTACGGGGAAGATCCCGGCGAGCAGCTCTGCACCGACGATTTTGCCGGTCATCTGGCCCATAATGTGAATCTTTCCGCCAAGGCCATCATGGGTGTCGAAGCCTACAGCCAGATCCTCCGGCTGATGGGAGATGGCCCTCAGGCCGATGAATACCATCAGAAGGCGGCTGCCATGGTCGAGAGCCTGAAGAAGCGCGCCTTTGCCGGCGATCACTACACCCTGGTCTATCCTTCCCCGGAGAGAAGCCCGGAGGAAACCGCGGCCACCTGGAGTCTCAAGTACAACATGGTTTGGGACCGACTCTTTGGATCCGGCCTGTTTGGAGAAGAAGTCTTCGAAACAGAAACCGATACCTATATTCGGAAGATGAATGCCTTCGGTACGCCGCTGGACAACCGCAGCACCTATACCAAGAGCGACTGGATCCTCTGGTCCGCGGCTTTAACGGATGATATCGAAAAGAGAAAGGCCCTCATCTCTCCGGTGGCAAAATTTGAGCGGGAAACTCCCAGCCGCTATCCCTTCTCCGACTGGTACTTCACCGATACCGGCCGCTTCCGCGCCTTCAAGGGCCGCAGCGTCCAGGGCGGCATCTATATGCCTATCCTGGTGGATCAGGGACTGTGAGACTTCCCCGTCTTCCTGATTTTTGTTTTTCCAGATAAGCAGAGATAATGGTTGACGAATCATCAATTTTGCTCTATAATGAAGAGGTTCAATATAAAAATTCACTTCTTTAAGGAGTTCATATGAGTGTTAAGATTCTCGCAGACAGCACCTGCGATCTGTCTCCGGAGCTGATTGAGCGTTACGGAGTGACGATCCTGCCTCTGCATGTTCTGCTGGGGGAACGTGAGTTTCAGGATGGTGTCGATATCACCCCTGCCGAAATTTACGAATGGTCTGATTCCAACGGACAGACGCCGAAAACCTCTGCCCCTTCCATTGATGATACCATGGCCCTGATTCGCCGGTTCACCGATGCGGATCCGGAGCAGGAACTGATTTTCTTTTCCATTTCCGCTTCCATGTCCGTGTGCAACAACATCATGCGCATGGCAGCCGAAAATCTGCATGTTTCCGACCGGGTATTTGTGATTGACTCCGCCAATCTGTCCACCGGTATCGGTCTTCTGGTCATCGAGGCTTCCATCATGGCCTCTGAAGGAAAAACCGGAGCCGAGATCGCGGCCCGCCTGGAGGAGCTGAAGCCCAAGGTGAGAGCTTCCTTCGTGGTGGATACCCTGACATATCTGCATCGCGGCGGCCGCTGCAGCGGCCTGGCTGCCCTCTTCGGAGGCGCCTTCCGTATTCATCCCGAGATCGTAGTGGAAGACGGAAAAATGCATCCTGCCCGCAAATACCGCGGCAAATATGATCAGATCATTCTGAAATACGCCAAGGATCTGGAGCCGGAGCTTCTGAACGCCAAACCTGACAGAGTGTTTATCACCCACTCCCCCGCCGAAGAGGAAACCGTCAAAAATGTCCGGGCCTATCTGGAATCCCTGGGCTACTTCAACGAAATCCTGGAAACGCGCGCCGGCAGCGTCATCTGCAGCCACTGCGGTCCCGGCACCCTGGGCGTTCTGTTCATCAGCAAATAAGAAAGCTTGTCAAAAAAGCATCTTTTCGAAACCTGTATGCTTCGAAAAGATGCTTTTTTATTTAGTCCAGATAGCCCTTGGGGGGCCAGCTGGCTTTTTAATCCAGCAAGCCTTCCAGGTATTCCACCGCATATATGGTATAGATAGAAACCGCTGTCTCCAGAGCTCCCTCGTCGATATCGAACCGGCAGCTGTGCTGGGCTTCCACGGTATCTGGTTTCTCCGGATTGCCGGAGCCCACATAAACATATACGCCGGGTACCTTCAATATATACTCCGCAAAATCATCACCGGTGAGGGATGGCTTGCGGCTGGTAATGACATTATCGCTTCCAAAAATGGAAATCGCCGCCTTCTGCGCTTCCCGGCTGGCCTGGGGATCATTCAGCAGCGGCGAGGTATAGTCCTCAAATTCGACTTCACAGCTGCCGCCGTAGATTCTGGCCGTGGCCTCAGCCAGTTCCTTCAGTTCTTTCTTGATTTTCGCCCTCAGCTCCGGCAGCATGACCCGGATAGTTCCTTCCAGCAAAGCCTCCTGAGCCACCACATTGTAGGCCGTTCCTGCCGTCATTTTCCCGATGCCGATCAGGGCGTTATCCATGGGACTGGTGCGCCGGGTCACCAGCGCCTGGGCTCCCACCACGATCTGGGAAGCGATATAGGCTGCATCCACTCCCCTCTCCGGAGTGGAAACATGGGCCCCCAGTCCGTGAACCCGGATGCGGAACATATCCACACTGGCATTGTTGGGTCCTTCCATCACCACCACTTTTCCCACCGGAACATTGGATGCGGTGTGAATACCGAAGGTGCGGTCAGCGCCGTCCAGCTTTCCCTCATCCACAATCACTCTTGCTCCGTATCCGATTTCCTCACCCGGCTGCCAGGTGAACCTTACCGTGCCGCTGAACAGATCCCGGTGAGAAGCCAGAATCCTCGCCACTCCGATGAGAGAAGCGTTATGGGCATCATGGCCGCAGGCATGCATTTTCCCAGGAGTCAGGCTGTGATAAGGAACATCATTTTCCTGGGTAATGGGCAAAGCGTCGATATCGGCCCGCAGGACGATGGTCCGCTTCTTCGCTCCCTCCTTCAAGGGCTTTGTTCCCGTAATCTCGGCATAGACGCCGGTGCCGGCGGTGCGCTGATGCTCAATTCCCAACTTGTCCAGCTCTTCTTCGATTTTCTGCTGGGTCTCGAATTCTTCCTTGGCCAGCTCGGGATGCTGATGAAAGAACCTGCGCAGATTAACTATATATTCGTGATCTGCTTTCTGTGCCTCATAGAGCACCTGTTCCAGTTTCGTCATGGGATTCCTCTTTCCGGGTATACTGGTGGTACTATAACACTCGCATTTTTGCTTGTCAAGCAAGGACCCTGGGCCGCGGTGCCTGATGCTTTTCCCTTGTTGGGCATGGGCCTCTTGCCGCGGTGCCTGATGCTTTTCCCCCGTCAGGCAGTCGCCACGGGCCGCGGCGCTCAGCAGTTTTTCCTCGGTTTCTCAGATGTTCCTTGTTTTTTCCCGGCAAATCAGGTATGATAGTGACAAAGCAGGACTTCGTCATACTGATCATCCTTCAAGAAAGGCGCAACCCATGAGCAGGAATACCAAAAAGGAAAAAGTGAAAAAAGAATCCCTGAAAAACCGGGTTCTCACCCGCATGAAAGAACCCATCAACAAGCAGCTGGATGAATATCTTGAGCGGGGCGATTCCCTGACCAAGGGGGATCTGGTGCGTTTTGCCAAAGGAATGATCAAAAAAGAAATCGATCAGAAGGTGCCGGCTCCCCTCAAGAAAACCGCCGATCCCACTGGGCTGAAGGGGCCCCTCTCCCGCTCCTCGGGCATCGGCAGCACCGGCGCCGGAGCCAAAAAGCTCACAAGAGCGGAAAAGAAAACCCAGCGAAAAGCCCGCAAAGCCAAAAAGAAGCAGGCCAAGCGCCGCGACCACGCCATGGGACTGGCTGCCTTCGCCCTGGCCCTGGTCGTGGGCGTGGTTTACAAGCTTACCAGCAAGTTTTAACCCCTGTTTCTGCCTTCCATTGTCCTCAACGAGTTTCACATCTTCTGGCTATTCGCTGGGTTTTGTGAAACTCTTGTTTTTTGTTGTCACAAAACCCTGTATTTCAGCCTCATGTGTGAAAATCGGTCTGTCACAAAACCCGGCCCTCAGACCCGATCTGTGACAATCAGCCAGACGAGTTTCACAAAAAGCCATCCGGCTGCTTCTCAGTGACAAAAATAAAGGGCAAAACAGCGATATTTAACGAAATAGCCTTATTTTTGTCACAGGAGAAGATCATCCGCCTCTCCTGTGACAGCATTCTGTCACAGGAAGACCAGACTGTTCATATATGTGAAACAAAATTGCTTTTTTGTCACTGGAGCATGAGTATTCACTCAATTTGTGATAATCAAGAATTCCAAAGAATCATTTCACCTTATGACGTCACCGGCAGTACTTGGACGCCAGGCCAAAACCCACGAAAAAGTAGACCACTGAAAAAGGGAATCCAGGTGGAAAAAGCCGACCTCGGCAGAAGTATCCTTTGCTTGGCTTAATTATATAATGCCACAAGTCTTCCGCCTGTCAAGGCTTCATTCACTTCGTGAAGCAAAGCGAAGCTTCGAATTGCTTCACGAAGTGAATGAACCGCAATGCGGCTGCGCCTTGACAGAGCAGGAAGATCTTGTGGCAAAGGTTCATTAAGCCAAGCAAAGGATTTATAGGTTTCTTTGAAACCTGTTTTCACAAAATATACCTGACAAATATTCAGCAATATAGCGAGATTGTTATTTTATTATTGCTCACTAAGGTCTTCCTCAGGATCCAAAATGAAATTGAAGAAGTGTATCCAGATAGGCAAAGTTCAAAGGCTGAGAATCTGTTTCAAAAGTCAAAATTAGGTTACGGGAAGGAATAATGCCCTTCAGCCCATATGCAGCGATTTTCTTCGCCGCATCCCGGGCATATCTGGGATTATCCATCATCCCCAGATGCTCCAGAAAACTCTCAGAGTTGTCATGGATATCCAGTAAAGTAAAATCCGGGTAGATCACACTTCCACTTAAGTCCAGGGGATATTCATACAAAAATGGAATATTCCTGTTCAACAGTACCGAGACAATTCCTGCTTCAGATTTAGATCTGACCATCAAGCCATTGACTGCCCGGATCCTTCTTTCTTCCTGAAAAGGTGCCATGGATGAATATGGTCTGGACAGCCAGTATTCAGTGTACTGACTGAGTTCAGGAATCTGATTCATCAGAAGAGGCTTGATTAAGGGATTGGACAGAACTTTTTGCGCTTCCGATGAAGTCTTTTCGCCATTTTTAGAACCATGGATCTTCATAAGCATTTCAATTCCTTTGAGATTTCTTTGCTCATCCTCAAGCCTGGCTGTCAGATACACTTTCATGGCAAGCTGTTTAGCAAGCTCCTCACTCTCCTTAGAGAGATAGACCCGTTTTCCTTGATCATATTGGACGTACCATCTAACATGCTGGCCATTTTTGTACACCATCAACTTACCCGGCGGTAAGACAGCAATTTGCTTTTTCAGTTCTCTAATAGTAGTTTGCAAGCTTTCCCGTTCATCATTAAGTGAATTGTATGTCATCGATGACCTCCTGATTTTTTGATATTTTCACTATACCATGCCTGTCAATAGTCAAACTTGTTAACTATTTGAAAAAGATAACCCAGCCTGCATATTTCAACACAAAAAACCGGTTTTGGATCAAATATATTGACCAAAACCGGTTTTATTTAACAAAATATTTACAAATCGCGAACAGCGGCAGCCGCTGCTTCCTTCATCAGAAGAAGGTGGCGACCTCCTGCTCGGGAGCGGCGCAGCGCTGAATGCTGACCACGTTCAGGATCGGACCCTTGCGGCCATAGAGCTTGTGGAACTTGAAGTCGATTTTCAGTACGGCTTCATACCAGCTCTGGGTTTCCAGGGAAAGATCCTTCTTGCCGATGCCCACCAGGGAGCAATACTGGATATCCTGGACGCAGCAGGTCATAATCTGCCGGCCGAAAGCGAAAACGCCGGGCTCGAAGCGGGGATTCTTCACCACAACGCCTTTCATCTGAACCGTCTTGCCGATCCACTTCTTGGGCTCTTCGGTGATATCCCTGTACCAGAGAGCAAAGTCTTCGTCCTTGACTTCCACAATATCCGCATCCATGTTGAAGGGCAGCGGATCCTCGATCATGTCCTCTTCCACATTGCCATCGGTATATTCGTAGACAATCTGCGCCCGACGGGAAGAACCGCGGACAATCTTATGGAAGGCCATCTTGTCCATATCCGCCGTGAAGCGGCTGAACACCACCATCTCGGCGCTCTGGAGCTTATCCACCACCAGGGAACGCATATTGGCGTTGTAGGTCAGGAACGTGGTGGAATCCACCAGGAAGAACTCCTGGTAGACAGCCCAGTCGTCAGGCATGTTCTGATAAAGGGAATTCAGCTGCCACATGCCGTTAAACTCTACGATGACCTGCTTGCAGTTGTTTTTCTTCAGCAGATAGGTCAGGATTTTCTCGGAAAGATCGATCTCCTGCTCCACCAGCTCCACAAAAACATTCTGCTTTTCCAGTTCCTTGGCATCGTACTCTTCTTCACCCTCTTCGCACACCAGAAGCAGTGTCCGTTCCGCGGAGCGGAAGGCGGGATCCGTCAGAGCCACCTGTTTGATGAAACGGGTCTTGCCCGCTTCCAAAAAGCCGGTAAACAGGAATACCGGTACATCCTGCTGTTGCTGGGACATTCGTTATCTCCTTTTTCGAATCAACGGGACGGGATCAGGCAAAAAGCTGCTCAATGGCTTCTTCCTTAAGCTGGGAACCGATCACGCAAAGGCGGCCGGTGACAATGGCGCTGCCCAGACGGACATTGGTCTCGCCCGGAACATAGTCAAAGTGAATCCAGCTTCCATCCTCGGCCTGAACAATACCCTTGGCGCGAAGAACGATACCGTAGGTCTCAGCGTCATCCAGGGCTTCCAGGGCATGCTCAATCTTGGCAACGGTGAATTTATGGCTGGTCTCTTTGCCCCAGCTCTCAAAGATCTCATCGGCGTCGTGGCCATGATGATGGTGATGATGCTCATGCTCATGCTCATGCTCATGCTCGTGATCGTGATCGTGGTCGTGGTCGTGCTCATGATCATGTTCATGCTCGTGATCGTGATCGTGGTCGTGGTCATGCTCGTGCTCATGATCATGTTCATGCTCATGTTCGTGCTCGTGGTCATGATCCTCATGATCGTGATCGTGGTGATGATGGTGATGCAGCTTTTCGTGCTCCTCAGCGGCGATCTCGTTCAGGCGGGCGGTCTCATCGGCCAGGGCCTTCAGTTCCTCGGTCAGAGTGCTCTTGTGCTCCATGGCTTCCAGAATCTGAGCGCCGGTCAGCTGATCCCAGGGAGTGGTAATAATGGTAGCAATCTGGTTCTGCTCCTTCAGCAGGGCCACGCAGGCATCCAGCTTTTCCTGGGAAATTCCGTCGGTACGGGACAGGATAATGGAGTTGGCATGTCCGATCTGGTCGTTGTAGAACTCACCGAAGTTCTTGGCATACATTTTGCACTTGTTGGCATCGGCCACGGTGGTGAAGCTGTTCAGTTCAACGCCGTCAATACCCAGATTCTGTACGGCACGGATAACGTCAGAAAGCTTGCCCACACCGGAGGGCTCGATCAGGATACGGTCCGGAGAGAACTGAGCCATCACCTTCTTCAGGGCTTCGCCGAAGTCACCCACCAGAGAGCAGCAGATGCAGCCCTGGCTCATTTCAGTGATCTCAACGCCGGAATCCTGCAGGAAGCCGCCGTCAATGGCAATCTCGCCGAACTCATTCTCAATGAGCACCAGCTTCTCACCCTGGAAAGCCTCCGCAATCAGTTTCTTAATCAGTGTAGTCTTTCCGGCACCCAGAAATCCGGAGAAAATATCAATCTTAGTCATCAGTTATATTCCTTGCCTTTCTAATAATATTCAAAATTCCAAATAAGTATTGTACCTCTTTTTTTCATCAAATGCAATAGGTAAACGCTAATTAGTTTACATAGAAACTATATTTCCGCTTTCCACTTGTCAAAAGGCAGCGGGCCTGCTATGATACAAAATCATACACAAAACGAGGTACCCTATGTCATCTGATCATCAATCTTCTAATACCCTTCGAAAGATCTTCCTGGCCGGCGGATGCTTCTGGGGCGTTCAGCAGTATATGGCAGGAATCCGGGGCGTTGCCGCCACCGAGGTGGGCTATGCCAATGGCGATCCTTCCATCGAAAACCCTTCCTATGAAGCGGTCCGCTATGAAAACACCGGCCATACCGAAGCAGTCCGCATTGATTATGATCCGGCCCTCTGCCCTCTGAAGGCTCTGCTTAGGCTGTTCTACGAGATCATCGATCCCACCGAGGTGGACCGTCAGGGCCACGATATCGGCCACAACTACCGCACCGGCGTCTACTATACCGACCAGGCCGATCTCCCTGTCATTACCGAAACCGTCCGGGAGCTGGCGGGCAAATACGAGAAACCCCTGGCCATGGAGGTTCTTCCCCTGGCCAATTTCTGGACCGCGGAGGAATATCATCAGGACTACCTGGAGAAAAACCCCACCGGCTACTGCCATGTTCCCTTAGCCAAAATCCGCTGGGTCAAGACCGTCGACCCGATGGACTTCGCCTGAGGCAGGGCCGGCCTTCGCCCGGCACGGTCGCCCGGCACAACGGCCCGACGAAGTCGCCCGACACGGTCGCCCGGCACAACGGCCAGACGAAGTCGCCCGGCCCTGCCGGTTGCATCAAACAAAACGAAAAAAAGCTGCAGCAGGAATGCTTCATTCCTCTGCAGCTTTTGTATTTACTTTTCTTCCGGCTTTTTGCTGGCCTTGGCAGCTTTGGCGGCACGCTCGGCGGCCAGCTTGGCCTCCTGAGCGGCTTTCTGCTGCTCGGCTTCCATCTTCAGGCGCTGATCCAGCTCCTTCTGCGCATCCTCACGCTCGGCAGCCAGCACCTTCTCCTTCTCGATCTTGGCCAGCTCCTCTTCCTCCAGCACTCGGTAAGCCACCTTACCCACCAGGGTCTTGGGCAGATCATCGCGGAACTCGATGTCGTAGGGAAGAGCGTACTTGGCGATATGCTTCTTGCAGTACTCAAGGATTTCCTTCTTCACCGCCTCGGTGGGCGCATATCCGCTCTTCAGCACGATAAAGGCCTTGACCTTCTGCACCTTCAGGGAATCCGGCACACCGATGACGCAGCTCATCTGGACATATTCATTGCCGTCCAGGATGTTCTCCATCTGGGAAGGATATACGTTGTAGCCGTTGGTAACGATCATACGCTTGATTCTCTGACGGAAATAGATGAAGCCCTCCTCATCCATGACGCCCAGATCTCCGGTGTGGATCCAGATCCGTCCGTCAGCGTGAAGCCGGCGGGTGTCCGCGGTCTCGCCCGGCTGATTGATGTACTCCAGCATTACGGTGGGACCGGACAGGCAGATCTCGCCCTCCTCGCCGTAGGGTACTTCCTTCTCGGTGCCGGGCTCTACAATCTTGTAGAAGGTATCCGGGAAGGGAATACCGATGGAGCCTTCCTTCTGCTTGTGCATGGGAGTCAGGCAGCTGGCGGTAACGCACTCGGTGGTGCCGTAGCCTTCACGCACGGTAATGGTGGCGTGATGATCCTTCAGGAACTGGTCGAACCGTTTTTTCAGTTCGATGGGCAGGGAATCGCCGCCGCTGAAAACGCCCTTCAGGCAGGAAAGATCCAGATCCGCAATTTCGTCGTTGCGCAGCAGCGCCTCATACAGGGAAGGCACGCCGGCGATGAAGTTGGGACGGAATTTGCCCAGCATCTCCGCGTAGGTCTTGGCGTTGAAACGGGGCACAAGAATGCAGCGGCCGCCGTTGGCCAGCATGCTGTGGATGGAAACGCCCAGGCCGAAGCCGTGGAACATGGGCATAACCGCCAGCATCTTGTCACCGGGCTTGAAGATGGGGTTCGTGGCCACAATCTGCGCGCCCAGGGCGTTGAAGTTCAGGTTGGAAAGAGCGATGCCCTTGGAAACGCCGGTGGTGCCGCCGCTGTACAGGATTGCCGCGGGATCGTCCTTCTGGCGCTTTACCTTGTAAATCTCGATGGTCTTGCCGCGGTGCAGGAAATCCTTCCACATCACAACTCTGGGCTTGATGGGCACGGGCGCAATCTTGCGGCCCTGGGTCAGGAAATAACCGACCTTCATCACGGGCTTCAGCTCATCCGCCACAGAGGTGACAATCACCACGGGCAGATCCACGGTCTTCATAACGCTATCAAACTTCGGATAGAACTGATCCAGAGTCAGGGCTGCCACCGAGCCGGAATCTCTCAGATAGAAAGCAATCTCGCTCTCAGCGGACAGGGGATGCACCATGCTGGCCACGGCGCCCACCATGTTCACGGCATAGAACATATTCAGGCACTGGGGGCAGTTGGGCATACAGATGGTCACCCGGTCTCCCTCACGGACGCCGATGGCCTTCAGGGATTTGGCGCAGGCAGTGATCTTCTCCCACATCTCGGAGTATGTGGTCTTCTTGCCCATGAACTCATAGGCGATATAGTTGGGGTACCGGTCCACCATCTCCTTGACCCGGCCCACCATGGTCAGCTCGGAATATTCCAGATGCAGCGGCACCTCGGGATCCTTGCTGGATGCCCAGGGCATACGCTCGGTAATGGGGGTATCAAAAGCCCCCTGAAGAACTGCTTCACTCATATTGAACCTCCTCAGAAAGCGGCTTCTCCAGTTCCTGGGGATGCTCGCACAGATATTTCAGTAATTTGATGCTCTTGGAATAATAATAACCATCAGCCAGACGCTCATCCACCGTCAGGCCCAGATCCAGAAACTCATGCATTTCCTTGGATCCGTCCTGATGCCAGACGGGACGCCATTCCTTCTCACCCACAATACAGAAAACCGAAGTGGTTCCCCAGTTGGAGAGATGGTGGTATCCGGATCTGATCTTGATGGATCCCAGGTTAGAGATCAGGCAGGAAGCCTGATTGGGATCATCGGAAATGATGGACTGAGGCACCCAGCCGTGCTTGTCGAGCCACATCAGGATGTGAACGACAAACTTGCTCAGGAAACGGGGCAGCTTCTGGGCAAAAAAGTCCATGGCCACCTCGGTGCCGTTGGCGCTGGAATCCGTATGCTTTCTTTCCTTGGTAACAATCTCCTTGATCCGGTTATGCACGGACTCAAGGTTATCGTCGCCGTGGGCCACCAGCCAGGCCAGTCCCTCGCCGCCCTCGTCGGAGAAAACCTTCTTCACCATAAAGGCAGCGGAAACGTCGTTTCGCTGATACATGTTTTCATTGACAATAAACCGGTTCATCTTGGGACGCAGATAAATGGTCTTCAGAATCGCGGCAACAATAATGTGGAAAAAGGTATATTTGAAGTCGATACCTTCCACATTCAGGGTCTTCAGATACTCGTTCATGGCAGTCAGATCGATGTTCTGAGAGATGTAGGCCTCATTGTCGGTCCTCTTGCCATAAATGATATTCATAATGAAATGCAGTCCGTCCAGGTCGCGGATCAGCGTGCCGTCGCGGCGGTCGCCCAGGCGGCGTTTAGGTTTGTTCGCAGGCTTGCTCATAGTCTCCCCCATTGAGTTTTTTCAAGTACCTAAGAATTGATGATACCACAACTATTTCAGAATATCAACCATTTTACCAAAACAGGGATGACAATTGTGGATTGTACCAATCCGGCAGGAATGCTATAATTTTGATAAATGAATCAATCTCAAAGGATCATTCTATGGAAAAAACATATACCATCGGTCTGGACTACGGCACCCTCTCCGTGCGGGCCGTGCTCCTGGATACGGCGGAGGGAACCATCGTCTCGGAGGCCTCCGCCTTTTACCCTTCCGGCGTCATCGAGGGCAGCCTGTCCACCGGCGAAAAGCTGCCCGAGGGCATGAGCCTGCAGGATCCGGCGGACTATCTTTCCGTTCTTCCCGGACTCATGAGGGACCTTTTCGCTCATCATCAGGACGCGGCCTCCAGGGTGGCCGGCATCGGCGTGGACTTTACCTCCTGTACGCTGCTGCCCGTGGATTCTCATCTCTGTCCCCTGTCCCTTAGGGACGAATATGCCCATCATCCCCAGGCCTGGTGCAAGCTCTGGAAAAGCCACAGCGCCCAACCCTGGGCCGACCGGATCAATGAGGTGCTTTCTAAAGAAGACCCCGAGCTGCTCTCCCTCTACGGCGGCTCCGTATCCTCGGAATGGGCTCTGTCGAAAATGCTGGAAACCTTTCACGCTGACCCTCAGGTCTGGCAGGCAGCGGACAGCATTCTGGAAGCCGGCGACTATGTGGTGAACTGGCTCACGGGCCGCAGCGCCCAGGACCCCCGGGAATTGGGCCCCGACCATGAAATTCTCATCAGCAGCTGCGGCGCCGGCTATAAAGCCCTCTGGCAGGAGCCGGATCCGGAGCGCATCGCCAGGGGTCTGCAGGATCCCTCCGGCTACCCCTCTTCCCGGGTTCTGGAAAAGATCGACCCCGCCTTCAAAAATCTTCTCGAAACCAAGCTCCGTCATCCGGTGATTCCCCTGGGCCAGAAGGCCGGAACCCTTTCCGCCGCTGCCGCCGAATTGCTTTCCCTGCCTGAAGGTATAGCAACAGGTATTCCCACAGGTATTCCCACAGGTATACCTGTTGCTTCCTTCATGGTGGATGCCCACGCATCCCTGCTGGGATCCGGCATCGAAAAACCGGGAGAACTGTTTCTGATTCTGGGCACCTCCGGCTGCAGCATGATCTGCGATGAAAACCGCATTCCTGTGCCCGGCATCTGCGGCAGCGTCAAAGGAGGCATCCTCCCCGGTCTCTATGGCTATGAAGCGGGACAGCCCTCCCTGGGTGATCTCTTCGGCTGGTTCGCGGATGGTTTTCTGAACGCCTCCCTGCAGGCGGAAGCGGATGCGCGGGGCCTTGGTGCCCACGAAATTCTCACAGAAAAGGCCTCCCTGCTGAAGCCTGGCGAAAGCGGGCTGGTGGCCCTGGACTGGTGGAACGGCAACCGCTCCACTTTGGATGATTCCACTCTTTCGGGACTGATTCTGGGTCTCACCGGCCGCACCCGGCCAGAGGAAATCTACCGGGCTCTGCTGGAGGCCGCGGCCTGCGGCCTGACAGTGAAAAAGGCTGACATACCGGAAAAGATATATCAGCCTCAAAAAGAACATATGGAAATATACGAACAGCTCTATGGTATTTATTCCGAACTCTATGGCCATTTCGGCAAGAAGGCGCCGGCACTGATGCACCATCTGAAGGATATCAACGCCAAGTCCCGCACCGGTTCAGACTAAAAGTTCATGGAAGCAACCCAGCGTTTTTCAAATTCCTTGAAAGCATTCAGGTCAATCACCTGGATGCTTTTTGCTATCTGGCAGGCCTGGGCGCGGTTTTCAGAATCCAGGCACCGGACGGCGCCGTCCAGGCTCGCATTGCCAACGGCTTCCATATCCTCCGCCAGAGCTTCGGGAATCAGTCCCGCCCGCACCGCGGATTCGGTTCTCAGATAGTAACCCAGGCCACCGGCGATCAGCACCTCATCCACATCGGAGAAGCTGCAGCCCGCAGCCTCCAGCAGGGTTTCGATACCGGCATTGATGGCGGCCTTGGCCAGCTGGAACTTGCGGATATCCTGCTCGGACAGATAAACCTCATCTGTCAGATAAAGCCTGCCGTCCCTGATCCGGTTCTTCAGCTGCCTTCCGGGGCCCGGAGGCACCTGCTCGGCAAATCTTCCATCCTTGGTCATGACGCCGGTTTCCAGCAGCAGCGCAATCAGGTCAATGAGACCGCTGCCGCATATGCCGGACGCCGTATCGGCGTCAATCAGCTTCATCTGGAAAGGACTGTCATCCATAAAGGCTTTGAGATAGCCCGTCACCGGCGGGGCCAGCCGCACATGGGCAATGGCTCCGGGGACGCCGCCCATCCCGCATTCAATCTCCGCTCCCTCCAGGCAGGGTCCCGCCGCGGTGGAAGCGGCAAACAGCTGTCCGCTGTTATTCAGTACCATTTCTCCGTTGGTTCCCAGATCGATCAGCAGGGAGCCGCTTTCTCTGGAAAGCTCCTGGGCCAGAACGCCGCAGACCACATCCGCGCCGATATAGGCGGAAACGGAGGGCAGCACAAAGACCTTTTCCGCCTCCAGCCCCACTTCGCTGCCGGGAACTTCCTTCATGTCGGTGAACACCGGCTCAAAGGGATAAACGCCCAGAGAAGTCGGATCGACGCCCATAAACAGATGCAGCATCACGGTATTGCCGCTGATGACGACCTGAGAGAGCTGATAGCCGGAGAGCATATCCCTGATTTCTTCACGGATCAGCCGGCACAGAAGCTCCAGCTTTCCCTCCGAGGCAGCCTTGATGCGGCTCACCACATCGGCGCCGCAGATCTCCTGGGCATTCAGCCTGGTGGTGCTTAAAGCCACCACGCCTTCCGAGTCAATCACCTGCACTGCCACCGTGGTGGTGCCAATGTCCACTGCGGCCTGATAAAGGCCCTCCTGCCGGGCTTCCTCCAGCACGGATCTGGATTCGTATCCGCTGCTGTAATCCGGCACCCAGACATCGCAGTCCTCCATGACCTGCGTGGTGCAGGCCCGGTGCTGGACAGTTTCCATCTGTCCCGTGACAGCATTGGTCTGAGTCATGGTAATACGGCATTTGCGGCACGTGCCGCGTCCGCCGCAGGGGGTCCTGACGGGAATCTGTTCCCGCTGGAGAATATCCAGCATCAGTTCGCCCTGGGCAGCCTGAACCTTGGTGGTCTGATCTTTCTGATGGATAGTGACAGTAATCAAAGCGGACTCCTTTCCCTCAGCGGATCTTTCAGGTGTCGACATGCGTCTCCGGCCGGAAACAGCCGGAGTTAACAAGAAAAACAGATAGGTAAACTTATAGTATCATAAAATGCAATCTGTGTCAAAAAGATGTTAGGCCAAATCCGGATTTGTGATCTTCAGCACCAGCGGATTTCTCCACTGGGTGCCGCAGTAGATCCGCTGGGCATTCATCACACAGACGTGAAGGCCGTCGTCCTCCTGATGGAAGTAAGGAGCGGCATCCAGCTCGGGATGATATTCCGTCAGCTCGCCGCTCTGTCCCAGCACGGAAACCGCAGTTTTTGCGGTGGCCCGGACGGAATGGAGGATGAATTCCCTGCGCTGGGTGCGGTCCCAGCTTTTCTCTCCAAAGATGACCCCGTAGACACAGGAGCCGTCTTTTTTCTTCAGCAGATAAATCTTTCTCTCCGCATCCTCCTCGCAGAGCACCCTCCAGGGCCTCACGGAGTGAATGCATTCGCCGTTGATGAAGTGCCACAGCGCCAGCTCCCGGAGGATGTTTTCCTGCTCCCGGCAGAGAATGCCCCTGGCGTCCGGCCCGATATTCAGCAGCAGGGTGCCGCCCTTGGCCCGGGTATCCGTCAGCAGGCGGATCACCTCTTCCCCGGTCTTGTAGGTTTCATTGGTGGGCTGATACTGCCAGGCCGTTCCCAGGGTGACGCAGCCCTCCCAGGTCTGGTCCTCCCCATCCTCCGGCAGCTTCTGCTCCGGCGTGGGAATGGCGCCCCGGGTGATCAGGAGCTCCGGCTGCAGATCCCAGGCGATATTCATGCAGTACTGCTGCAGACTGATGCCGTCTTCTCCGTACATGGTCTCGCCCCCGTCGAAGAACATCACATCCACCGGCCCGTAGTTCTCCATCAGCTCCCGCATCTGGATGCCCAGATGCCGGCGGTAGGCTTCCATGACTTCAGGGCCATAGGGTTCCTTGGGGCTGCGGGTGATGGTCAGTCCCTCTCTTCTCAGAAACCAGAAATCCTCCGGGGAGAAGTAAAAGCCCACCTTGATTCCCTGCTTCCGGAAGGCCTCGGCGTACTCTCTGACCAGGTCCCTTCCGATTTCCGTATTGCCCACATGGAAATCGGTGCTTTCCGAGGGCCACAGGCAGAAGCCGCAGTGATGCTTGGTGGTCAGCACCGCGTACTGAAAACCGGCCAGCTTTGCCACGTGGGCCAGATGATCAAAATCCCACTCGCCCTTTTCCAGGGTCCGGGGCAGCTCGGTATAAAACCGTTCCACATAGTCGCTGCTGGCTCCCACCAGAGAGTGGGAAATGACGCAGCCCAGCTGGGAATCCACGGACCAGTGAATAAAGAGTCCCATCCCGGCGTCCCGGAGCCATTCCAGCTTTTCCGGCTGGTTTCTGGTCTCAAAGGCCTTTTCAAACATGTTTTCCGCCATACGGATTTCATCCGCCGAGGCCTTCTGCTCCGGCTTCATTTCCGGCAGCAGATGAGAATGGACATTCAGCATGGTTTCCCTCCTGTTTTCCGCAGTGTCTATGCGGCTTATGGTCAAATTAAGAATTCGTTTATTGCTTTTAAAGCGCTAAAAAGGTATAATGGTTTTTGTAGCATTTGTTATGACTAACAAACGCTGTTTTCGTACACTGAAAGGATTATGGCATGCTTCGTTTTAAAAAGCAAGAGCTTTTCTATATCCCCAACCTGCTGACCTATCTGCGGTTTGCTCTGGTTCCCGTCTTTGTGGTGCTTTATTTTAAGGGCTACAACAACTGGGCGGTGGGAGCTCTCATGATGTCCATTGTCAGCGATTTTCTGGATGGCAAGGCCGCACGCCTGCTGAATCAGGTTTCCGAGCTGGGCATCCTGCTGGACCCCGTGGCTGACAAGGTCACCCAGGGCGTGGTGGTCATCTGCCTGGGCATCCGCTATCCCATGCTCTGGTATCTCTTCGCCATCGAATTTGTCAAAGAGGCCTTCATGGCCATCGCCGGCGCCGTTACCATTAAAAAGAAGCGCATCAAATTCGGCGGTGCCAAGTGGTACGGCAAGGTGGGCACCGGCATCACGGATTTTACCCTTCTTCTGCTGCTTCTCTTCCCGGATATGCCCGAGAATATCCGCCTGTCCCTGGTGGTTTTCTGCGGCACCTGGATGCTCGTCACCCTGATGCTTTACGCCCACAACTACTGGGGCATGTGGCACGGCCGCACGGAAGGCACCCTCACGGTGGAGCCCAAAGGCCAGAAAACGGAACCCCAGCCCTTCAAGCCGGATCCTGAAGATCCCACCCTTCACGACTATCGCTGATTATGAATAAACACATCACCTACACCGTCACCCCGCAGGAGGATGGCTGGCCCCTTGAAAAGGTTCTCCGGGAGAAACTTTCTCTAAGCGCCGGTCAGATCCGCGGGGTGAAATTTATGCCCTCGGGTATGCTTGTCAACCAGCAGACCTTCCTGCGGGGCCGCCCCGTCACCACCCGGTTTGTGATGCGGAGCGGCGACCGGATTGATCTGAATTTCACGGACCAGGGCCCCAGTGTGCTGCCGGCCGCCGGTCCCCTGTCCATTCTCTGGGAGTCCGAGGACCTGCTCTTTGTGAACAAAGAAGCCGGTCTGGCCGTCCATCCCGCCCATGGACACTACACCGACACCCTGGTGAACCGCCTCGCCGCCCGCTATTCCGAGCCGGTGCGCCTCATCGGACGGCTGGACAAAAACACCTCTGGGGTGCTGGCCGTGGCCAGAAATACCCTGGCCGCCACCCGGCTGGAGCATCAGCGGGACGAGGGAATCCTCAAGCGATATTATCTGGCCCTGGCCGCCGGGACAATGACCGGCACCGGCCTCATCGACCTGCCGCTGCTGGAGACCAGCGACGGAACCCCCGTGGGTGAAAACGGCCATGCCCTGCGGCTCATGAAGGCGGATCCCGCCGGCAGGAGCGCCGCCACGGAATACGAAGTGCTGGAAGCCCATGAGGATTTTTCTCTGCTGAAAATCCATCTTCTCACTGGCCGCACTCATCAGATCCGGGCCCATCTGGCGGCCCTGGGCCATCCCCTGCTGGGGGACGAGCTCTACCAGGAGTTCTGCGGCATCCGCCCGGCGCTGGCGGCGGCCCGTACCATGCTTCACTCCCATGAAATCCGGTGCCTGCACCCCTTTACCGGGGAGCCTCTTTCCATCACCGCACCCCTGCCGGAGGATTTCCGGCAGCTGATAAGTCAATAAGTTTTCGGCCACTGCTGGGCCAATCAATTTCCGGCAGCTGCTGAACCAATAAAAAACCGATCGGGAAACTTTCCTTTCCATGGAAATTCCTCGATCGGTTTTGTTTATTCTCTGCTTATATCCGGTTTCTGCTTTTGACCTTCAGCCGATTGACGGTTTTGGCCATCTCCAGCTGAGCCAGCCGGTATTCCTGAATACTCTTCTTCTGGAGAATCTTCTCCCGGGCGGCTTCCTGCTTCCTTCGGTTGCGCTCCTCGTCGATCTCCTCGGGGCGCTCAATGGATTCCGCCAGGATCAGGGCCTCGCCGTTTTCCACCTTCAGCATGCCGTAGTTGATGGCCGCTGTCTGATTCTGCTCTCCCGGCAGGCGGTAAATCATTTCTCCGGGAGAAATCACGGTGATCATGTTGGCGTGGCCGGCCTGGATGCCCCTCATGCCGTCGATGCAGGGAATCATCAGGGATTCGCAGGGGCCGTCATAGAAAACGCCGTCGGCCTCCAGAATCTGCACATGAAAGCTTCTCATCGGACACCTACCTTTGATTTATCCACGGGGCCCTGATGATGCTCTTCATCCTCCTCTTCGCCCCGCAGGGCTTTCGCTTTGGCCAGAGCGTCATCGATGGTGCCCACGTTGAAGAAGGCCATCTCCGGAATGTCGTCCAGCTCTCCTTCGCAAATCATCCTGAAGCCCCGGATGGTTTCGGAAAGGGGCACATATTTGCCGGGAACGCCGGTGAACTTCTCTGCCACGTGGAAGGGCTGGGACAGGAACCGCTGAATTTTTCTGGCTCTGAACACCAGGATGCGGTCCTCCTCGGACAGCTCCTCCATACCCAGGATCGCGATAATATCCTGAAGCTCCGCATATTTCTGGAGAATCTCCTGCACCCTCCGGGCGATCCGGTAATGCTCTTCTCCCACAATATCCGGCTCCAGAATCCGGGACGTGGATCCCAGGGGATCCACCGCCGGGTAAATGCCCTGCTCCACGATTTTTCTGGAAAGCACCGTGGTGGCGTCCAGATGGGTAAAGGTGGTGGCTGGCGCGGGGTCCGTCAGATCGTCCGCCGGCACATAAACCGCCTGGACGGAGGTGATGGAGCCCTGCTTGGTGGAGGTGATTCTCTCCTGCAGCTCACCCATTTCCGATGCCAGGGTAGGCTGGTAACCCACCGCTGAGGGCATGCGGCCCAGCAGGGTGGAAACCTCGGAACCCGCCTGAACAAAACGGAAAATATTATCAATAAACAGCAGCACATCCTGGCCGGCCTGGTCCCGGAAGTATTCCGCCATGGTAAGGCCGGAAAGGGCCACCCGCATACGCACGCCGGGGGTCTCGTTCATCTGGCCGAAGACCATGGCTGTCTTGGCGGCGACGCCGCTCTCGTTCATCTCGTGCCAGAGGTCGTTGCCTTCACGGCTGCGCTCACCCACGCCGGTAAAAATGGAATAGCCGCCATGCTCAGTGGCAATGTTGTGGATCAGCTCCTGGATCAGCACGGTTTTGCCCACGCCGGCGCCGCCGAACAGGCCGATCTTGCCGCCCCGGGGATAGGGCTCCAGAAGATCCACTACCTTGATGCCGGTTTCCAGCACCTCCACGGCCGGAGACTGCTCGCTGAAGGAAGGCGCCTTGCGGTGAATATTCCAGCGCTCTGCATCCTTGCTGACAGGGGCTCCTCCGTCGATGGGCTCTCCCAGAATGTTAAACATGCGGCCCAGAGTGCATTCTCCCACGGGCACCTGAATGCCGTGTCCGGTGGAAATGACTTCATCTCCCCGGGCAATGCCTTCGCTGCCCGCCAGCATAATGCATCTCACGGACCCTTCGCCGATGTGCTGGGCCACCTCCATGGTGCGGATTTCACTCTTCTCCCCCGGAAGGCTGACCTGAATGGTCAGGGCTTCCCGGATGGAAGGAACCTCTGAGGGCTGAAAATGAACATCCACCACCGGTCCCGAGATCTGTTCAATATATCCTACACTCATCGCTCATCCCTACTTTTTCTTTCCGGCCGAAAGCTCCGTAATCTCCTGGGTGATGCCGGACTGCCGGATATGGTTATATTCCCTGGAAAGCTCATCCAGCATCTCGGAGGCATTGTCTCCCGCCGCCTTCATGGCACTCATCCGGGACTGCTGCTCCGAGCAGAAGCTGTCCACCAGGGCACTGTAGATATTGCTGGAAACGTAGCTGGGAACCAGCTGGTTCAGCACCGCCTCCTCCGAGGGCAGAAAAACAAAAGAGGTTTTAATGGCCCTCTCCGCCGCCGTGGACGCGAAGGCGGAACGGTGGAACGGAAGCAGACGGGTGAATACCGGCTCGGTTTTCATGCCGTTGACCAGGTCCGTATAAAGAATATACAGCTTCTGAATCTTTCCCTCATCGAAGGGAGTCAGCATGGACAGGCAGATTTCTCTGGCCCGGCTGAAGGTGGGATTCTGGGCTGTATACTGGAAATTTTTCTCCACCGGAATTTTGCGCCGCTGAAAATACTGTCTTCCGTATTCGCCCACCACAAAAAGCTTGGTGTCCGGATGGGCCCGGAGGATATTCTCAGCCTTTTTCAGCACGTTCTGGTTGTAGGGGCCTGCCAGCCCCTTGTCCGCCGTGATTACCAGCAGCCCATAGGTTCCCCCTGTGGGCTCTTTGTCATCCAGCGGGAAGAAATAGCGGCTTTTGACATTGCCGGCGGTTCGGAAAACACGTTTAATCTCCTTGCTGACGGCCTCGAAGTAGGGTCTGGTGCCATCCAGCTCCTTCTTGGCCTTCCGCATTTTCATGGAGGCGATCAGATACATGGCGTTGGTGATCTGCCGGGTGTCCTCCACGGAGCTGATGCGGTTCTGGATCTCTCTGGTGCCAGCCATCAGACCACTTCCTTCAGAATCTCATCACAGGCGGAAAGAATCGAAGATTCTTCCTCCTGGGTGAGCTTTTTCCCGTCACTGAGGGAAACAATAATCTCCGGATACCGGTCCTCGATTTCCTTAATCAGGGTAACCTTCACCCGGTCCAGGGTCCGGGGATCCAGATGCTGCAGCTTATGTCCCAGGGCGCAGACCAGCAGGATCACCTGCTGCTCGTTGGTCAGGGGGCTGTGCTGGGGCTGCCTTAACAGCCTCATCAGGCACCGGCCGTACTCCAGCTGGGATTTGGTCAGATCATCCAGATCCGAGTCAAATTGGGTAAACACCTGCATCTCCCGATACTGGGACAGATCCAGCCTCAGGGTGCCGGTGGCGGATTTCATGGCTTTGGTCTGAGCCGCGCCTCCCACACGAGATACGGACAGACCCACATTGACCGCCGGCCGCTGACCGGAGAAGAACAGGTCGCTCTCCAGGAAAATCTGGCCGTCGGTGATGGAAATGATATTCGTGGGAATATAGGCGGAAACGTCCCCCGCCTGGGTTTCCACAATGGGAAGAGCTGTCAGACTGCCGCCGCCCAGTTCGTCGGACAGATGGGCGGAACGCTCCAGCAGCCGGGAATGCAGATAAAAGATATCGCCCGGATAGGCTTCCCGGCCGGGGGATCTGCCCAGCAGCAGGGAAATGGTCCGGTAGCTGGTGGCATGCTTAGAAAGATCGTCATAGACGATCAGCACATCCTTCCCCTTGTGCATGAAATATTCTCCCATGGCGGTGCCTGAATAGGGAGCGATATACTGCATAGGTACAGGATCGCTGGCCCCTGCCACCACCACGATGCACTGGTTCAGCAGCTGATATTTTCTCAGGGTCTCCACCGTCTGGGCCACGGAGCTGTTCTTCTGTCCGATGGCCACATAGATGCAGATCACATCCTTGTCTTTCTGATTCAGAATGGTATCCAGGGCAATGGTGGTCTTGCCGGTCTGCCGGTCGCCGATGATCAGCTCTCTCTGCCCCCGGCCAATGGGAAACATGGCGTCAATGCAGAGAAGACCGGTCTCCATGGGCCTGTCCACCGGCTGCCGGTCAATGATGCCCGGTGCCTTGCATTCCAGCGGACGGAAGCCCTCGGTGCGGATGGGGCCCATGTCGTCGATGGGCTGTCCCAGGGGATCCACCACCCGGCCCAGCAGCTGGTCTCCTACAGGAATCCCGGCCTGATGATAGGTCCGGTATACCTTGCCGCCGGCTTTGATGGGTTCATCGCTGCCGAACAGGATACAGCCAATATAATCCTTCTTCAGGTCCTGGACCATGCCCTTGATGCCGTTCTCAAAGGCGATAATCTCGCCATAGCAGGCGCCCTGCAGGCCTCCCACCGTGGCGACGCCGTCTCCCACCGTCAGCACCTTTCCCACCTCCGTGGGCTCCGCTACCATGCGGAAATTCTCAACGCTTTCGCGGATCAGGCTGATGACGGAAACCCCGGGCCTCTCCGGCGCGGAGTTGATCTGATTCTTCATCTGCTGGAGACGTCCTTCGATGCTCCAGTCATAGACATCGGACCCGGCGGTCAGAATAAAGCCATCCACCACCGAGGGATCCTTGTCCCAGGACATGCGGATTTCACCGTGATAACGGCTGGCCAGGAAATGAACGAGTTTTTCCCGCTGCTCCCTGGTGGGGGGCTGGGCGGAACGGATCAGGGCATGGATGACGCGGCGCTCAAAATTTTCACTCATGGCGCTTATCTCCTATCGTTGGCAGCGTTCTCCAGAAACTCATCATAGACGCCGCTGACGGATTCTCTCACCAGCTTCTCGGCGGCTTCGGCGGCGATGGACCGGATTTCCTTATGAGCCTCTTCCATCATGACGCTCCGTTCCTTTTCCGCATCCTGACGGGCCCGTTTGAGATAATCGGCGGCAGCCTTTTTGGCTTCCTCCTCCATCTCCTTGCGCTCGGCGGCGATTCTCTGCTCAGCTTCGGACTGTTTCTTCCGGATCTCTTCGTTCACCTGGGTAATCTTCTGCTGATAGTCCGCCATGACGGCCTCGGCCTCTTCCCAGACCTTCTTTGCTTCATCCATCTGATCCCGGATGGTCTTCTCCCTTTTCTCCATAAACTCTCTTACAGGCTTGTAAAGGAGAAAATACAGTCCGCCGCCGAGGATGACAAAATTGAACAGATGCAGCAGCACCTGCTGAAAATCAATGTTTAAGGGCATGTCAGCCTCCTTACCATGGACGTGGGATTAAAGGACAAATACAATCAGTATGGCGACGATCAGCGCGTAAATAATAGCGGTTTCAATGAAAACCAGACCCAGCATGAGGGTTGTCCTTATGCTGCCCTGGGCTTCCGGCTGGCGGGCAATGCCGTCGGAGGCTTTGGAAATGGCCATGGCCATGGCCAGAGCGCCGGCACCGGCTGCCACAGCAATGGTAATGGCGGCCGCCACGGCCTTGGTATTGGTGGTGGAGGCTTCCGCCTGAGCCAGGGCGGCCTCAGTGGGAATGGGTTCTCCTTCTCCCTCCGCGGCCAGCGCGGGAACGGTCATGCCTGCCATCATAACAGCAATCAGCAGGGCAACAAGAATTCTTTTCAGCGTGGTTTTCATGATTTGGCTACCTCTTTTTTCTTGATATGTCGTTCCGTTACTTCCCCGTAAAAAACGGAGGTAAGCATTGTCAGTACATAGGCCTGTATAATGGCGTGCAGCAGGGTGAACATAATACCCACCAGCACAGGGACCACAAAGCTCAGACTCATGGTGAAGTACACCAGCTCGGTGACCAGCAGTCCCGAAAGCAGCGCTCCGAAGAGACGGAAGCTCATGGATATGGGAAGGGAAAAGTCCTTCAGGGCCTGTCCCGCGCCCTTCAGTCCGTTGCAGATCAGTCCGCCGAACAGAATCACGCCGTAAGACAGACAGCCCAGGGCGATGGCCCCGTTGATATCGGACAGGGGTGCCGGCAGGGCAATGCTGTGTCCCTCAGTGGTCAGCCACTGGATTCCGAAGAGTTCAAAGCAGGTTCCGAAGAAAATATAGATGCCGGCAAACAGCAGATAACCACCCAGAAAACGGTTTTTGTGGGGGCTGTTCTGCTTCGCCAGATCCGTGAAGAAGCCCACCAGGGTCTCAATGAGGGTCTGGAATTTTCCCGGTACCGTCTGAAACTTCGGAATGGCAAAAATCCGTATCAGCAGTGCTCCCACCAGGAGTACCGCCATAATAATCCAGTCCGAGGCCAGGGATGGATTCACCTCCATCCCCAGGAAACGGATCCGGTTGGTTTCGTGAAGCACCGCGTCCTTCATGGCCTCCTGGATGCTCTCGTGCTTCGTCACCGAGGGCACCAGGAAAACCGCGGCAAGGATCAGGATCAGAAGACCAACCCACAGGATCAGAAAGACTTTTTTCTTCTTTGGGTCCATAACGTCTCCTCCGATATTTGATTCTGTCATTGTAGCACAAATTCTCAGGGAATTACATAGCCCAGAGGAACCAATTACGCTTTTTCCAATTTGTCATCCTCTTTTTCTTTGCCCTTTTTCATGCAGAAATATGCAAGGGCCAGCTGAATCAGAAGAATCACGACCATGAGAATGGTCCACTTGTCCAGCAGCCTCATGGTATTGGACATATCCTCCGTCAGGATGAAGGCCAGGGCGGAACCGATCACAGGAATCACGCTGAGCCAGGTGAGCCGGATATGCTTTCTTCTCTCCTCCTCGGTCTCTTCCTCTTCGATTTCTTCCTGTTTCTCCTCGTCCTCTTTATTCTTCTTGACGAAGACATAGACAAAGAACAGATAAATCATCACAAAGGCAGTGACAATCACCAGAATCAGATTGACGAGGGCCCAGTAGCCGGCGGGCGCCTTGGCCAGAGGAATGGTGGGCTCCGCAATTTCTTCCACGGGTGCCTGTGCCTCAATGGTCAGGGTTCCGTTTTCGATGACCACCGCCACCTGGTCGGTGACATCGCGGCCATCGGCATCGTACACCTTGGGGGTGCCGATAATCTTGGAAGTATAGGTGCCGGGCTCCTTGCCGGAAGTCACCGTCTGTACTCCCTCGACGGTATAGGTCTGTCCATCCACCTCGAAGGTGGTAGTGGTGAAGCCCGTAACCTCCTGCTCCTCTCCGTTCTCCGGAACAGTGACGCTCTCGGGTGTCAGCACCACAGTAATCTCCGCCTCGGCCGGCGTCACATTCAGGCGTCCGAACTGAGTGGTGAAGATGTAGTTCTGTTCTTTCGTGCCCTGCTTCAGGATCCATTCAAAGACATTGTCCACGCTGCCAGGCAGAATCAGCTGGCTCCGGGAGATGAAGAAGGCTCCCTCGGACGGGGCGAATCCGTCGCCGCCCACGGTGACATTGCTGTCATACAGCGCTGTTCCGTCGTAGGGCTTGCTCAGGGTCTGGGACATAATGGTCACCCGCCTCGGCATGATGGTCATCTTGCCGTCAAGGCTCCTGACGGTGAACTGGCTGGAAACGTCATTGCCCTTTTCATCGACGATCTTCGGAATACCGGTCACCTTCACCGTATACTCTCCGGCGTCGGTGGCGGAGGCTCTGGCGGTAAGGCCGGTAACCTCATATTTGACTCCCTCCAGTTCGAACCGGGTGGCTGCCAGACCCTCCACAGTTTTTTCCGTACCATCGTAGAGGAAGCTGCCGCTGTTGGCGGTCACGGTAATCTCATATGCCGCGTCTCTGTTGCGGATGGTCAGGCTGCCGTATTCGGCGGTAATCACATAGTTGGCTGCGTTGGTGCCGTTGTTCAGCTCATAGGTGAAGACATTCTCGCTGATGCCCACCATGGAGCGGCTGGCGGTAAAGGTATAGGAAGCGCCTTCGCCCTGGGCAAAGCCGTCTCCCTCCACTGTCACAGTATTGTTGGAAATGCTGCGGCCATTGAAGGCATGCTCGGCGGATCCCGATACCAGGCGTACCTGCCTGGGCTGGATCTGCAGGGTTCCGGGCTCCAGATGCACCAGGAATTCCTCTGTTACATCCGAACCGTTTTCATCCGTAATCACAGGAGTGCCTACGGGGTTCACCGGATAGGAGCCCGCATCCACAGCCTCGGCCGACGCGCTCGATCACAAATCGGAACAATAAAAACACGCCCACCACAGCCACAATGAAAAAAATCGAATCATGCAGCCAGCCCAGTTTCAGGCTATTGTATTTTTCAAGAAGCATATATCAATTCCTTCGAGAAATTCGGGTATAGATGCTTTTATTATATGAATAAATTAATCCTCCTGCAAGTACAATTATTATATATTGCTAATCAAAAAACCCATCTAATTATAAAAAAAATGGGGGTTGACTTTGATTCTGATCTTTGCTATAATACATTCTCGCACGGGGCATTGGCGCAGTTGGGAGCGCGCCTGAATGGCATTCAGGAGGTCAGGGGTTCAAGTCCCCTATGCTCCACTTTTTATTGCTCAAAAAGCGGTCTGACATTTTCAGGCCGCTTTTCTGTTTTGCCATAGCAGATGTCTCATCACTGCAGATGTCCGCCGTTAAGATATCCTGTCCCTGTTCACGCCAGGCTGTCGAGGAAATTTGCCATATTTATGAAAAATCCTCGATCGCCCGTTTTTTGTCGAGGATTTTTCACGTATGACGCAGTTTTCCTCGACAGCATTTTTATGTTTCGAGGAGATTTCAATTCTGAGGCAGTTTTCCTCGAACACCAATCCACGTCAACTTGATTTTTTCGAGGAATTTTCCTGTATAGCTGAAAAATCCTCGAAGCCAGAGCCTCATGGCCTGGCTTCGAAAATCAGGATCGAGGAAAACTGCATGTGGCAGGAAATATCCTCGACAAAAAAAGAGAAAAAGTTCGCAAATTCGAGGAAAACTGCAAGTATCTGGAAATCTCCTCGATTGCATTGCTCTTTTACATACGGCGGTCTTCTTTACAGATGATGTCCGTAATGAAAAAATACTCATATCAGGAATGATTCATGATCGCCTCATTTTTGTAGTGAATATTTCACCCTACAGGCAGTTTATCATTACAGGATTTTTTTGAGTAATGATGATTTCACGCATGAGGCAGTTTCTCATGATCATCCGCCTGACGCAGCCTGCTTTTGTAATGAAGATTTCTTATATAGATGAAAAGTTCATTACAACAAGGCAGCCTCACCTGACTTAAAAAAACAAGATAGTGAGAAACTGCCAATATCAGGAAACCTACATTACGAAAAATAAGCAGAAAAAAGAAAAATAATGAAAAACTGCTTATATCAGGAAATCTTCATGAAAGCACGAAAAAGGGACACATTTCTGTGCCCCTTCAGATTGTCGAAAGCTTATTGTGCTATTCCTATTTACCTGATTATTCCGGGTTGCGTCCATTGCAAAGATAAAAGACAGTCAGCAGACCCGGACCGCAGTGAGCGCCGATCACCACGCCCAGAGAAGTGATGGTGATCTCTCCCGCTTCCGGATGGGCCTGTTTAATTCCATCCCGGATGAAAGCCGCATCCTCCCGGCAGTCCGCCTGAAGGATATGAATCCTTTTCCCGGAAATATCCTCACCGGAAAGGTCGTGCAGCACGCCGGACAGAATCGAGTTCAGCGCTGCCTTGCGGCCCCGGGCTTTCTTCACCACATCCAGAGTTCCTCCGTCCGGCACATACAGCACCGGCTTGATGTTCAGCAGAGAACCCACCAGCGCTGAAGCGTTGGACACACGGCCGCCCATTTTCAGATATTTCAGATCGTCCACTGTAAACCGGTGGGCGATTTTCAGTTTATTCTCTTCTCCCCAGCGGATGACTTCATCAAAGCTCATGCCCTCTTCCATCCGGAGTATCATTTCCTCCACCAGCAGGCCCAGGCCGCCAGAGATGCAGCGGGTATCCATAACATACAGCTGCTGTGCGGGGAACTCGGTCCGGATCCGTTCTGCCGCCTCCGCGCAGTTGGTGTAGGAAGCGGACATTTTCTGGGACATATCCAGGAAGATGACATTCTTTCCCGAAGACATCAGCACCCGGAAGAAATCAAAGTATTCCTGTTCATTGATCATGGAGGTCTTTAAAAGATCTCCCCGGCGCATGCCCTCATATACCTTCTGTCGGCTCTCTTCTCTGCAGTCATCTTCAAAGAGCTGATCCCCCACCGTATAGGAATACGCGATAAAGGGAATCTGATGCTTATCCAGCCAGGTGCGGGGCAGATCGGAGGTGGAAGAAGTCGCAATAATATAATCAGCCATATTAGTTCTCCTCGCAGAACTCTATTGTTTTATGGAGTCAATTATAAGATAACTCTTCTTCCCTGTCAAGAGCGAGACCAGTCTTTGCGTCTTGCCAGGCGGCCGGCCTTCACGATTTCCTAGGCGGCCTCAGGGCTCCAGTCTTCCAGCCTCAGCGGTCCAGCTTCCGGATATTCATCTCTCCGCTGACGGTTTCCAGGCTGATTTTGCAGGAACCATCGCCGGCAATCATCGTGTCACCCCGGTTGGTGACAGATACGCTGACGTTGGTATCGCCGGACACGCTTTCTGTCTCCATCGTGAAGCCCAGTTCCTCCGGTACATACAGATTGATATCTCCGCTGATCATTTCGATTTCCACCTTCTCAGCGCCCGGCAGAAGCTCCATGCTGAAATCGCCGGAAACACCTTCCACTTCGATCTCCCTGGCGGTCACGCCTGCCACGTTCACATCGGCGGCAACCATCTTCACATCCAGCTTTTTCAGACTGATATCTCCGGAAATCATCACCGGCGAGGATACGGTTTCGATCTCCACCTCCTCCACGGTTTCAGGCACTGTCACCATCACGTGTTTGGAAGCCATGCTGGTGATGGTATTGAGGTTGATTCCCAGTGAAAACTCAAAGGACTGATCATATTCCTTGATGACCAGCGTATCGCCGCTGAGCTCGTAGACGGTCTTGTACTTCTGCTCGATTCCTTCCGGCTCCTTCACTTCAAAAGAGGCGCAGTCGCCGGGAATCATTTCGATCTCGCCCGCCACCCATTCGATCTTAATTTTACGGATCGTCACATCCTCGAAGCGCTGGGACGATGCCTGCGACACCTGGGCCTGGCTTCCCTGCCCCTCGGAGGCGCTCTCCGTCTTTTCAGAGGCAGTACCAGTCTCATGCCGGTAGGCATAATTGTCAAAGAATATTTTCCAGCCCAGCAGCCAAATCAATATAACGGCGGCTACCACGCCCAGGATAATCCAAATGGCTTTCTTTGTCTGGGGACTCAGGCCGCTTCTGGCCGGTTCGAAGGGCTGTGAAGAGGAAGCCGGCTGGGAATTGCCCATAAAGGATTCAAAGCGGCTGCCCGCGCCATTCAAAGCCTGACCAGCGCCGGACGCTTTGCCGGCGGATCCATTACCAGCGCCCCTTGTACCCCCGGAAAGCTGGCTGATCAGCCCGGAAATATCGCCGATGCCGCGGATGGCGGTGCGGTATGCCTCCTCCGGAGCCTTTCCCTCTGCCAGCAGATCATGGTATTTATCGATCACATTCTGAAGCATCTCTTCCTTCAGGTCATCCGCCTCCCGGGTTTTCGGAGCGGCGGCGAACAGGCGGTCCATATGCTGCTTCAGCTGCTCTTCCAAACGAAGTCTTTCTTCCATCACTCCTGCACCTCCACCAGTTTTTCTATCGTCAGTTTAGCCTCTTCCCATTCGTTCTTCATCTGCGTAAACGCGTTCCGTCCCGCTGGCGTAATCCGGTAATACCGCCGCCGGGCGCCGGTGTTCTCATCTCCCCAGTAGGAGGAAATCAGCCCCGCGCTCTCCAGCCGCCGAAAGGCGGTATACAGGGTAGCCTCCTTCAGTTCGTATCGGCCTTCCGTCTTGTCCAGGATCGCCTTGTTAATCTGATAGCCATAGCTGTCTTCTTTGATAAGCTGAGCCAGGATAATGGTATCCGTATGGCCACGGATCAGATCTCCCGTGATTGACATCTTGTTCTCTCTCTTTCCTTGAATGTGCGCCCATCAAATCCTTGACGCTGCGCCCATCGCATCCTTGAAGTTGTGCCCATCATATCACGATATACCTCGCCTGTCAAGGTATCTCAAAAGAAAAATATCCAAGGATGGGCATCTGCCCTTTCTTTTTTCATCATTTGTGTGCATTGAAGTTTGGTTTGTCTCATGTTACCATTATCACAGTTTTCTGAATTATATTTGGAGGTATTTATGAAACCAGTCTGCTTAGCGAAAGAACTCTCCGGCAATACCTATCCCGGCCGCGGCATCATTATGGGCCTGTCCAAGGACGGCACCAAGGCAGTCACCGCCTACTTCATCATGGGCCGCAGCGTGAATTCCCGCAACCGTATTTTTGTGGAAGACGGCGAAGGTATCCGTACCGAAGCCTTTGATCCTTCCAAGCTTGTGGATCCCAGCCTGATTATCTACGCGCCGGTCCGGGTCCTGGGCAACAAAACCATCGTCACCAACGGCGATCAGACCGACACCATCTACGACCTGATGGACAAGCAGCAGACATTTGAACAGGCGCTGCGCACCCGCACCTTCGAGCCCGATGCCCCCAACTACACTCCCCGTATCAGCGGCATCATGCACATCGACGGCGGCAAATATAACTACGCCATGTCCATTCTGAAATCCGACGACGGAGATCCCGCCTCCACTCTGCGTCAGAACTTCGCCTATACCAATCCGAAAGCCGGCATCGGCCGCTTCATCCATACCTACAGCTCCGACGGAGATCCCCTGCCCAGCTTTGAAGGCGAGCCCACTCCCGTGGCTGAGATTCCCGATTCCATCGATGAAATGACCTCTCTGGTCTGGGACAACCTGAACGAGGACAACAAGGTTTCCCTCTTCGTCCGCTACATCGACATTGCCACCGGCAAATATGAAACCCGCATCGTCAACAAGAATCAGTAATTCTGCAGGAAAGGAATCCATCATGAACGAACTTCAGCTCAAGTACGGTACCAACCCCAATCAGAAACCCGCCAGAGTCTTCATGGAAGACGGCACTGATCTTCCCATCACCGTCCTGAACGGCCGTCCCGGCTACATCAACCTGCTGGACGCCCTGAACGGCTGGCAGCTGGTTAAGGAACTGAAGAAGGTCAGCGGTCTGCCCGCAGCCACCTCCTTCAAGCATGTCTCCCCCGCCGGCGCTGCCATTGGCCGCGAGATGAGCGATACCCTGAAAAAGATCTACTGGGTTGACGATGTCAAAACCCTGACTCCCCTGGCCACCGCCTATGCCCGTGCCCGCGGTGCCGACCGTATGAGCTCCTTCGGCGATTTCATCGCCCTTTCCGATGTCTGTGACGTAGCCACTGCCCGCCTGATCCGCCGCGAGGTTTCCGACGGTGTCATCGCTCCCGGCTACGAGCCCAAGGCTCTGGAAATGCTGAAAAAGAAAAAACAGGGCGGCTACTGCGTCCTGCAGATTGATCCCGACTATGTGCCCGCTCCCCTGGAGAGAAAACAGGTCTTCGGCGTTACCTTCGAACAGGGCCGTAACGAGCTCGTCATCGACGAGAATTTCTTCTCCAATATTGTTACCGCCAACAAGAACCTGCCCGAGGAGGCCAAGCTGGATCTGGCCATCTCCATGATTGTTCTGAAATATACCCAGTCCAACTCCGTCTGCTACGTCAAGGATGGTCAGGCCATCGGTATCGGCGCCGGACAGCAGTCCCGTATTCACTGCACCCGCCTTGCCGGCCAGAAGGCTGACAACTGGTGGCTGCGTCAGAGCCCGAAGGTGCTGAACCTGCCCTTCCGCGAGGATATCGGCCGTCCCGACCGTGACAACGCCATCGACCTGTACATCGGCGACGAGTACGAGGACCTGCTGGCGGACGGCGTGTGGGAGAAGACCTTCACCGAAAAGCCCTCCGTTTTCACCCGCGAGGAAAAGAAAGCCTGGCTGGCCCAGAACACCGATGTGATTCTCGGCTCCGACGCCTTCTTCCCCTTCGGCGACAATGTGGAACGCGCCTTCAAGAGCGGTGTCAAATACATCGCCGAGCCCGGCGGTTCCGTCCGTGATGACAACGTCATCGCCGCCGCAGATGGCCACGATATGGTCATGTGCTTCACCGGCCTGAGACTGTTCCATCACTAAAAAGAAGCGCCCATAAGGCGCTCCTGATTCCCTTCGTTATAGCGACCCCTGAGGCCATGCTTCGCGCTGTCTTCGGGGGTCTGCTTTTTTTATTCTATTGATTTCTTCTTTCTGCAGCCGTTGATAATCAGGATCAGACAGCTGATAAGAATCAGCGCGACGATCATCAGCATGAAATTCAGAAATACCTGCTCCGGCAATATGTTGATGACCTGATCCACCCGTGGATCAAATATCCAGTTGGATTTGCCCGGGAAGAAAACATGATGGAAAGCCGTAAAGAACTTGTTAAAATCGATCAGGCAGAAAATACCAATCAGCGCGAAGAGCGCCAGCGGCAGAACTCCGGTCCAGAACCCTGCGCCCTTGCCGAGAATCCTTTTGGGCTGCAGGGGAATATACTTCTTAAACATCACCCAGCACAGCATCAGCAGGCCGGTAATGATCAGCACCCACAGGTCCAGCAGAAACAGACCCCTCACATCCACAAAGTGGAGTCTGCCCTCCTCGGAGAAGGAAAGGACGCCGGTGCTGAAGGTGCCCTTGAGACCGATGCTGTAATCCATCATCTCGTTGTATGCAGTGATGATTTCCGCCCGGGTGAGGGTCCTGGCTCCCTCCGCCAGCTGGACTGTCACATTCTCCAGTCCCAGGGGACCGATCTGCATATAGTAAAGGGGCCGGATCAGGATCGGCACAGCGATGGAACCGCTGATAATCAGCAGCATACCCGCCAGCATCAGAACCAGGCTCAGAAGGACACTTTCTTTCTTATCTTTATTCATACATTTTCTCCGCATTTTTTTCATTAAGAGACCAGCAAAGGCCATTATACTCTCTTTGTTTTTCATTGACAAGGCACCTGAGTTCATGTAAACTTATTTCAGCAAATTTTTTTATTCCGTTTAAGGAGGAAAAACTCATGATGACTAATTTACCCATCGGCGTACAGGTATATTCTGTCCGTGATTATGCTGAAAAAGACTTCCGCGGCACCATGCAGGCCCTGAAGGATATGGGTTACGATTTTGTGGAGCTGGCTGGCCTTTACAACTATTCCGCGGGTGAAATCCGCCAGATTCTTGACGAAGTAGGCATTCCCGCCATCAGCGCCCATGTTCCCTATGTGGAGCTCCTGGCTGATCCCGCCGGCACCATTGCCAAATATCAGAAAATCGGCGTCAAATTTATCGCCTTCCCCTACCTGAACGACGATGTGCGCCACGGCACCCCCGCCTTCCCCCAGACCCTGGAGAACATGAGAAAGATCTGCGAAGTCGCGAAGGAAATGGGCATGACCATGCTCTACCACAACCACGACTTTGAATTTGTCAAAATGGAAGACGGCAAATATGCCTTCGACTATATGTATGAAGCCATCCCCGCTGACCTGCTGCAGACCGAAATCGACACCTGCTGGGTCAACGTCGCCGGAGAGAATCCCTCCGAATATATCCGCAAATATGCCGGCCGCTGCCCCGTGGTCCATCTGAAGGACTTCTACAAAGAAGGCAAAGCTGAAGGCATGTACGAGCTCATCGGCGTGGAGAAGAAAGAAGAGTCCAAGGGCGTCTTCGAGTTCCGTCCCGTGGGCTACGGACTTCAGGATATTCCTTCCATCGTCAAGGCCTCCGAAGAATCCGGCGCCGGCTATCTGGTGGTGGAACAGGACCGCAGCATCGGCCGCACCTCTCTGGAAGCAGTGGAACTTTCCATAAAGTATCTGAAAGGCTGATCTGTCAACAAAAATAATTTGCAGACTGCTTCAAAAAACGATTGCAGTACCTGCGTTTCTATGATATAGTCATGAAAAATGAACGAAGAAGGAGGCAGGTCAAATGAAGTACGTCTGCAATATCTGCGGTTACGTCTATGACGAGGAACTGGGCGATATCGAGAACGATATCGAAGCCGGAACCAAATGGGAAGAACTTCCTGAAGATTTCCTTTGCCCGCTTTGCGGCGCCGGAAAAGAAGACTTCTCTGAAGAAGAAGAATAATTTCCATAAAACTAAGGGCCGGCCGGATACGGTCGGCCTTTTTTATCTTAGAACAGGAGCTGTCCATGATCCTTCTTTTTGAACTCGAAAACCATCCCCTGCTGCCCTCCATCAATCTGACGGCGGGCCTGATGGGCCAGGAACTGGTCCATGTGGCCAAAGAAGAGTACCAGACCCCTCTGAAGGATATTCTTCAGGGCGACCGTACCATGCCGGATAACCCCCTTTCAAAGGCAGCGCCTTTGGCTATGCCTTCCGCTGAGGGTCTCATGCCTTCCGCAGACATCCAGATTGAGCCCATGATGATTTTCACCGGCATGAATCCCGACCAAGTCAGTGACTTTGTGGATCAGCTGAAAATTCAGTCCAGGGGCCAGTCCGGCGCTGTCCTGAAAGCCATGCTGACTCCCACCAACCTGCACTGGAGCGCCCTTTACCTCTGCTCCCACCTGCGGGAAGAAAGAGCTTACCATCAGCAGCGGCGGAACCGCAAATAATAGCAGCGCTGACCGCTTCAGCTGTGGCGGGCCGCTGACTTCACCTGCAGCAGAACTGCTTTTGAAACGATACTCATCACAGGAGATTTCATATGATTCTCGTATCTAAAGAAAAACATATTTTCCATCTGAGCTGTGAAAATTTCAGCTACGTGCTGGCCGTCCGGGAGGGACGGCTGCTGAATCTGTATTTCGGCAGACCTCAGCCGGCAGAAGCCGATCTTGATTATCTGATTCCTTCCTTTTATTCGAATTCCTCCTTCGAGCAGCTGGAGCAGCATCTGCCCCTGGAGCTGCCTTCCGCCGGCACCGGCTGGTACGGCGATCCTGCCCTCCAGGCCATCGGGCCCGACGGCAACAATATCACCTCACTGAAATATCAGGATTATAAGATCCTGCCCCATAAGGAATCTCTGGAAGGCCTGCCTTCCACCCAGGATCCGGCAGCGGAAACGCTCCAGATCCACATGAAAGACGAATACACCGGCCTTTCCGCCGTTCTTTCCTATACAGTCATCGCGGGAGCCCTGGCCCGTTCCATGAAGCTTATGAACGGAGGATCTGCTCCTCTGAACCTGACCCATATGGCTTCCGCTGCCCTGCCTCTCTTCGGTCGGGACTATGAAGTCATTCATTTACGGGGCGCCTGGGCCCGGGAACGCCGTCTGGTAAGAACGCCTCTGGGTCAGGGCACCTATCGTGTCGAATCCCAGCGGGGCGCCTCCGGCCATGAGGAAAATCCCTTCATTGCCCTGGTCCGCCCCCAGACCACCGAGTTTTCCGGCGATGTCTACGGTCTCAGCCTCATCTACAGCGGCAGCTTCCTGGCGGAGGCTCAGGTAGGCGATTCCGACAGCCTGCATCTGTCCATCGGCCTGAATCCCATGACCCACCGCTGGCTGCTGGGAAGCGGCGAATCCTTCCAGACGCCCGAGGCGGTGCTGGTTTATTCCGCCGACGGCCTTAACGGCATGTCCCACATCTATCACGTCCTCTACCGGGATTACCTCTGCCGGAGCCCGTGGGCCCACAGGGAGCGTCCCGTCCTCATCAACAACTGGGAAGCCACCTACTTCGATATCAATGAATCCAAGATTCTGGCCCTGGGCAAGAAAGCCGCCGAGATCGGCGTAGAGCTGCTGGTCATGGATGACGGCTGGTTCGGCAACCGGTATGATGACCACCGGGCCCTGGGAGACTGGTATGAGAATCCCGTCAAGCTGCCCCATGGTCTGAAGGGTCTGGCGGAAAAGGTGAACAAGCTGGGCCTGAAATTCGGCCTTTGGGTGGAGCCGGAAATGATCTCTCCCGACAGCGATCTTTACCGGGCTCATCCCGACTGGTGCCTCCACGCGCCGAACCGTCCCAGGACTCTGGGCCGCAATCAGCTGATTCTGGATCTCTCCAGAGAGGATGTCCAGGATTTCATCATCCAGATGATGAAGCATATTCTTTCCAGCGCCAATATTTCCTATATTAAATGGGATATGAACCGCAACATGACCGAGAGCTTCTCCGCCCTGCTTCCTCCCGAGCGGCAGCTGGAGACCCAGCACCGCTACATGCTGGGACTGTACCGGGTGCTGGAGGAGGTTACCTCCGCCTTTCCCGAGGTACTGTTTGAAAGCTGCTCCGGTGGCGGCGGTCGCTTTGACCCCGGCATGCTGTATTACATGCCCCAGACCTGGACCTCCGACGATACGGACGCCGTGGAACGGCTGAAGATCCAGTACAGCACTTCCCTGGTGTATCCTGCTTCCGCCATGGGCGCCCATGTGAGCGCCTGCCCCAACCATCAGGTGGGCCGCGTCACACCCTTCCGCATGCGGGCGGATGTGGCCGTCGGCGGAAACTTCGGATTCGAGCTGGATCTGGCCAAGCTGCCCCCGGAGGAGCTGGCCACGGCCAAAGCCTATGTGACCAGACTGAAGCAGATTCGTTCCCTGACCGCCCGGGGTTCCTTCAGCCGCCTGCTCTCCCCTTACGACAAAGAGAGCGTTTATGGAGGCAACTATGCCGCCTGGCAGTTTGTCAGCGACGATCAGCTGCTGCTCTGCTATTACCGGGTGCTGGCGGAAGCCAATCCCGTCACCCGCCGGGTATTCCTGACTGATCTTGATCCTCAGGCCATCTACAGACTTGAAAAAACGGAAGATCTGCCGAAGGGTCTGGCTGCCCGGGAGTTTTCCGGCGCCGCGCTGATGCAGGCTGGTCTGCCCATGGTCTTTGATCAGCCGGGCGATTTCAACAGCCGGACTCTCCTGTTTACTAAAGTTCGCTGATACTGTATAACAGAAAAGAAATACATCTACAGATTTGCACAAACGGCAATAATCAAATGCCAAACATATTCAAAGGAGGAAACGCGATGCCGATCATCGGAATCTGGGCTGATTATCTGGGCCATCGGGCAGCGAAAATTGAAGATACCCTGGCCAGGGGCAACGCCTATCTGATATCTCAGGGCAAGGAGCCCTATACCATTCATTATTTCCACAGCAAAGAAGAAACCGAGCAGGGCATCGGCGAGTGCGAGGTCCTCTACGGCTATATTCCTGCTCCCATGATAAAAAACGCGGAGAAGCTGCGCTGGCTGCACGCCGCCTCCGCCGGTGTTGATGCCTATCTGGCTGACAGCGTCTACGCCCATCCCGAGAGCATTATTCTAACCCATTCCAACGGCTCCTACGGCATCACCATTTCGGAATATATGGTGATGATGATCCTCATGCTGATGCGCCGTCAGATGGAATACGTCCATCTTCAGGAGGAGCGGGTCTGGAAGAATGTGGGAGAAATCCGTTCCATCTACGGAAGCCGGGTTGTCATTGTGGGTACCGGCGACATCGGCACCAACCTGGCCCGCCGCTTAAAGGCCATGGGCGCCTCCAAGATCATCGGCATCCGCCGCACTCTGAAGGCCGCGGACCCCGCCTTTGACTCCATCGGCACCACCGATCATCTGGCCGAGGCCGTGGTGGACGCGGATGTGGTGGCCCTGTGCGTACCCGCCACCAACGAGACCAACGGTCTCCTCTCCCACCGGATCATCAGCCGGATGAGCCCCAAGACCTTCGTGGTCAATGTGGGCCGCGGATCCGCCATCGATCAGGCTGCCCTGACCGAGGCCCTGAAGGAGGGACGTCTGGCCGGCGCCGCCCTGGATGTGTTTACTCCCGAGCCTCTCCCCAAGGATGATCCTCTCTACTCTCTGCCCAATGTCATTCTTACTCCCCATGTCTCCGGCAACATGTCCCTGAGCTACACCTCGGACATCAATGTGGATATCTTCTGCCGCAACATGGAGCGCTATTTCCACGGGGAAGAACTGCACCACGCCGTGGACCGGAAAATCGGATATTGAGCCACCGCCAGCCTGACGGGCCAGCCTTACAACTGAATTTCACATAAAACAAGGACGCTGATCACTCAGCGTCCTTGTGACGTTTCATAGACAATACAGGGAATTCCGATCTCCACCCGCTCGTAAAGCTCCTTGGCGGTTTCCAGAGGCGCGTTCACGCAGCCGTGGGACCCGTTGTAGGTATAGTAATCACTGCCGTACTTGGTTCTCCAGCGGTAAGCGTCGTGGATGCCGTAGGTCTGTCCCCAGAAGCCTATCCAGTAATCGCACACGGAACCGCCCTCCAGCAGGTTCCAGTCCTCATCCTTGTTGCATACGCTGAAGACCGCGCAGGGCGTATCCCAGATGCCCTGGTAACCGGTAATGACATCCGATTCCAGGATCAGCTCGCCCCTCTCGTAGTACCACAGATGCTGATCGTCAATGGAGATCTCAATATAGGTTCCGCCGGCGGGAGTGCCCACACCGAACTCGTTCACCGTCAGTCCCGGAATGGAAGGCTCGGAAAACACAGTGGAATCCTCATCGATATCTTCCTCTTTGACGGTTCTGGCCTGACGGATCCAGCCCACGGGACAGAGGGTATCCTCCGCCGCCACCAGGCTGTCCAGAAGATGCTGTCTGGTCAGATCCGCATCGAAGGTGTAGTTGAATACATCCTCCTCCACCCCGACGTAGACAATCTTACCGGAGCCGCTGTAAAGGGCCCGCCGGTGATTATTGACCCGGGGATATTTTCTGCCCAGATCCGCGACGATCTCATCCACCATTTCTTCGTTGACGGTGAAGGTCAGGTCGTCATTCATGGTCACCATCTGCTCCAGCTGCTCCCGGCTGATGGGAATGGTCAGATCATCATAGACATGGATTTTCAGATCCTTATCATAGACATGCATGATCTGTCCCGCCAGGGTCAGCTTTTCCTCATCCGTCATTTCCCGGTCCAGCAGGAAGCCGTCCCTCACCAGGAAAACCGTCATGTTTTCCTGCTCAATGGCTGTCTCCAGCAGCTCCGAGGTCCGCTCAATATCCAGGGTGCTGCCGATGACCTGAGACACCTGAAGTACCTTGCCGGAGTCATGGGTATCGCCTGTTTTTTCCAGCTTGTAGGATTTTTCGGCCGTCAGCAGCCGGGGCCAGTTAAAATGGGGCTGTGAAAGCAAAAGCTTCTGGGTATCGTAGGAAGCCATATAGCCCACCTGTTCCAGATTCAGGGTCTGGAGCCGGGGCTGGCCGCTGCCGGTATCTTCGGTGATGATGGTCATCTCCGGACGGATCTGCTGCAGAACCTCTTCCGCCGCCGGGGCATCCATCATGCCCACCTCCTGTCCGTTCACCGTGGTGCCCGGCCAGAAGCGAAGGTAGGAAAGGGCCACGCCTCCGCCGTAAATCAGAAGAATCACAACCAGATCAAAGAGTATCAGCTTCAGCGGATTCTTTGGCTTCTTCTTAAAGTGCTTGGGCTTCTTTTTACCTGCCTGTCGAGAGTTCATAAATGACTACCGCCGTCTCCTTTTCAATATCCACCAGCTCGTAAAGCTCCTCCATTTCTTCCAGAGGCATATTCACGCAGCCGTGGGAACCGTCCCAGGTATAAATATCTCCGCCGAATTCTCTTCTCCAGCGGTAAGCGTCGTGGACGCCGTACTGGCCGCCGATGAAGCCAATCCAGTAATCGGAAATGGCGCCGCCCTGAAGCACATTGTGGGTGCTCATATTCATGACGTAGTAAACGCCGCAGGGGGTATCCAGCCAGTCCTTCTCGCCGGTAACCACATCCGACTCCAGCCGGAGTTTTCCGGTGGCGTCATAATACCACAGATGCTGATCGTCGATGGAAATCTCGATATAGCCTCCGTCCCATTCGGCAGCGGGGCAAAACTCATTTTTGTTCAGACCCTGGGTTCCGTTTCTGGTCCAGGAGGCATAGCAGGAAACATTGCCGAACTTCAGCAGCTGCTCTCTCACCGATTCAGACGTCCCCTTGATATCGAAGGTATATTCATAGACATCATCGGGCAGGCCCACATAGACCACCTCTCCTTTGGTGGTGATAATGCTTCTGCGGTGGGTCACCTTGGGATATTTTTCACCGATCTTTTTCACCTCGTCCATGAGGGCCGTTCCCTCGATGCGGTAGGTAAGATCGGGATTGATTTTGACAATCTTTCTCAGCTCCGAACCGTCGATTTCGTAGGTCACGTCATCGTAGAGGATCACGGAGATTTTCTTGTTGTAGACGCTTTCCACCATCTTGGCCTTGGCCTGGAACAGCTGATCCTCTTCCGACAGGTCGGCGGTCACATAGCAGGTGGAGAAAAGATCCACATTGTCCTCTTCCATGTCCACCGCGTTTCGGATCAGGATCCGGGCTTTTTCTTCCATGATCTCGCAGCCATCATCAGCAGGCAGAATTCTCACGGCATTGTTGTCGTCGCCTTCCATGCCGGCGTTGACGGGAGCCACCTGGTTCTGATCCTGCATGCAGTAGAGCTCGTCGATCTGATCCTCCAGCAGCTCGGGATCGTAGATAAAGTTCATCTTTTCCAGATCCACATCAATGGGCTTGCTGAGCAGCACGGGCCAGTCAAGGCCTGGCTGGGCGTCCAGAATCGGCTGGGTCTCGTAGTTCTCCCAGTAGCCAATCTCCTTCATTTCGATGACTTCTGTCATCTCTTCCCTGGTCTCGGCGTTCTTCTCGATAATGGTCAGGGCAGGCGCTGCCTGATTTAGGGCCTCCTGGGCCTCCTGGGCGTTCATGCCCCCCACGTTCACCCCGTTGATCTTCGATCCCGGGAAGAAAAGAAACTGGGTGTAGATCGCTCCTCCCGCGTAAAAGAGAAGAATCAGACCGGCAACTGAAAAGAAAATAATTCGTAAAATCCTGTTTTTCATTAATAGATCACCACTGGCGTTTCAAGCTCAATCATATCGTAAAAAGGCTGGCAGAAGCTGTAGGGAGTATTGATGCATCCATGGGAACCGCTAGTCTCGTAGATGTCTCCTCCGAAGGAGGATCTCCAGGAAGCATCATGGATTCCAGTGCCGTCAAAGTCGAAGGGCAGCCACAGCTCCACAAAGGTCTGATAATCGTCGCCGATCAGAGTGACCTTGGTGCGCTTCGCCCAGATGCAGAAGACGCCCGTGGGGCTGTCGGTTTTGCCCTTGGTGCCGGAGACGATGTCCGTTTCCATGGCCAGCTTGCCGTCCACGTAGTACCACAGGTGCTGGTCGGCAATGGAGATTTCCACATAGGTTTCTCCGATGTCGTTGCCTGTCTTGTCAGACCAGTGGCCCACGCCGTCCCAGTAGGCGTCGGCGGTGCAGTCTTCCTTCGAAAGAAGCACTTCATGGATGGAGTCCTTCGTTTCCTGCTTGGCCAGATCGTAGCCGAAGATATCCAGCTCCGAACCTACCTGAATCGTCTTGCCCTTGGAGGTGGTGAAGTTTCTCTTTGCCTTCCAGGTACTGTATTTGGTGAAAAGCTCATCCACATATTTGGTCAGCTCCGTCTCGTTGATGGAAACGTCAAACCCGTTGGGGATCAGCAGCCGTCGGAGCAGGGTCTCGTCAATGACCTCCTTCACCTCTCCGTACATGGGAATGGTAATGGTCTTGGTCCAGACCTTGTTGTATTCCTCCATCTGTCCCAGGAGGCCTTCATCATCAGTCTTTACCGCAGCTTCCGCGTAGAGCCCTTCCTGCTGGGTGAGGTCGATGGAGGTCTCCTCCGCCATGACCGCTTCCTGAATCATTTTGGCGGCGGCATCCTTGTCAATCTGACAGCCGTCATCGGAGGGCGTGATGCTGTATATGCCCTTATCCGCCACCAGTTTGGCGTCCACCGGAGCCACATTGTTTTCCGGCTGCATGCAGTACAGGCCGGCCACAGCGGCGGCGACCTTGTTTTCGTCAATGGTAAACTTCTCGTAGCTGATTTCCTGATGATTCTCCTCCCAGTAGGAATAGAACCAGGTGCCGTGACGCTGTCGGTTCAGGACTCCCTGGGTATCGAAAACCTGGGTATAGCCCATGGCCCGAAGGTCGATGGTTTCCGTCATGGGTTCCCTTGTCTTGGCATCCCTTTCGGTCACGACAAAAGACCTGGCAGGCTCGTTCAGAATCTTGTCCACGTCCGCGGGCTTCTTGCCGCTGACGTCGATTCCGTTGATAAATGTGCCAGGCAGATATTCAGTTAATGATTTTTGATATCCCTGATAATAGAAATAGCTCACTCCGGCGAGAATCAGCACCACCGGAATGATCCACCACCATTTTTTCATATCCTCATCCTTTATATCTTTACTACTTATGTATCTGTGATACTTATTTATATATATAACCAATTTATTTTACTGCAAAGCGCCCTTCAATGCAAGCCCTAAAAGCGCTCCGAACAAAAAAGAGATGGCATTTTTTCAGCCATCTCTTTCCGCTTTTTATCAGCCCTTGGGGTTCCGGTCTTCCCGTGTTTTTATCTGGCCGTGAGCTTCATCTCACCATGCTCGTCCGGACCATAATCCACCGTAATCTCGGTGCCGGGAGCCAGGTCCTCAGCAATCATCTTTCTGGCCAGCAGGGTTTCAATCTTCGCCTGCATGAACCGCTTCAGGGGACGGGCTCCGTAGATGGGATCATAGCCTCCGTCAATAATGTACTGACGGGCCGCATCGGTGAGCTTAACCGACAGCTGCTTATCCTTCAGCCTCTTCTGGAGCTCGGCAAGCTGCAGATCCACGATATGGGAAATGTTATCCTTGGTCAGGGGCTTGTAGAACACGATCTCGTCCAGACGGTTCAGGAACTCCGGACGGAAGGACTGCTTCAGCAGAGCCTCCACGCCCTCTCTGGCCTGTTCGGAAATCTCCCCGGTCTGCTCATCAATGCCCTCCAGGATCATCTGGGATCCCAGGTTCGAGGTAAGAATAATAATGGTATTCTTAAAGTCCACGGTACGGCCCTGGGAATCAGTGATACGGCCGTCATCCAGTACCTGCAGCAGTACGTTGAATACATCCGGATGAGCCTTTTCAATCTCATCGAACAGCACCACGCTGTAGGGGCTGCGGCGCACCGCCTCTGTCAGCTGGCCGCCCTCATCGTAGCCCACATATCCGGGAGGCGCTCCGATCAGACGGGATACGGAGTATTTCTCCATATACTCACTCATATCAATACGGACCATGTTCTTCTCGTTATCAAACAGGGCTGCTGCCAGAGCCTTGGCAAGCTCGGTTTTACCCACACCGGTGGGACCCATGAACAGGAAGGAGCCGATGGGACGGTTGGGATCCTTGATGCCAGCCCGGGAACGGAGAATGGCGTCGCAGACCCTCTGCACCGCTTCATCCTGTCCGATGACCCGCTGATGGAGCACATCATCCAGATGCAGCAGCTTTTCTCTTTCGCTTTCCACCAGCTTGCTCACCGGGATGCCGGTCCAGCGGCCCACAATTTTGGCGATTTCTTCCTCGGTGACCCGGTCTCTCAGCAGGCTGCCGTTTTCATGACCGGAACTCTGCTCCGCCGCCTTCTCTTCTTCCTCCAGCTGTTTTTTCAAAGCCGGAAGCTTTCCGTATTTCAGCTCCGCCAGCCGGTTCAGGTCGTAGCTTCGCTCGGCCCGCTCGATATCGGCATTCACCTGCTCGATCTCTTCCCTCAGCTGCTGAACCTTGCCGATGGAATGCTTCTCTCCTTCCCATTTGGCCTTCATGCTGTTGAACTGATCTCTCAGATCCGCCAGCTCCTTGCGGATGTCCGCCAGATGCTCCAGGGAAATCTGATCCGTTTCCTTTTTCAGGGCGGCTTCCTCAATCTCCAGCTGCATGATCTTCCGCTGGATCTCGTCCAGCTCTGTGGGCATGGAATCCATCTCGGTTCGGATCATGGCACAGGCCTCATCCACCAGGTCAATGGCCTTATCCGGCAGGAACCGGTCGGTGATATAACGGTTGGACAAAGTGGCTGCGGCGATGAGAGCCTGATCCTGAATCTTCACTCCGTGGAACACCTCGTAACGCTGCTTCAGACCACGCAGGATGGCAATGGTGTCCTCCAGGGAGGGCTCGGGAATCATCACCGGCTGGAAACGACGCTCCAGAGCCGCATCCTTTTCGATATACTGACGGTACTCATTCAAAGTGGTGGCACCGATGCAGTGCAGCTCGCCTCGGGCCAGCATGGGCTTCAGCAGGTTGCCGGCATCCATGGAGCCTTCCGTCTTGCCGGCGCCCACAATAGTGTGCAGCTCATCGATGAACAGAATAATCTGTCCCTCACTCTTTTTCACCTCATTCAGCACAGCCTTCAGACGCTCTTCAAACTCGCCCCGGTACTTGGCGCCGGCGATAAGCGCGCCCATATCCAGGGAGAAGATCTTTCTGTCCTTCAGGCTATCCGGTACATCGCCCCGGACAATTCGCTGGGCCAGGCCCTCCGCGATGGCGGTTTTACCGACACCGGGCTCACCGATAAGACAAGGATTGTTTTTGCTCTTTCTGGACAGAATCCGGATGACGCTTCGGATCTCGCTGTCACGGCCGATGACCGGGTCCAGCTTCTGCTGGCGGGCCAGCTCCACCAGGTCCTGACCGTATTTCTTCAGCACATCATAGGTATCTTCGGGATTCTCGGAGGTGACCCGGGTGTTGCCCCGGACCTCCTTCAGCACATTCAGAAACGCCGCTTCCGTGATATGGAAGGTGCCGAAAAGCCCCCTCACATTGACGCTGGGCTTCTTCAGGATACCCAGCATCAGATGCTCCACGGAGATATATTCATCCTTCATCTGGTCAGCCTGGTTCTCCGCCTCATTCAGGGCGTCATTCAGGTTCTGACTGACATAAACCTGGCTCAGGGGTGCCGAGGTCCCGGTGACCTTCGGGAAACGGTCCACCTGTTCGCTAAGGGCCCGCTCATAGGCAGCGGTATCCACACCCATCTGCCCCAGCATCTGGCGGATCAGCCCATCCTGGGGCTGTACCAGCGCCAGCAGCACATGCTCCTGCTGCAGTTCCTGATTGTGATTTTCCGATCCGATTTTCTGTGCGGTCTGGATGGCTTCCAGACTCTTCTGTGTCAATTTCTGTGTATTCATACTAAACCTCCCTTTCCGGAAAGATAATCTCTGTATACGGCTTCCGTACTTCTGACGGCGGAGGAAGGATCCTCCAGATAGTCAAAAAAGGTGTTCATGCCCTGATCCAGGGCCTGGATGTAGGAAGCGATCATCTGTCCAAAGTCTTCATCCGAGACATTTTCATCGGGCAGCATAAGCTCTCTGACATACTTCGTGTCCTCAATGCTCCAGCGCTTGCCGATGCCTCCTACCTTCACCTCCAGCTGCTGCCAGAGACTGAAGAACTGGTTCAGATAGTGGATCAGCGTCTGATTCTGGCTCCGCAGGATGACCTTCAGCCGGACCTTGGCCTCTGCACCGCTTCTTAAGAGCTCAATGCTGTAGCGGACAGTGGGATTGTACTTATAGTTCAGCGCCTGCCGAAGAGACAGCATGCTGTCTGAAGGCTTCATCAGCAGCTGGAAGCCGGTGTCGGAAAGCAGATTCTGTATCTCCGAAAACACGGTTTCCATCCGCTTCTGCGGCGTCAGCAGCGATGTATATTCCGCCAGAATCTGGTTGATCATGTTGGAGCGGCTGGTGTTCATCTGGTAGGCCAGCCGGTCCACAGCCCGGATCACCTCATCGCTCAGCACCAGGGAATACACGCTCTTCTCCTGACTCTGTCCCCGTCTCATCTTCTTCACTCCTTTTCCTTTTCTATGGATCATTATACTCGTTTTCTTGAATTTGTCAAGCGGATTATATAATTTAAATTACAATTTCTCAAAAAATCGCCATCTGTTTTCTCCGCTCTGTCTATGGTATAATCATTTCATAGCTTCCTTAATTGGAAGGAGGAAATCATGAAAAGTTTTAGATTTTTATGCCTGACTCTGTCTCTCCTGCTAACCATATTCACCTGCGCAGGCTGCCGCTCTGCCGGAGAGTCAGAATCCGTTTTTAAAATATATCTGGCGGAAACCATTCTTTCCCCGGAGGCCGAATGCCTCTATGTCGTTTATGAAAATCCCACGGATAGAGAAATCACTTACGGCACCTTCTGCTCTTTTGAGAAAAAGATTCAAAAGGATCAGTGGGAACCGGTTCCTTTCAAGGACCATTTGAGCTTTCCGGCCCTGGGACTGACCCTTGAAGAACACGATATCCAGAGACAGCCCTTTTCCTTAAAGCTTTTCAAAGAGCCGTTGACAGAAGGAACCTATCGGATCCATATCAAAGCCTTCGATACTTATCTGGAATTTGAAATCCGTGAAGACGGTGCCCTTCCCCAGCTGATTTACCCAGATCAGGAATCTGCTCCGAATATGCTTTCACCAAAACCGCTGGCACGAAGCTGGCAGTGGTACCGGATATTGGATTATACCCGTTATTACAACAGCCAGGGCATCGCGATCCTTGACCTGCAAAAAGGGAAAAACGGACTGGCCGCCTTCGGCTGGTTATTCACTCAGGAAGCAGGCATTCCAGATGAGAATACCCTCATGTATCTCAACGTCGTTGACAGAAAAACCGGACGGATCTATGAAGCCTTTGAATCACCTTCTGTCAGATATACAAGCCTGAAAACCTCAGAAGACGGCTTCACCTGCATCGGAGAAAATGGTGAAACCTATCGGATCATCCTGCTAGGCGACCAGCTTCAGATCACCAAAGAATAGTGCCCGCCGGCAGGGCAGGCCTTATCCCGCCGCCAGCAAAAAAGCTGTCCTTCTCCTCCGACATGCGTCTGTCAGGAGGAAAAGAACAGCTTTTTAATTATCTGATTTTCAGTTTTTCAAAAACTGCCAGGTAAAGAGAATGGCCATGCCTATAAATACACCGGGCAAGACACCCATCAGCACGGCGACCAGCGCATTGCTGAACCAGTTCAGATAGAGCCCCACGCCAAAGAGCACGCCGAAGCCCACCGCCAGCACAATGCACAGGATCATGATCATCAGGATAAGGGAAGAAACTCCCGGCACCTTATCATTGGAGACATGGCCCTTCCACTTTTCCGGACGGCCGCCGTTTTCGGGCATGCCGTAAAGATAGTTGGAAAACACCTGATAGTTGTAGTACCCTCTCTGGTCATCCGCCTTGATGGCGAAAACCACTTCCCGGAAGGTATTGCGGAAATCTCCGTTCATCAGCTGCCAGGCAAAGGCCTGCGCCACCACCTCCGGAGGATTCATGAAGGCACCGCAGCCGAAGGCGCCCAGCACCAGGGTATGAACCCCGTGGGCCTCCGCCAGAGACAGGATATTCCGGATCCGGCTCATGTAAACCTTCTCCAGCTTGCCGTAATCCGGCTCCATAATGCCATTCATGTTCGGAGCCGCGCAGGTGATCACATCCACGAAAACCCACTGGCTCTCATCCAGCATGTTGCCGTATTCATCTTTGAAGACGCATACATTCTCCGAATAGATAACCCGGTCGCTGAAGTAGAAATCCCGCCGGTTGTTGAAGTCATAAAACTCTCCGAAAACATCCGGCTTTGTAAGGCAGGGATACAGGTTCGTGGCCCGGCAGAGACTCTCCTCCTGGGCATCAGCGCCGTAGACCACCCCGCCGCCGGGATTCACCCCGTTGGCAAAATTCAGGATGGCGATATGCTTCGGCAGCCGCGCCCCAAAGCCGGAGGGCACTTCCCGGGTCTGGGCGAAATACAGCCTTCGGGCCGCATCCAGGGTACTCTCCTGAGTCACACTGATGCGGGTGGGCGAAATGCCGGATACCCGGGTGATTTCGAAGTTCTCAGGAAACACCCGGGTAGATGATACCGCTCCATAGGTCAGCTGACGGAGCCGGTGGTCATCCCATAGCCTGTTCTGTGTGTCAAGAAATACTTCTGTACGCGATAACATGGCTTTACTCTCCTAAAACGACCTCCTTGTTGTCATACCATACCAGACAGTCAGGATGTCTCTCCTTGTAAGCATAGGCCACTTCATAGCTGAGGCCGGTGTAGCACAGATCCAGCACATCCAGGTTGAGGCCGTCCAGAGGCGTGATATCCTTAATCTGAGAGCAGCCGTGCAGATAGATGCTGCGCAGCTGGGACATCTGGCCCAGAGGCGTCAGATCCGTAAATCCGGAGCTGCCGTTAAAGTACAGGTCGGTCAGGCTGGTGGCGCCGGTCAGAGGCTCCAGGGTATTGAAGCTGCAGTTGGTCAGAATCAGCTGGGCGAGCTGCTTGCAGTTTCTCAGGGGCTCCATATCGGTAATGATATCGCCATTCAGCTGGATCAGCGTATCCTGATAGGAGAAGGTCTGGGAACCCAGAATGAAATATCCGTCAGGAAGGTTGTTGGGATCTACTGTCTGTTCGGTCTGAAGCAGCACTTCCTTGTCGTCATACCAGACGGAGCAGTTCTGATGGCTCTCCTTGTAGGCATAGGCATTCTCATAGGAAACGCCGGAGCCGGTGACATCCAGCAGAGTCAGAGGCACATTCGGGATAACGGACAGGTCATCCAGCTGGGTGCATCCGCGGATATACAGGACGGACAGATTGCCCATACGTCCCAGAGCCGACAGGTTTCTGAAGCCGCGGCTGCCGGAGATCACCAGGGTGGTCAGGCGGCTGCAGTCGGCCACAGGAGAAAGATCATTGAAGACACAGTTGGTCAGGATCAGCTCCTGCAGCTGCTGGCACTTGGAAAGAGGTGTCAGATCCAGATCCTCGCCATCGATCTCGATGGAGGTCACATCATAGGTATAGGTATGGGACCCCAGAACAAAGGTTTCAGCGTCGTTCACATAGCCCACCTTCACCAGATCATTCAGATAGATCTCAATCACGGGATCGGCCTTGTAAACGTTGCCGGCCATATCGGTCTCAATCACCAGCTCATAGCCGCTTCTCGGAATGCGGACAAAGAAGCCGCCCCGGTCCGGATCCTCGGCGGGAGCCGCTTTGGTGTTCAGAATCTGGCAAAGCTTCTCATAGCTGATATAGCCATCAAAATTGATGAACAGCACGCTGGGAGAAAGAATCGCGATCTTGTAGGGACGCACATTGATGGCAGGGGTTCTGGTCTGCTCATTGATGATGTCCCTGTTGGAAGCGGTATTCTTAAAGTACAGGGTGGCGGAAAGCCCCTTGAAGGTGGCTCCGTAGCCGTCATCCCCGGCGGGAACCACAGAAGCGTCGCCGTAGGTATTCACATATTCCTGATAGCAGTAATCTGACAGCAGGGTCAGGGTAGCGCCGCGAAGAGCGATGCCTTCCGCGTCGGTGCCGGTGACAATCTGCCCGGTGGCTGCCGGTGATTCAGGGGTCACGGCGGGGGTCAGATCGGCGGTGCCGTTGATCCGGTAATCCTGGATCTCAGACAGCAGCGATGTCAGTCGGGAATCCTTCGTCAGATCGTAACCCTTCTGGGCCACCGCTTCGGCCTCCACGTAGTTGCCCTGGGCAATATAGGCCTGAGCCAGACCGATATAAGGCTCGGGCTTGTCGGGCTGCAGCTGAATCGCCGCCTTGTAGGTGTCGATCAGACTGTTGTAGTCTCCGCTCTGCAGGTACTGGCTGGCAGACTTCATCTGCTCCAGGTACTTCTCCTGTTTATTGTTGTTTACGATGAGAAGCACAGCGCCCACCACAATGGCCGCCACCAGTACAATGGCGATGGGAAGCACGATCAGGAGCGTTTTGTTCTTTTTCATGTCAGATTTCCTCCTTAGGAATTTAGGGCTAAGGTTTAGGGCTTAAGCCAGCCACCGGTCACGAGCTCTCTGATGATCTGCTCCATGGCCAGAAGGTCGGCGTTTTCACTGACTGAGTGTCCCTGGGCTGTATACAGCTCCAGAGCCTTGTTGTAATAGGTCCGGGTATCCTCGTAGTTTCGCTGGGAACGGGTGGTATCCTGGGCGATCTGATAGGAAACATAGGAGAGCTGAAGATAAACCTCATACTGATCCGGATAAGCCAGCTCAGCTCCCAGCAGGGTGCTTTTTGCCTGATCCAGCTGCCCGGCGGTCTCATAGAGCCAGGCCAGATTCAGGTAATCCGTATAGGTGCCATAGCCGGAAGCAATCAGTTCATCATAGGCTTCCGTACCCTCCGAAATCAGCGAGACGGTGCCCGCCTGAGCGGCCTTGATGGTCATGATGCCTGTCTGCCTGAGCCAGAGGCCCGATACCGGTCCCAGAGTCTTCTTGCTCATGCTCCGGCAGAAGGACGCTCCGTCCTGCCAGGCTCCGGTTTCCCCCGCCAGCTTCAGGGCCAGGGTTGCCGCATGCATCATCAGATTATCCGTGGCACTGACATCCAGCGCCGCCTGCTTGGCCAGCTCGTAGGCTCCCTTTGGATCGCCCTTCTGATAGAGGAATTCAGCCTCCACCAGCAGGCGGTCCGCTTGGGATATGTTCAGCAGAGAAGCCTGAGAGAGGTAATTCTCCGCCTGGGCCATATCACCGCTGCGGGCGGATACAATGGCCAGATCCCGGTAGATGGCGGGATCCGAGGCTTCGTTCTTTGCCGCATCCTCAAGGTATGAGAGGGCGGAAATATTGTGCTCCAGGAGCATCTCCCCCTGCCCTACCGCCAGCAGCACCCGGGCTTTTTCCCCGGTATATTTTTTGAAGTCATCCTGGTAGCCCGGGTCGTTCAGGATCTTTCGTCCATCCGCCACCAGGGCTTCCAGATATTGGGAATTGTCCGAGAAGTTCGCGATCTGCTCCGCCTCGGACATGTAAGTGTCGAAGGCCTGGAAGAAATCCTGTTCATTCTTCTGGTGAATTACAAAGGTCAGGATTCCCGACAGCAGCACCACAGCGATGCCGGCTGCAATGCTGCCGATGGTCCAGACTCTGCGCTTCTTTCTGGCCTCATCGGACTGTTTTTCCAGATGATCCAGCTGCTGCAGCAGCTGAGCCGCGCTTCTGGTTCTTTTAACCGGAATGTCCTCCATCAGATCGTCGACAATGTTCACGATACTGCTGGAATAAGGGACGCCCATGGCCTTCAGGGTCCAGCCCTGGGAACGTCTGACCTCCGGCAGCTGGCCGCTCATCAGACGGTAGAACACGGCGCCAAGAGAGTAAAGATCGCTTCTCTCGTCCACCTGGGCCTTGGGATCCGGGATTCCCCGAAGCTTCATCTGAGCCCGTTCGATCTGTTCCGGCGCCGCGTACTGGCTGCTGACGCCCACCAGATCCTTGCTGTTCTCCCCATCCAGGGAGATATTAAAGTCTATCAGGCAGATATCGCCTGATTCCGTCACCATGATGTTGGCCGGTTTGATATCGCAGTGAATGATCTTCGGTGTCCGGCTGTGCAGATAGCTGAGTACCTCCGCCAGCTGCCGCAGCCAGAACAGAAGCTGATTCTCATCGAAGACATATCCCTGATCCAGGTAATGCTGCAGATCCTGTCCCGGAATATAGTCCATGACGGTGAAGATGCCTTCCTGGGTCTCGATGAAATCATATACCTGAGGCAAGTACTGATGTCTAAGAGATTTCAGGATGTCCACCTCGATCCGGCAGTTCACCAGATCCGTAAACCGGTCATGAACCTTTTTGACGACGACATACTTCTGCAGATTCTCATGATACCCCAGCCAGATGGTGCCCAGGCCGCCGTGGCCGATGGGCTCGATCAGCCGGTAAGTATAATTCAGTACGTCTCCCTGATTCATATGGGTTCCCCTGATGGTTCAAGACGGCAACTGCCGCACTAACGTGAGTGCGGCAGTTCCGAATTATTTATCTTCCTCTTTTTTCTTGCGTTTTGCGATCAGGAAGGCAATAACGCCGCCAACCGCTGCCACACCGGCAATACTGCCGCCAAAGAGCGGTTTATTGTTGTAGAACTGAATCCAGCCGTTGGAGGTAACCAGCACACGGTAGTCCAGAGGCTCCGTGACGTTGCCAGCCGCGTCATAAGCAATCAGCTCGATGTCCTGATACTGGCCGGCCTCGGGAAGGCTGATGGTCAGATATCCCTCAGGAGTCAGCAGGTTGGTACCCTCGATGCTCTGCCACAGCTCTCCGTCTCTGTAGATTTCAAGCTTGGCCAGAACGGCGTTATCCTTAACGGTAACGTTGAACTCGTGGGCTTCTTCCTGATAACGTCCCATATCCTCCAGGTTTGCCACAGCCACGGTGGGAGCAGTCTTATCAACGATGAAGTCGATAATCATTTCCTTCGCCTTGTTGGTGGAGCTGTTGGTGGCGGTATCCTCGGAGTAGATGTTGATGGAATACTCACCCTCTTCGGAGAAGGCGGTAGCCTTGATGGTGTAGGTGTACTGTTTCCACTGTCCGTCGCCGCCGGCTTCTTCAACGGTGTAATCCTTGCCCTCTTCCAGCTTGATTACCTGACCGTCCTTGGTGTAGGACAGCTCAATGAACTCAAGGGTGTCAACGTTGATCTCGGTGATCACGATATCCTGAGGATTGTTGGTAATCTGCTTGTCGATCAGCTTCTGGGTGGATTCGTTGATAATGTAGGTGGAACCGTCACGGTTGACGGAGAAGGTGATGGACTTGGTGGTCTCATTGCCTGCAGCGTCCACCGCTTTGGCGGTCAGGGTGTAAATGTCATCCATGCCTTCGGGGAAGTTGGAGAAGGTAATGGTGGCACTCTGCTCAGTGGCATTGATCATAACGAGGCCGGATGCATCCACATCGGGGTTGTTCACGCCGGTGAGGGTCCAGGTCAGGTTGTCGGAATTGAAGTTGATGTCGCTGGCGTTGATGACGGGAGCGACGGTGCCGTTGTTGGCGGATTTGTCCTGAACGCCGCTGATGGTAAGCTCAGGATTGGTCTTGTCAACGGTGAAGGCATCACCCTTGTACTCGCTGGCCGTGTTGCCTGCCTGGTCGACGTAGGAGATGTTGAAGGTATAATCTCCGTCGCCGGGGTAGCGGACGGTGGCGGTATGGGTATCTCCGTTGCTGGCCCACTCAGAAACTACCGGAACGTCGATGGATTCGCCATCCAGCTCGGCGGTAATGGTGGTGGACACATTGCCGGAATTGAAGTTGTGCTCTTCAATGGTGATGGTAGCGGTACGCTCAGCCTTGTAATAGTTGCCGTTGGTGGCATTGTTATTGTCGTAGCTGACGCTGATGACCGGGGTGGTCAGGTCAATCGTGAATTCCGGTACAGTAGCTGTCTCAGAAGCATTGCCAGCAAGATCTGTGCAGTTTGCAGACATCGTATAGTCTCCATCTGCTCCAAAGGTTACTGTACATGTATGAGTAGCACTGTCAGAAACTCCAGAATCAGAGCTATGAGTCCATCCGCTGATAACAGGCTGAACACCGTCAGTATTTGTAATACTGAATCTGAAATCATTCTCATTAAAGTTTCGTTCGGTAACAACTACCGTCGCCACACGAGGCGCATTGTAATAACGCTCATTCTGCGGACTGTTGTTATCAAAAGTAATATTGATAACAGGATTAGTGATATCGATCTTGACTTCTTTGATTTCAACAATCTCATTACCGGCATTGTCAACTGCCGTTACACGAATCTTAACATTATTGCTGTTATTGAGAGACGCTGTTATTGTCTTATCGTAATCAGCAATTCGTGTTCTGGGATCTGCTTTAAAGTTATCAAAGGTCTCTGTCTGGGTGACCTGATCGTCTTTAAGGACTTCATAGGTAATAGTCTTTAGACCGGAATAGGTATCCCCTGCGATCGGATCTTCGATATGCAGGTGGAAAGCTACATCAGAATTGAAGATATCATGCGCAGGCGCAGCCGTAGTGATGGTAATAATCGGTGCATTAGTATCAGCATTCAGAGGTTTGGTATTATCAACAACACCGTACTGATCAGAACTGATATATGCGACATTGCCAGCTTTGTCTTCCAGTTTGATGTAAGGCACAAACTGCTCGTTAGGAGTAACACTAAAGCTTTCGCCAGTTGTCCATTCAGTCAGTGCTTCTACCTCACTTTGGGACATCTGAGTGTATGCCTTATAATACTTAATCGGCTGCAGCGGAGATGTAATATCTTCCTGTGAAGCAGTGACGGTTAATCCAGTCTTGGAGAAGATTCCAAATGTAATTGTATTGAAGAATGCTTCCCAGGTACCTTTAGCCGCTCCAGATTCAAGGATTGAAACCTGACCTGTGGGAGCTGTTTTATCTACTGTAAAGTAGTCTGTCGACCAGGTAGCTGTACGACCCGCAAGGTCAGTATAAGTAAATGTTACGGTGTAGTTAGCATCGACGGAATAGGTAAGAGTAGGACTGGTACGTTCATCTACGTTTGAAGTCCATTTTTCTGCCTGATTTGCAATAGACTGATAATTGGGCACAGTTCCCGTCTCAGCATTCACTTTACTGGTGCCTACCGTATAAGTAACCTGACCGTCAACAAAAGCACCATCAAGAGCGAAGTTATGTTCTTTGACTACGATTACAGAATCAATGGTAACATTTTTATAAACACGGTCTGCTTCCGTCTTGCCAGGAGTAATAGAAGAACCGCCAGCAGTATACTTGATTACCTGAATTACAGGATCAGTAGTATCAACGACAAATTCTTTCTCAGCAACTGTTCCTTCAGCATAAGTGATTCCTTCATTTTTATTCTCAGCAGTATCTACTACGCTGAAGCTGAAGTTGCTGTATAGATTATCGCCGCTGAATACTATCGTAGCTGTATTAATTCTCTCATCGGTGAAAGCAGTAGGCTCTTTACCTTTCTCAGAGTCAGACGTCCAGGATGCTGTTATCCCGTTGATGCTATTGATCTTGTCGATGGTAACACCAGTATATTTGGTTCCATCTTCAAGAGTCAGATCAAACAGGGCTTTTGAAGGATCGAAATTTCTTTCCTTTACAGTAACAGTTGCCGTACGGGATGACTGGAAATACTTTTCATTATATACTTTGTTATTGTCAAAACTGATTTCCACTGTAGGAGCAGTTCTGTCGACCTTAACTTCCTGTTCATCCTTTACCGAGTTTCCAGAACGGTCGTATGCAATAACAACAATTTTGATATTATTGCTATTATATTCCTTGTTCAAGGTAAAGGTTTCTGAAATGTACTTTGTAGCTTCAGGAGCAGGAGTCGTTACATCATTCGCAGGATCATACTCTTCCGGCTGATAACGCTCTGTCTGGAATTTACCAGTCTCAGCATTTGCATACAGAATCTGCTTATCCTTCTCCTCACCATCAACTAAAACATACGTCTCAATCCGTTCGATACCAGAAACGCCAAGAACTTCATAGGTCTTGTTAGCTTCGACAGTTGATACAAATGCTCCATCAACTGCTTCAATAGTGTATGTAATCTCATCATCTTTTCCATACACTTTTGTTCCATCGATACCTTTGATGTCGGTGGTAGGCTCTACCTTCTCAATAATAATACCATTGGAAGCATAGATTTTGACATTGCCAACGTTATCCTTAGCGCGAACAGCCATAATATAATCATCAGCGTTGTCTACACTAAGTTCAGCCTTATCGCCAGCAATCCATTGAGTATCTGCAAGAGTCTGGAGATAAGTCTTAAGTATGGCAGCATCAACAGCTCCATCAGAATTCATCATCGATTCATTAATATGCACCAGATGATATCCATATACATCAACACCGCTTCCTTCACCATCATTGACAGTAAAAGAAAGCTCATATTTTTCGTTGCTGTACATACCAAAGCTGATGGCACTCAGTACCTGATCAACAGCATGAGTAACCGTAACCTTATCATTAAATGTTACAACAGGAGCATCGGAATCAATGTAGATTGTAATAGGATGCTCAGATGTTACTGTAGGCGGATCAGCCTCATCAGCAAGATAGAATTTATATTCGCCGGTTGTATCAACGCCTTTTTCCAACTCTTTGGAAAACACATTCGTTGTTTTGTCACCGGTCACATCGACTGCGGAGTCATCAACCACAAGAAATACTTTTTCATAATCTTTAAGTTCTGGATATTTTGTAGCATTTACCTGCAGTTGTAAAGTTCCACCAACAGTAGATCCCTCATTGTCTCGAGTTCCCATCAACCAAATAGGTCCATTGGCATCAGGATAATAATAGTTCGTTCCTCCTACAACAAGAATGTCGTCATAATCGTAAGATGAAATGTCGTAAGTAGTGATAGTCAGTGTTGCATAGCTGCTATTTTCGTCAATATTAAATGTATAGTTCGAGAGGGGAGATGTTGCAGGAAGATCCGGAACTATAGATTTACCATACGATTTAACGAGATACTCTGTAGCAGAGGCAGCGTCGCCAACAACTTTTAGCCTGAGTGCACTTAACGCATTATTAACCGTTGTTGTGTCATCACTTCCGTTAGAAGTAACAATTGCGCTTGCATCCTGAAGTACTACCTGTCCCTCTTTGCTCACAATATCCGAATCTATAGTCGCTTTCAGATTTTTCGGGTATGTATATTCTGATTCAGCAGTTTTGACAACCAGTGGTTTGGGATTGATGACAAACGTCGTCTTTAACTTTACAGGCGTTGCAACAGATACTGTGTATAAAGTATAATCCGAGGATTCAATAGAAGGAATGGTTGTTGCAAGTACATAATCATAATTTCCTGCATTTGCATTAACAGCACCTTCACTATTAGCTACCTTAACAGTAAATGTAAGCACTACTTCTTCATCTGAGAGAGCAGTATTTTTATAAGTGACCTTTGCTGTAAATGTCTGATCAATACCGTCATATACCCCAGTTACAGGATCCATTACATAACCTGAACTAAACTCAGAAGTCGCAAGTTCTTCCAGGTTTAACGACTTAGTAATCTTAATTTTGAATTCATAGGTGCTCGCGACATATTGGCCAACTGCCGGCCTTGAAACAGTAATCGTGACTTCCCCTAACTTTTTAATGGTTAAAGTTCCACTATTTGCATTGGCAAATTGCGCAATAGTTGAATCAGAAGAAACATAAGTCAGAGAAGCACTTTGAAGTTCAGTTGGAAGAGCCACCTTCATAGAGACTGGAATAGTCAAAGAAGGCTCATAAGAAAGACGTAATAATCGGTATGTCTTATCCCCTTCTACCTTGTTGTCCCAATCATTTGCAGTATTCCATGTAGCAGTTTCATCAAGTTCCAGAGGCGCATCTTTTTGAAGAGCAATTGCAGTTTCAGTGGAAATTGTTGTCGGACTATGATCGTTATCGCCAACATAGTATGCAGCAAAATAATACTCTCCTGTATCACCTAATACTCCGCCTATTGATTCTCTAAGAACATTAATCTCTGCTTTTCCATCAGAAAGTGTGTCTTCACCAATCTTTACTCTATCTTCATAAGACTGATTTTTAAGATAGTAGTAGAAATGGACATTTCCTGTCGCATCATGATCCTCTTCCCCAAAAGTAAAGGTCAAGTCAACAGATTCCGCATTCAGCCCATTAACAGCCCCAACCGGAGTGGCAGTAATTGTTGGAATGGACGGAGTCTTTTTTATGACATTGAAAGATACCGTTTTGCTTATATTCTTGCCATTCTTTGTTCCCGTAACTGTAATGGTAACTCCTTCAGGAGTGTCTTCAGAAGTATTTCGTTTAATCGTAATAGTTGAAGATGTCCCTGTTGCAGGTGCTAATTGAATCTTATTAGATGAAGACTGCCAGGTATAAGTAGCCCCATTAACGGGATTGCTAACAGAAAGAGCAAAAGAGTCTCCACTGCTGAATGTCTGTCCATCAGCAAATTCTGCATTATCTTTAGATATGCTAAGAACATTCACCAAGTCAACTGAGTGATTTGTAGTTGCTGTAGTTAATTTGATGGTTTCAGTATAAACCTCATAATTGGCACCAGCATTTATTGTCAATGAGAGAGGTGTATTCAGTGGTAATTCATTAAGATTGGTATAAGTAGTACTTCCCGAGGTCAATGTCACCATGGAGGGTTCAAGGGTAACAGGCTCGCCAAAGGAGTCCTTTGCCGTGATCGTAAGAACTCCGATCGGCTCTAGAACAACAGCCTCTTCATAAGATGCTGTGGTCAGTGACAGAGTTCCTTCCTTTTTAATATACCCTGCCTTTTCAACTACATATTTATAATTTCCCACCGCCAGAACAAACTTGTAAGGATTGCCTTCTTCTGGAGGGCAAGAAATATCGTCTTTCGTCACTGTAATAGTAGCATCATCAACACTTACAGAACTATTAGCATCCGTAACATTAAACGTTACAGTACATAACAATCTGATTCTAAGTGAATTAAAAGAAGTAGCTAAATTGCCTGTACTTGCATTCAATTGAAAGCTCTCATATCCGGGAACAGTGCCTTTTACTGTATAATTGACACCTTTCTCAAGACCCGTGAAAGTATAAGTGCCATCAGCATTATCAGAACCAGTAGTGACAACCTCATTTAGGGGGTTATAAACCGTTATGGTTGCGCCTTTGACTGGTTGATCATCACTGTTATAAAGCGTTACCATTATCGGGTCAACTGGCTCAGCATGCGCAGTAATCCGCTGCGGGATTCCCACACCGATAATCATCGCCAATGAGAGCAGTACTGCTAACACCCGTTTTGTTAGTTTTCTCATTTTGTTTCACTTTCCTTTCTTTGTAAAGGATTATCTTTCTTGGTTTGCGTCTTTAACTGACGCTTATGATGAGCATATATGTAAACTCTTCCGTTCAGCACGAAGTGCCACAGGAAGGTCGTTACAAAGATGATCAGCAGAGATATCATTAGGATATCCGGGTAGTGCCAGAGGGTATTTCCCAGAATCACTGCCACCAGGCTGAGTCCGCAGAGGATGTCGTTGACCAGAGCAAAGGGACTTCTTCCGAATCCCAGGAAGCCCGGTCCGAACCATCCTTTGATTTTCTGGTAGAGAGCTTCTTTCCTGGCCTTGTTCCATGCGAGGATGAAACACACCAGTCCGAAGATCAGTCCGATCCAGAAAAGGGATCCGGCGGTATAGCCCAGAGCGGTAAGTCTGCCCTGAGAATCAATGGCCCTTGGTATCAGCAGCACTGACAGCGCTGTGGCCGCATAGCCCACCAGCGAAAGGGATGTCAGGATGCGGCAGGCCAGTTTTGGTTTCTTCATTCGGGGATCACCTCATCGGTATGGATCTCGATGATGGTTCTGATCACTTTAAATCCGCCCGAGGCTGCGGGAGCACTGCTTCTGACCATCCCCTGAGAAAGGGGTGCCGTCTCTCCGTAGTACTCATCCAGCGGTGTAGTTTCCGGCGAGTCGTAAGCCGGTGCCGGGGCCGATGCGGGTGCTGCGGGAGCAGCTGCCATCATAGGCTGGCCGGTCATCAGGTTGCCGGAATCGAACTGCCCTCCTCCGCTCTGGGAGGCGTTCTGCTGCAGGATTCCGGTTCTGCCCTTCCGCTTGCCGCTCTGGTCAATGTTTCTTCCGGTCAGCGCTCCTGAAGCGCCGTTCTCGGACATCTCGGCGATGGCCTTCTTGGCTCCCCTTCCGGTCAGCTCGTCGAAGATTTTCGGAATCTTCAGCCAGAAGAAGAGGAAGACCGCCACCAGCACCAGCAGGATAGCTGCGATGCCGCACCAGACAAACAGTGCGTGGTAGGTGTTGATTAGCTGTTCAAAGTTTTGCGTACTCATATCAGTTTCCTCCCTCGGCCGAACTTGGGAAGATGGCCTTGATATTATTTCTGGCCATGGACATCGCTACGTGGATTCCCTGGGCCAGGGAGCTGGCCTGGGCATTGCTGGAGGTATTCAGAAGCTCCATGCGCTTTTCGATATCCGTAAGCTCAGATTCCATCTGCTGACGGGTGATGCCTGCGTCCTTGAACTGGATGTAGGAATTGTTGATCTGGGCCACGATCTCGTTGTAGAGACGAAGCTCGGTGATCATGTTGTCCCTCTCGGCGATGTTGTCCGCCTTCAGGCTCATTAGGTCGTTCCAGTAGTCCGCGTAGGAGATTTCTTCATCACCGGCCTTGTTGACCTGTCCGAGTTTGGTTTTATAGTAGCTGGCGATCTTGCCCAAAATCCGGGCCCTCGCCTGCCAGGCATCCTTGTTGATGTTGTTGTCTCCCATATCCAGGGAGCTCATGTCCGCGTTTTCCACAATCTGGAACCAGCCCACGGAGGAGGATTTGTCTCCGTTGGTTCCGGCGGAATAGTAGTAGGCCAGACCCATCTGGTAGGCGAACTCCACATAGCCGGCCTTGTTGGCCTGGAAGTAGGTTCGGTTGTCCTTGGACCTGCCGTTATCCCTGGAAAGAAGCACCTGGCTCATGGTGACATCATCGGCAGCGGAGAAATCGTTGTCCGCCAGCATGGTGTCCAGCAGCTGGATGTAGGCTTCCTCCCGGGTGGGGTTCAGGGCCACGGCCTTTTTCAGGTCCTCGATCCTGGTCTCACCGGTGCCGGTGGCCGCGGAGCTGATGTAGTAATCATATCCGCTCTTCTCGGTGCTGTTCTGGAGTCCCAGGCTCGCCAGGGAAACAATGCCCAGCAGCACGGCTGCCGCGGCAGTGCCCACAAAGGCGCCCATCTTCTGTTTCAGCTTCTTCCGGTAAGGAAGGCCCAGCTCCTCCAGATGCTCCAGGTCGTATTTCAGCTCGGCGCAGTTCTGATAGCGGTCGGCGATTTCGTACTGGGTGCACTTATCGATGACCATCTCCAGACCTAGCAACCGGTTCCGGTACTCTTTGGGGGTCTCTTCCAGCAGGGTGGGACGGCACTGGGTGATCTTCGGGAAGTTGAAAGGCGTGGAAGCCGGATTTCTTCCGGTGATCAGGTGGTGCAGCGTGGCGCCCAGGGTGTAGATATCCGTCTGGGGACGGGACTGTCCATTGCCGCCGTACTGCTCGGGAGCCGCGTAGCCGGGGGTACCCAGACAGGTGGTATCTTCGGAGTTGCCGGTCTTGAAGACACGGGCCGTACCGAAGTCAATCACGCAGATCTCGCCGTCCGGCTTTAACATGACGTTGGCCGGCTTCATATCGCGGTAAATAATGGGCTGAGGACGGGTGTGAAGATAATAGAAAACATCCGTCAGCTGTTTGCCCCAGGAGATGACGTCCTCCACAAAAATGGGAAGTCCGTCCTTCTCCATGCTTTCCTGCAGCACCTTGTTCAGGGATTTACCCTGAATGTAGTCCATGACGATCAGGAAGGTATCCTTGTCGTCAATAACGTCTACAATGCTGGGCAGGTATTTATGGTTGAGGCTTTTCAGGATGTTGGTCTCAGCAATCAGACCCTGCTTGACCGTGGTGAAATCCTGAACGCCGTCTTTTCTGATTTCCTTGATGGCCCAGGTTTTGTTGGCTCTTTCGTTCAGCGCCAGATAAACGACGCTCATACCGCCCTGGCCGATCTTGTTCAGTACCTTATATTTTCCATCTACAACGGAACCAACCTGCAGCATCCCTTAATCCCCCTGACATGTGCGCACCAGAGCGACAGTAATATTGTCAGTCTCGCGGCGCATCTTGTTGAGTTCAATCAGCCTGACGCTGTTCTCGTTCATGATCTGTTCGTTGGCCAGAATCATGGGGTTCAGCTGGTGATAGATTTCTTCGGCGGTAATCACATGGCGGAAACCGTCGCTGCATACCATGTACACCTGATCCGGAGCGATATAGCCGTGATAGAAATCCGGCGTTACCACCTCGGAGGCGCCGCAGCACTGCAGCAGCACGTTTCTCTGAGGATGGACCTTTGCTTCCTCCCAGGTCATGCGGCCGTTGTCCATTTCGTACTGGACAAAGGTCTGGTCCTTGGTCAGAAGGTTCACCTGCTGGTCAATCATATAGGCGCGGGAATCTCCTACATTCATGATGTAGTACTCGTTGCCCACAAAGAGGACGGCGCAGATGGTGGTACCCATGCGGGTTCCTTTTCTGGAAGCGTACCGGGCCAGTATCCGGTTCTGTTCCAGGACGATGTTGTCCCACTGAAGCTTGAGTTCGTCGGCATCGAAGCCGGAGGCGGTGATGATTCCCGGAAGGCTCTTTTCGAACCAACGGTCGAATTCTCTCACCACGGTGGCGGAAGCCAGCTCTCCGCTGGAAAGACCGCCCATACCGTCGCAGATCAGGCAAAAGCAAACCTTGCCCAGCGGCGTTTCGGCAACCTTGATCAAGCCGGAATCCTGATTGGTATTCTTCTTGATCCCGATGTCGGACTGAACCGCGATCATATAGTTCATAAGCGTTAACTCCTACATGTAGTCTATAATGCGTCCCTTAGCAAAAGATACCCGGGAGGATATCCTTTGCTAAAGGGCGCAGCAGCCCTTGAGGGGAGCTGCTGCCCTTTATGCGTTTAATCTTACATCTGGAAGGTGAATTCCTCGTCGGCCAGCTTGATCACATCGTTGTTGTGAAGAGCGGTCTCGGAGCCGGCAGCTACCTGCTTACCGTTGACATAGGTTCCGTTGGTAGCGTTGTTGTCTACCAGGAAGAATGCGCCATTCTTGTAAACGATGTCAGCATGAGAACGGCTGATGCTGGTGTTGTCGGAGATGCAGTAGTCCACGCGGCGTCTTTCCTTACCAATCTTGAAGATCTGCTTGGAAATGTTCACGCGGTCGGAATTCTTCTTGCGCACCAGATAAGCAGCGGGGATGGAAGCGCCGCCGAGAACAGTGGTCTCACCTGCGCCGTCATTCAGCACGGAGGTTTCGCCTGCGCCGTCAGCCAGAACAGAGGTCTCGCCTGCGCCGTCAGCCGGGTTCGCGAAGAAGTTGGGCTGAGCAGGTCTCGCGGGCTGAACAGGTCTCTGAGGCTGCTGAGGCTGATAGCCGCCCATAGGAGGAGCCTGAGGACGAGGCTGCTGAGGCATCTGGGGCTGTCCCCATCCGCCCTGGTTCTGACCCATGGGAGGAACCTGGCCACGGACAGGAATCTGAGGCTCTGCAGCTTTCTTCTTCTTTGCGGAGAGGAGAATCAGCAGGACCACAAGGCCGATCAGCAGGACGGCACCAACAGCGATCAGAACAATGGCCAGAGTGGAAAGGCCCTTCGGAGCTTCCACAAGGGCATTCTGAGCGGTCTGCAGGTCACGCAGCGCTGCGTCCACTTCTTCCTGGGAAGCAGCGTTTCTGAAAGCGGTTTCAGCGCCATTCAGGGCAGTACGGAAAGCGGTAACGCTCTCTTCGGTCATGCCGTCCAGGCTGACCAGGCGGGCAGCGTCAATGGCAGCCTTCAGAGCATCAGTATTGACAGCCGGGAGTACAGGAGTATCAGGCTGAGTGGACGAATCCTCAATTACGGAATCATCTGTAGTAGCACTATCTTCAATAACAGGAGGAGTAGGAGCAGCATCTTCCTTCTCATACTCAATACCCAGAGCATTCAGAACGTCGGTAACCTCGTTGATCTGAATGGAATAGAAGTAGTCGTTATTGCCGTCGCCATCGGAGCTGATGAAGCTGTTGATACCGATGACTGCGCCGTTGGCATTCAGCAGAGGACCGCCGGAATTGCCTTCGGAAACGCGGGCAGAATGGGTGATGCAGGGAATGGGGGCATCTACCAGATAAACATCATTGGTTTTGGAAACGATACCGGAAGTAACGGTAACGTCATCGGCGGTGTAGATGGTATCCAGCTGAATCGTGGAAACAATTCCGGGGAAACCAAGGGCGAAAATGTCCTGAGTGGTGGAAACATTGTCGCTGTCGCCGATTTTCAGGGGAGCACGGTCGTACAGAGGCTGCTCCAGCTTCAGAATCGTGAAATCGGCGCTGCGGCTCTCGTTCACGATAGAAGCGTTGATAAATACGTCACGCTTGACCACGACACGGATCTTGAATTCGATCCGGGCGTTGGCCGCAATGCTGGTGCCCAGCTTGGCACGGACCTGGTCCTCGGTGACCGCATGGGCGACATGATAGTTCGTAAGAACTGTCTGAGCGCCTTCGGGACGGCCGATCAGAAATCCGGTTCCGACCTGGGCGTAACCAATCTCGGTACCGTCTACAAAGATCACCTGCGCGACCTGAAGAATACCTTTTCTGGCTTCAAGGATCGCTTCGTTCTCCGCATGGGCGGGGACTGCCATGATTCCGAGAATCATGCACAGTGATACTACGAACGTGATGATTTTCTTTTTCATCTTCATAGTCTTCTCTCCTATGTTTTTTGTCTGGGCAGAAATACCCACAAATATAAATCAGTATAAGTATTTCTAACCCGGGTTACAATATGTTACAGTAAATGTTACAATATAACATCTACTAATGTAACACCGATTTTACACTGTACATTCAGCTCTGTCCACTCAGTTTCCGAAACAGTCTTACACTTTTTTCAGAATCTTCAGAGTTTCATGAACAGAAAGAACGTACTGACTGCTTTCCAGGGTCTCCAGGAAGGAATAGATCATCTCCTGGAGGGTGTGCTCTTCGATGCCCATCCTCAGCTCCGGCTGGTCAGGCATGTAAAGCACGTTGATCTGTTTTCGGTCATAGGCGGCAACAATCAGCTCCTTCGGATATTCCAGCAGAGCCTCATCCAGAAGATAAGGCCTGACGGCGCCATCCTCGGCCATATGGATCAGCCTTTCCAGAAGCCTTCTCCGATCCGCTTTTTCAAACCGGATCTCCTGTTCCAGGATATCCACGGCCCCCGTTTCCATGAACCGTTTCAGGCCTTCCCGGGTGAAATAAAGAACAGCGGGATCTCCTCTGCTGAAGAGAAGGCTTTCTTTATTCAGGATCCGAAGGGCATCATCCCTCATCTCCGGGTCAGAAGACAGATACTTCTGAACCATCGAAGGGCTGGCCGCCAGCGTCAGATAGGGTTGGCTTCCCATGAAGTACATCTTCCCGGTATCCGGAATCACCGGAAGCCGAAACTTCAGCAGCCGGCGGTATTCCTGCACGGAAACGCCGATTTTGATACAGCTCTGCTTCTGGCCCTCAAAAACCTTCAGCAGCAGGCTGATCTGTTCCTGCTGGTGGAATACCATGGCGTATTCCAGATCCAACGACAGCAGCAGGGCATAGTCGCTGGCCAGAATCAGGAAGGGGAAAAGGGTTCCCGAGTTGAAATGGGCCTGGATCCGGTCGTAGTAATAGCAGGCCCGATATCCGCCCGTCCGGGAGGCGGTCATCAGCCGGACGATCCACTGGAAAGCCTTCAGATTGTACAGCTTTCCGGAAAGCTCGCTGATGTCCTGTTCCAGACTGATAATCTGCTCGATCTGCAGTCCGGGAGAGGCCACCAGCACCGACTGAATCAGGCTGAGAACCGACTCCTCCACCGGCTGCAGAATCAGTCGGAGGAAGCCCTGCTCCCTGGAAGCTTCTTTTTCCAGTACGGCTTTGATCATGGATTCCACGTTGACCCGGCCGGTGACCGTACCCACATCCGGGATCTCGTGGCTGGCCATGGAGCGGATGCTCAGTGACGGAACACTGCCGAAGCTCCGGATCAGGGAAAGCATCTGTTTCCGGAGTTCATAGGTATCGTCACCAAATTTAGCCCGCATGTAATCTGCCCACAGCTCTTCCCTTTCGTAAGGGGTCAGATTCAGGGCAGCGATCAGCTTGCTCATTTTCTCCGTGTTGGGAGAAATCCTCAGGCCGCTCTTCATCAGAGCAATATAACTTCTGTTGAATCCGCTGACCCTCGCGAGCTGCTGTTCTGTCAGCCGGGCTCTGTCGATATAAAAGCCCAGCTTGTCAGAGAACTGACTCATCCGACCTCCTTTCCCGGTACAGGCAAGTACACGCTGTAAGCCGATATAATTAGAATCATTGTAACATCTTGTATGTATCCCTTCAAGCAAATATGTCAGGTTAAGTGAAAAACTACCCCTTTGGGTAGGGTAGCCTCCAAGCCCTCTTCCCTCTCCATAGACGCACTTGTCAAAACCCTTTCCTGATGGTAAAATGGATAGGATCACTTCTTATATAAATATCCTACAAGGAGCAGCTTTATTTTGCAGCCACAGGAATTACTGATTCCAAATCCTCAGGCCGTCACGGATTCCTTTGAAGAACTGACGCAGACCCTGACGGATCTGGACATGCATGATATTTTAACTCTCATTGATCCCCGTCTGGAGGGCCGGGCCGCCCGGTTTGCCGGGAAGTATTTTTCCTCCGATCCCTCGGAGATTTCTTCCCGTCTGGCCTTTCTGAAGGATCTGTCATCCTCCGTTACCGCCGCCAGGCTTCAGGAGGGCATCGACGCCATCGATGCGCTGGACACAGAAAATCAGAAGGCCTCCTCCGCCTCGGGACGCTTTACCCAGGTGCTGTACCGCTGGAGGCGTTATGCCGCCTACGTCCGGCTGATTCAGCTTTTTAACGATATGCTGAGCCCCGCGGGAGAAAGCCCCCGCTACCGGGCTCTGTCCGGCTATTTCCGGAGCCTGAAGGAGGATCCTCTCTTCGGGCGGCTGGAGGATACCCTGTCCAAGCTGGATCAGGTGCTGCCTCTGCCCCGCTATATCTGGCTGGGCTTTAACATGCGGGAGGACGGTTATCCCCAGGAAATGGGCATCATTTCCGCCGAGGGCCACATCGACCTTCGGGATGAGGCCTCTGTGAAGGACCAGCCTCTGAACGCCATCCTGAGCTTTGATGATCCCAATCAGCCCTCGGAGGGCCTGGGTCCGGAATTTGTCTATCACCGGGGAATCTATGGTTCCCACTTTGATGAGTATATCGAAAAGGCCGTGGAAAAGCAGTGGAAGTCCGAGATTTCCAAAGCCGACAAGCTTCTGGAAAAGCTGGAACCCCGGGGCGGGGAATCCCTGCCGGAGCTGCAAAATCTTCTGTCCCTGAAGGAGGCGCTGTCCTTCTATCAGGTGGCTCTCCTTTCCCGGGAGGCCTTTACCCAGAGGGGCTACGCCCTCTGCTCTCCCGAGCCTCTTCCCGATACGCCCTTGGAAATCGAAGGGGCCCTTTACCCTGATTTTATTCTGCGCCACGAGGGCATCCAGGGCAACGATCTCAGGCTTCAGCGGGGCAACGCGGTGATCATCACCGGCGCCAACCATTCCGGCAAAACCTCGTACCTGAAGACCATCGGCCAGTGCACGGTGCTGGCTCAGCTGGGCTTCTTTGTCCCCGCCAAAAAGATGGTATTCACTCCCGTCCGCCACATTTTCACGCTGTTTTCCGCCGGTGAGGACAGCTCCATGAACGCCTCCCGCATGGGTCTGGAGGTGAAGAAGCTCACCGCCATCCTAAAACGGGCCGACAGCCGGGATCTCATTCTGCTGAACGAGCCCATGACCAGCACCAACCCTGTAGAGGCGGTCTCCATCTGCGCGGATATGACCCGTCATTTTCTGGAGGAAAACATCACCCATCTGCTGGTGACTCATCTGTATGATATTTATTTCCTGCTGAAGGCGGAGCTGCCGGCAGACCTTCTGGCCCGGCTGGACTCCCTGGTCACCAAGTCCGAGTACGACGAGGCCACAGGCCAGATGCACCACGCCTACAAGCTGTACCACCACGAGCCCCTGGGCAACAGCTATGCCCGGGAAACAGCCACGGCCTACGGCATCACTCTGGAGGACATGATCTCCTCCGCGGATCTGCTGTCCCAGGCCAGGGACTACGTGGACAGCCACAGTATTGATTCTATCTATGAAGGAGGGAAAAACGATGGGATTTCTGACCACCACTGATATCCTGAAAACTCCTTCACCCATGAAGATCCGGGAGGAAGCGCTGGAGGACCTGATGCTCCGGGAATACCTGGACCGGGTTTTCGACATTCACGGCGGCAGCCGCTCCTTTGACTGGACCCGATTTTTCACCACCGACACGGAAGACATTCTGTTCCGCCGAGAGGTGCTCATCGAGCTTTCCGAATATCCGGAGCTGGTCAGCAAAATCACGGATGTGTGCAAGTGTCTGAACCAGATCCGGGCCTTCCAGGACATGCCGGTATCCGGAGAATTCTATGCCGAAAGCATCCGGGAATTCTCCGTGCTCCAGCTGGCCCACGCCACCATGGAGTCCCTGGCCTCTGCCCTGGACCAGCTTTCATCAGAGGGACGGCTCAAGTCCCGGGGACTTCAGCTTCTCAGAAATATGATGAAGGAAAAGGTCGCCTCCAACTTCACCGCGGATTTTGAAAACCGCTGGGAGAAGCTCTGCGGCGGTCTGGAGCAGCTGGGATCCTTCCGGGTGCGTCTCACCATGGATGGCGAGCTGCATGTCTGCGGCGCGGCCTTAACCCATATCCAGAAGGAGCGCTTCGTGGGCTCCCTCTTCTCCGCCCATCCCATCAAGGAGCTGCGCCAGCCCGAGAAGCCCTGGGATCTGTCTGCTCTCAAGGAGATGAAAACACCCGCCGAGGAACTGATCCGGGTGCAGCTGTCCAACAACCTGAAGGCCTTTCTGCAGGATCTTTCCCGCATCAGCTCCGATCTGACGGAGCTCTATGATGACCTGATGTTCTACCTGGGCGCCCTACGCTACATGGGCCAGATGAAAAAGCTGTCCGTTCCCCTGTGCTATCCGGACATTCTTCCCAAAGAGGCCCGGGGCTTTGACGTCAGGGAAATGTACAACCCCATCCTCTGCGTATTTAAAAAGTCCTCCACCATCCCCAACGACATCACTTTCAAAGAAGGGGGTGAGCTGCTGATCCTGACCGGTATCAACCAGGGCGGCAAAACCACCTTCCTGCGGGCGGTGGGACTGTGCCAGGCCCTCTTCCAGCTGGGTTGGCCCGTCAGCTGCCGGGAGGCTGCCATCAGCCCGGTGGAGAACATCGTAACGGTATTCTCCCACGAGGAAAATACCAACCTGCAGCACGGAAAGCTGGGCCAGGAGCTGAAAACCGTCCGGGCCGGCCTGGATCAGGCCACCGCCGGCAGCCTGCTGCTTTGCAACGAGCCCATCACCGGTACTTCCCCCATGGAAAACCTGTATCTGTCCCGGGAAGTGCTGGCCGCCTGCAAGCTTCAGGGCTTCCATGGCATCTGGGTCACCCATATCTACGACCTGGCCAGCGGCGCCCCTGACATGAACCAGACCCTGAGCGGCAGCACCATCAGCTCTCTGACGGCTGTGGCCGTGGGCAGCGGTGCAGATGTGGCCGCCAGCTATACCATCAGGCGCGGCGAGCCCAAGTTTACCAGCTACGCCAAAGAAGTTCTTCGCCGGGAAACCGGTGTGTTCTAAAGATGTTCTTCGCCGGGAAACCGGTGTGTTCGAAAAGGAGATACGAATGAAACAATCCAGAAAAATATTATCCCTGCTTTTATCCGCGGTTCTGCTGACAGGACTGCTGAGCGGCTGTACCGGCTTCGCCAAACAGGATGAAGAATCTTCCCAGGTCAGTGCCATACTGATCGATGAAGCTTCTCAGTCCAAGGCCGAATCGGAAGCCTCCCAGGCGGAGTCTTCTGCGGCAGAGTCCTCGGCTGCTGAATCTTCGGCCGCTGAGACTTCCGATACTAACACTTCTGTCTCTGAGTCCTCCGCTGATTCTTCCACGGCTGAGTCCTCCCCCTCGGAAGAATCCTCCAAAACCGGCAACACCTTCGGAGGTGCCGGCGGCAAGAAGAATGAAGAAAGCTCCCAGGCAGCCTCGGCCGAATCTTCCACTCCTTCCCAGGAGAGTTCCGTTCCCAGCGATGCGCTGGCGGGCACCGTCATCTATAAGCTGATCTATCTTTCCGAGGGCGATGAGTCCTTCGACGAATCCATGATGCAGGTGCTGGAGAAAAGCGGTCTGGTCACCTATCTTTACTTCTTTGCTGACGGCACCGGAAGGCTGGAGCTGTACTCCGAAGAGGAGCCCCAGGTTTTCACCTGGGACCAGGAGAAGCTCGTGGCCGATGGCGAAGAGATTCCCTACACCATCGAAAATGATATCCTTACCATGTCCGAGGAATCGGAAAATATTACCATGCAGTTCCGCCGTCTTTCTGATGCGGATGCCCTGATTGTGCTGAACGGCGGTACTCCTACCGCTGATAAAAACAGCCAGCCCATCCTGATTCCCCAGGAATATCACGAGGTGCTGCTGGACGAGGAAGATTTTACCGTGGAAGTCACCGGCTTTTCCATGGACAGCTTTACCTTCAACGTTCATCTGAACCTGGTCAACAAGGATGATGAAACACTGGTCTTCTCTGCCGCCAACGCCTCCATGGAGGGACTGATGGCTTACGGCGATCTGTTTGCCACCCTGCAGGCCGGCGAAACCCGGGCGGAGACGCTGGGCTTCGACGCCAATTTTGTGAAAAATCACATCGAGGCCTTCCCCACCTGGATTGAGTTCGAGCTCAATGTCTATGAGGCCGATGATTACGATGATGTCTACCTGAATTACGTGGATATCTACCCCGCCGGCGAGGATCAGGCCCTGCAGATCAGCTTCCATCCCGATGATACGGACCAGGTGCTGGTGGACAATGATTATGTGACCATCATCTATTCTCTGGATGCGGAGAATACCCTGGAATCCTTCTATGACTATTCCATTCCCCTGGTGGTGGTCAACAAAACGGAGACTCCTCTGCTGCTGAACGCCGGAACCAGTGTTCTGAACTCCAGCGAAACCGATATTCTCTATGCTGACACCATCGCTCCCTACTGCATGAAGTATTCCACCGTGGGCTGGAGCGCCGAAGACCTCACCAAGGCCTCCATCAGCTCCACCGATGTGAAAACCATCACCCTGACCATGCGGTTCCTGGCGGATCACACCCTGGAAAGTCTGGGAGAAGAAGAATTTACCATTCAGCTGCGTTAAGTCATTCAAGCACATATATTTGCGTTAAGTCATTCAAAACACATATATTCAAGAGGTATTTCAAATGAACATCGAAGCAAGAATCCTTTCTTCCATGGAGAAGGTTTTCCCCATGCAGGCTCCCTCTGCTCTGGCGGTTCCCATGACCTGTCTTCAGGGCGAGAACTACGCCTTTCAGGTGGCCATCCGTCCCGACTCCACCTTCACCCGGGGCATTTCCATCAGTGTGAGCGTGGAATCTGATCTGGATGTCACCCTGACTCAGGTGGGCTATGTACCGGCCCGGCTTCTGTATGTCACCAACCAGGACAAGCGGTACCTGACGGATCAGCCCGGTCTCTTCCCGGATCCCCTGTTCCCCGGTGAAAAGTTTACCGTGATCATGGGCCAGTGGAACAGCTTCATGGTGGAGGTTCGTCCCCAGAACGCGGCTCCCGGCTCCTATCCTGTCAAGGTAACCTTCAGCGCCCGTCATCCCCTGGAGCCCGAGAAAAACTACAGCAAGACCGTCTGCGCCTGTGTCGAAGTCATCGGCGCCCAGCTGCCCAAGCAGGAACTTCGTTATACCTCCTGGTTCCACGGTGACTGCCTGGCGGACTATTACCATGTTCCCGTTTTCAGCGAAGAGCACTGGAAGGCCATGGAAAGCCAGATCCGCACCGCAGCAGAATATGGCCAGAACATGATCCTGACCCCCGTTTTCACCCCTCCGCTGGATACCGAGATCGGCGGCGAGCGCACCACCATTCAGCTGGTGGATGTCACCCTGAAAGACGGCAGCTACTCTTTTAACTTTGATAAACTGACCCGGTTCATCGAAATGGCCAAGAACTGCGGCATCGAGTACTTCGAGATTTCCCATCTGTTCACTCAGTGGGGCGGCAAGTGCTGCCCGAAGGTCATGGCCAATGTCGACGGCGAATATAAAAAGATCTTCGGCTGGGAGCAGGAGGCTCTCTCCGAAGAATACAAGGCATTCCTTTCCGCTTTCCTGCCGGAGCTCATCGCGTACCTGAACAAGGCCGGCCTGCAGAAGAACGTTTACTTCCACCTGACCGACGAGCCCCACGGCGACCATCTGCCCCAGTATCTGGCTCTGAAGGAATTTGTCGCTCCCATGGTGGAGCCCTATCCCATCATGGACGCCATGAGCGATTACAGCTACTTCGAGCAGGGCGTCTGCAATGTGCCCGTGGTGGCCACCTCCGCTCTGGAGCCCTTCCTTACCGGAAAGCGTCCGGAGGAATTCTGGGTCTATTACTGCATCGGCCAGGGAAACAACAATCTCTCCAACCGCTTTATGGCTATGCCCGGCTACCGCACCCGTATCCTGGGTGTGCAGCTGTATCTTGAGAACGTCGCCGGCTTCCTGCAGTGGGGTCTGAACTTCTACAACTCCGTCCAGTCCCTGCATCACATCGATCCCTACACCGTCACCGATGGCGAGGGTTACTTCCCCTCCGGCGATCCCTTTGTCCTGTATCCCGGCAAGGATGAAACCACCATCACCTCCCAGCGTCTGGTCATCTTCGGCGAAGCCCTGCAGGATCTGCGGGCCCTGAAGAAGCTGGAATCCCTCACCAGCCGCGAGCATGTCGTCGAACTGATCCAGGAAGGTGCCGAGGAGCCCGTGACCTTCACCTCCTACCCCACCGGCGAGGGCTACATCCTGAACCTGAGAGACAAAGTCAACCGCGAGATCGCGAAGCTGAGCTAAAACCTGCATATCAAAACACAGGGGCGAAGTCATTGGACCTCGCCCCTTATTCTATGCCTAAAATATGAACCCACCGCCGCATTTATGCGGTAGTGGTGCGAAAAACAGCGAATCAGTCCTGGGGCTCCTCGGCTTCCACCACCAGGCAGCTCAGGACCTTCACGCCGCGGTACTGGAGGCGATGGAACAGGTCTCTCAGCTCCTGAGTCTTCAGAGCCTTGGTGAAGTAGGCGTGGATATCTCCCTCCAGACTGATTTCGGAAACGATGTCCTCCAGGGGCAGCGATACCTTTCTGTCGGTGCGGATCATGTATTCCTGTCCCAGAGAGGAGAAGCTTTCGGGCTTGATGGGTTTGTACTGGTGGTAGGAGGTTTTGGTGACTCCCCGGACCTTGTTCATGACGGCACAGATAATGTCCGCGGCCACGGCGCTGCCGGTGGGCAGGCTTCCCGCTCCCTTGCCGTAGATGGTGATGTCATCCAGCATGTTGCCCTTGATGGTGATACCGTTGTAAACACCTTCCACCCGGGCCAGGGGGTGATCCTCGTGAAGCATGATGGGTTCCACGCCGGCAAAGAGGCGCGGACCGATCATCTTGCTGCGGGCGATGAGCTTGATATGGAAATCCATGGCCTTGGCAATTTCGATATCCTCGGTGGTAATCTTCGTAATGCCCCGGCGCTCGATCTTCTCCCAGTCCACATCGATGCAGTAGGCGTGGGTGGACAGAATGGCCAGCTTTCTGGCCGGGTCCATGGCCTCCACATCGGATTCGGGATTCCGCTCGGCATAACCCAGCTCCTGGGCATCCTCCAGGGCTTCCTGGAAGCTGGTGCCCTCGTCCTCCATCTCGGTGAGGATGTAGTTGGTGGTGCCGTTCAGAATAGCGGAAATTTCAGTGATTCTTTCCTGAATCATGCATTCGTTGATCATGCGGATCACGGGGATGCCGCCGCCCACGCAGGCCTCGTAATAGAAATCGACGCCGGAAGAGGCAGCAATTTCCAGCAGCTCTTCTCCATAGGCCGCCACCAGATCCTTGTTGGAGGTAACCACGCTCTTTCCCGCCTCCAGCAGCTGGGATATATACTCGAAGGCCGGATGAAGTCCGCCCATGGTTTCCGCCACCACCTGGATGGTGGGGTCCTTTAAGATCACTTCAAAATCGTGAACAATCTTGTCCTCATAGGGATCGCCGGGAAAATCCCGCAGATCCAGAATCGTTTTTACGCGGATGACCTCGCCGCCGTCGGAGGCGATGAGCTCCCGGTTTCTGTTTAATACCGTAACGGTACCCGAACCGACGGTACCGTAACCCATAATCGCAATATCCATAAAAATCTCCTGAAATTATACTGAGCATTCGAAACAGCCGCAGGCCGCCTCCCAATCCGGCACTGGGCCGCAGGCCGGCCCTTATTCCCTGGCCAGCACCCGCACGCCGCTGACGCCGTTTACCTGCTTCAGGCCGTCAATAATATCATCGATGGGCCAGCTGTTTTCCAGCACCTCGATGGACAGGGAAACATCCGCGATTCCGCCGATGGGAATGGCCTGATGAATGGTAAGAATGTTCACCTCGGATTTTTCCAGCACAGACAAAAACTGAGGCAGCACTCCCGGCTTGTCCTCCAGCCGGGCGGTGATGGTCACTGCCTTGTGTCTGACCATATCTGTGAAGGGCTCAATTACATCTTTATATTTGTAGAAGGAGCTGCGGCTGATTCCCACCAGCTCCACGGCCTCCTGCACCGTTGCCGCCTTGCCGCTGGAAAGAAGCTTTTTGGCCTCCACCACCTGTCCGTAGACTTCCGGCAGCGCGGAACGCTCGATAATATAGTACTCGCTTTTTGCCATAGGGTCCTCCCTCCCGGAAAATCCATGTTGACTCCCCGGAACAAACTGATTAGGCGATTATACCACAAAGGGCACATGTCCGCAAGATAAAAATAAAAGTCCCTGTCTCTCGGACGTTTGCGTCTGAAAGACAGGGACTTCATTTTGTTCATCGGAAATTGTCAGAGCTGAAAGGCAGCATTGGCTCGCCGCCGGAAGCCCTGGTCACTTTACTTGCCCACAGCCGCCATCAGATCAGCTATGCGCTCCTCCACCCGCTGGAACCGCTCATAGTCGCAGGCGAACCAGACATCCTCTTCCACCTGGATGACATAGTAGAAATCATCCAGCTTGTAGAAGGTGAAGGTTTCCTCGGTGCCGTCCCAGAACTGGTAATGCACTTCCACCTTCTGGCTCTCGTCGTAAACAGGCTTTTCGCCCCGGATCTCGTAGCTGGGAATCAGCTCGATGAGGGCCCGGTACAGGGCCAGGAACAGATCGTCCTCCACCAGCTCGCCGTCGAAGCGGTAGGTGTAAAGCCGGTCCTCTTCCTTTCCGCCCTCGGGGATATCGGAACGCTTCACGGAAAACTCGTGATGCTCTCCCTTCATATCCACCGAACCGGCGGCCACGTTGGAGATGGCGTTGATATAGATCAGCTTGTTCACGAAAAAGTAGGGATCAAAGTGACGGTTAGCCATGCAGCTGGCGTCCACGCCCAGCACCATGCTGCTGCCGGCTTCCCGGAAGTAGATGTACTGGTTGGAATCACCGTAGGTATAGCCGAAGTAGTAATCCGTGGTGTTGTACTCGTAGTTGTCCTCCGAGTCGCCGGTACGGGTGATGATCTTCTCATGATATTCCGGCTCCTCGCCCAGACCGTACTGCTCGAAATCCTGGCAGTCCGCGTCTATGGTCTCCACCACCTCGGGGGTTGTCAGATACTGCAGGTAGTTATACTCCAGATCGGTACCCACCTGGATGTAGGGATTGGTGTAGGGCTGCACGAAGACATTGTCGGTGGTGCGGTAGATGGCTCCGTCCACGGGACGCTCCGTCAGCACAATGGATTCATCCTTCTTGATTTCCACCGGGGTTTCGCCCTTCTTCTGCACGAAGACATACATCAGGGTGCCCTTGCCGGAATTGTCGATTTCCGCCATGGTAGTCAGACGGATGCTGTTTCTCGTAAAGGAAGCGAACTTCGCGTACTCGGAGTTGGTGGCGTAGACATTGTTGTCACCCTCGATGCGGCAGAAGGTATATTCCTTATCGGAGGAAAGGATTCCCACATAGCAGGTCTTGGAGGTGCCGTCCTTGAAGTTCACCGTCAGCACCGAGGTGGGATCCTTCAGTCCGAAGTCGTCCAGCCTGTCGGGATCCGTCACATCCTCCTCGATGAGCTTGTAGGCCGGCAGCAAAGCCGCCATGGTAACAATGTTCTGATAGGTATTAATCAGATGCCAGTCCTCATGGCCCTCGATGACCCACAGCATTGTGCCGGTCTTGTTGTAGCCGTTGGGCACCAGGGTGATGAGATCGGTCTGGGTTTTCAGATCGATGGACTTCATATCCTCACGGGAGTTCTCCCAGAGGTTTTTCAGCACGATGGAGCTGGAGGATTCCTCGGGTGCGTTGGCTTCTTTGACGTGGTTCATCACTGACACGCCAATGACCGCTGCCGCCAGCAGCACCAGCACCAGCAGCCCCAGAATAACAGTTTTCTTTTTAGACATCAGAGGTGTTTCCTCCTAGCCCAGATCACGATACCCGTCACAATGATGGCTGCGGGCATCAGGATGACGAACAGCAGACCATACAGCAGGAAGTCAGCCTGGGTGGTGGTGATGTTCTCGGCCTCGATGCTCTTGCCGGAGATGTACAGGGAATCCGAGGTATCCTGCATGTAGTCGAAGATCACGGTCAGCAGACGGTAGTTGCCGCCCCGTACCAGGGTACCGGTGCCGGAGGTGGGATCGATAAAGTCGGAGTTGCCCACCACCACCAGACGGGTGTTGCCCAGGGTTCCATCGGCTTTGGAGACCTGCTCCTCCGCCAGCACGCCCAGGTTGAAGGGTCCCTTGTAGTCGCCCTCCTCGAAGACGGTGGCGTTGTTGTCGCCGCCCTTCATGATGGCGCCATCCGATGTGGTGGCAAAGGCTGTGGTCTTGATACGGCTGGAAATGGTATCGCTGATGGTGACCGCCGCCGGCAGAGGCATCAACACGTAGCTGTTGGTATCGCCGGCCATGTATTTGGTGATTTCGCTCTCGGTGGAGAGAATGGGGTTAATGACGATGGGCAGCTGATAGTAGCGGCTGGTGTTGGTTTCCAGCATGGTGCCGGTGAGATATCCCAGACCGTATCTTCCCAGCAGCTTCTGGAAGTTGGGAAGCTCGGGGGTATCGTAGGAAGCCAGGAACAGCAGCTTGCCGCCATCCTCCATAAAGTGCAGGAGGGTCTCATATTCGGTATTGTTCAGATCCTGATAGGGGGCGTTCACCAGGATGACGGTGTAGGCGTCGCCGGGGATTTCGGTTATGTTTTCCGTAACCAGGTTCAGGGTCTTGACTTCATAGTTGGTGTAGCTGAAATAGTCCAGGAATTCCTCTCTCAGAGGGGTCTCGCTGTGGCCCTCCAGCTGATACATGACGGGGGTCTGGCTCAGGCAGACATACTGAATGGCGGAGGTGACCGCCTCCTCAGCGGTGAAGCCCGTGACCTGACGGGTCATGTTGGTGTAGTCGCCCGTGTCCACGAACATGTTGGAGACGGGAATGGTCCGGAACTTGCCGGTGCCTTCGTTGACAACGATCAGGCTTCCGTTGTCCAGGGCCGTAGAATCATCCAGCAGGAACTGGTTCACAAAGGCCGGATCGTTCAGGGGGTCAATCTTCTTAAAGGTGACCTTGTCGGAAAGGTCCGCATAGGCCTCCATCAGCTTGATGACCATCACGTTGGTGCTGTTGCCCTCGGAGCCCTGATTGTAAAGGCCGTAGATGGTAACATCATCCTCCAGCTTTTCCAGGGTCTGCATGGTCTGGTCGCCGGGGGTGTACAGGTCGTTGCTGGTCATATCCACCCGCCAGCCCAGCTGGGAGAACAGGACATTCACCAGGATGAGCGCCACCAGAAGGATCATGGTGGTGACAGTCATATAACCGCCGTAGCGGAGGTTTTTCTTACGCTGACTGGAGCTCTTGAAACTGAATTTATTCATCATTCCGCCCTCCTTAGCTCCAGCGTCTCTTCTCGACTACCTGATAGGTCATAAACAGAAAGAACACAATGACCGACAGGAAGAAGATGACGTGGGACAGTTCGAAGACACCGGTGAAGATGTCCGCGAAGCGCTCAAACACGGAGAATTCCTGCATGATTTTGATCAGCAGTCCGTCGAAGGCCGTAGGCACGATGAAGAAAGTCACCAGCAGGGCCAGCAGCGCCGCCACGCCCACAATACCGGTGATGATCACCTCATGGATGGCCCGGTAAATGAGAAACAGGATAATGGCCAGGGCCACGATCAGGGCTCCCAGAGAGAAGTAGCGTGAGCTGGGGAACACGTTGTACAGGCCGTTGGTGAGGTTCATGAGCATGAATACCACGATGGTGATTACCGCGGCGATGAGCTGATTCTCCGTCAGGGAGGAAATGAACATACCGATGGCAATAAAGGAGGTTCCCAGCAGGAAGAAGGCCAGATAGCCGCCCAGGGTAAAGGCGGTATTCAGGGTGCCCTTAAAGTGCAGGATAGTCACCAGGGGCTGCAGCAGGGTCAGGGCAATAACGATCAGGAAAATGACTTCCGCCGCCAGGAACTTGCCCAGCACAATGCCCGAGGTTTTGATGGGGCTGGTGAGGAGGATCTGATCGGTCTTGGTTTTCATCTCCTCCGACATGATTCTCATGGTGAGGATGGGGAAAATAAACATGATCAGGCCCACGCAGGCATCCAGCACATAGTAGTAATCCGAGTACTGGTAGTACATGGAATAAACGATATAGTAAAAGCTGATGACCAGGAACATCATTCCGATGAACACATAACCGATGGGGTTGCGGAAATAGCCTCGCAGCTCTTTTAAGAATACGGCTTTCATCTGCGTCTTGCCTCTCTTTCTCCGGTGACCTGCAGGAAGATGTCTTCCAGATTGATCTCATCGGTACGCATCATATAGATGGGGTAATTATTCTCCGCGCAGAAGGTGAAGACGGCGCCTCTTACATCGGTCTCGTCGTCGGTTTCCACACGGATATCCACGGTACCCTCTTCCCGGATTCTCAGGATTTCGGCCTCCACCACGCCATCCAGATCCTGGATGCCGCGCAGGATGTCGTTCTTCGGTCCCTTGATGCGAAGCTCCAGCTTGTTGATCTGAAGAATGTTGCGGGACAGGGCCTCCGGCGTGTCGATGGCCACAATACGGCCATGGTTAATGATGACCAGCTTGTCGCAGACAGCCTGGACCTCCTGAAGAATATGGGAGCTTAAAAGAATGGTATGCTTTTTGCTGAGGTTTTTGATCAGATCTCTGACCTCGATAATCTGCTTCGGGTCAAGACCTACCGTCGGCTCATCCAGAATCAGAACTTCCGGATTGCCCACCAGGGCCTGAGCCAGACCGACTCTCTGACGGTAACCCTTGGACAGGTTGCGGATCAGTCGTTTTCTGACATCGGCGATTCTCGCCAGCTTGCAGACCTGCTCAATGGTCTCGGGCTTGTTGGCCGCGGGAACCGACTTCAGGTCGCAGGCAAAATCCAGATATTCCTGGACGGTCATATCCACGTACAGAGGCGGGATTTCCGGCAGATAGCCGATTTTGCTTTTCGCTTCGATGGGATTTTCCAGTACGTCCACACCGCCGACTTTGACTTCGCCTTCGGTGGAGCTTAAATATCCGGTGATGATATTCATCGTAGTGGATTTACCGGCTCCGTTGGGGCCCAGGAAACCTACGATTTCACCATCTTCCACAGTAAAGGAAATATCATCCAGAGCCAGATGATCCCCATACCGCTTGGTCAGATGTTTCACTTCGATCAAGGTAAAAAACCTCCTCAGATTATGAAATACTTCCACAGTATAGCCCACATAGTGGGCATGCGTATGAACAAATTATGAACGATTTATGAATGACGCAACATAAGTGTAACTTTTCTACCGGGCCTGCTGAATGGTCCGCCCCACAATCTGATGGAGCCGATACACATCCAGGGTACTGGGGTCCTCCAGCTCCAGGGCGCTGATGAGGGGCATGCATTCCTTTTCGAAAATGTCCATGGCCTCCTCGATCTCCTCGGCGGTGGTATGGAGCATGATCCGGATATAAATCTCCGTATAAACGATCCACTGCTCCATCTTCTTCCAGTGCTTCGTCTGCAGGGTGGTAAGGCCGGATCTTTCCCGGCGGACCAGGACTTCGATATTCTTAAGAAGCTCCGAGGCTTCCTTCATATTTTCATGATACACCGGATCCTTTCGGGGAGAGCCCAGCATCACATAGTCGGGACTGAAAAGCTCGCTCATCTCATCCATCAGCGGGAAGAGCTCTTCTCCCTCCGATCCGTAGCAGTCCCGGTAAAACTCGTTGGCCAGGGCCGTGAAATCCAGCGAGGTATCCACGGAGCACCGGGCCAGGGTATAGTTGGCCAGAGCGTTGGGGAACTGGGCCCTCAGCTCCTGACAGCTGTTGTAACCATTCATGCCGAATCTCTTCTGGGACCGCATGTCCCCGGCAATGGTTTTCGCGATGCGCACGTAGGTGGGATCGCCGTAATGGGCCCGGCCCATATAATAATCGTAGTCAAAGCAGTCAAAACCCTTCGAAGCAAAGGCATGCTTCTGCCACTGGGTGAGAAACTTCAGGTTGGTTTCCACATCTCCGGGGGTCTTCTGATGGTTCAGGTCAAAGGCCGGCTCCTGGGGCAGGTTTTCCGGATCGATCTCAGAAAAGCTCCGCCGGAAGGACCGGGTGTAGGGCGCGAACATGAGCATGAACCGCTCCGGATGCAGGATCTTTTCCTCCGCCGGCTCCCACAGCAGGTCAAAATATGCCAGCATCACCAGCCGGGTGCTGATCCGCTCTCTGGTGAGGGCCTCGTCCAGCTGATTGAGCAAAATCACATACCAGTCGGAAGGCCGCTTTTTCCGGCAGTTTTCGCACTCACAGGAATTGTTGTGATCATCCGCCAGCCAGATGTGAAGGTAATCCACCGAAGGATTCTTCCGCAGGTAGTTCACCACCTGAGTGGTAAACCGCTGCCGGGCCAGAGGATTGGAGAGGCAGAGATTGGTGTTGGTGGGAATGCCGCCCCAGAGCTCTCTTTTGCCATTCACCATGGCCATCAGCGAGGTGGTCTCCTCATCCGCGGGCTTCTCGGCGATTTCCCAGCCGGTCTCGGCGTAGCCCAGCACCTTGGAGGTCCATCCATGGCCCACCCGGTGCTGGATCATTCCCCGCTTCTTCAGCTCCTCGTCAAAGAAAGGCATCAGCCGGACGGCGTCCTCCATGGTGAAGGGCTGGGGAGCCATGAGGGTGCTTCCCAGATGCTGATAATAGCGCTCCAGGAAGGTTTTGGGATATTCAAACTGGAAGAAAAAGCTGTTGTAACCCACCTTCGGGGACCAGTCGATGAACCGCAGAATATCGTCGATGGAATCCGCTCCCTCCAGGCACACGCCCCGGTGCCTCAGGTCCGCGGTGACGCATTCCTCGGCGCTGAAGGCGGCGGGATCCGTCAGCAGCGGGATGGATTCATTCTCCAGTCCGGGAGCCAGAAAACGGCAGCCGATGAGGGTCAGATACCGATAGGCTGCCAGCAGCACGGCCCGGGGATTGTTGCCCAGAATGAGGCCCTCCCCCGCTTCTCCGTCCACCCGGATAAAATACTGGTCATCCAGGGCCGTATCCTCCACCAGAGGAAAAGCAGCAGAGATTCCTCTGCTGCCAAGGCCAAGGGTAAGATCCGGTTCCACTCCCAGGGTCAGCTCCAGTCGGGGCGCACCCATGCGGAGAAGGTATTTGTACAGCTCCTCCGAGGCAAGCCGCACCGGAGGAAAATCCTGCGTTCGGATAATATTCATGGCGTCTCCTTTATTTGTCCAGATATTCCTGATATTTGGCGTCCACCTCTTCCCGGGTCACGGTATTCATACCCGTAATCCGGGCGTTGTGGGCTGCGGTGAAATAGGCCTTGGCCTCTTCGATGTCGCCCTCGGCCTCGTAAATCATGCCCAGATAGAACTTGCTGCTGGCCATGGTTTCCTTCATCTCCAGGGCCTTGAGGAACAGCTCCTTCGCCTCAGCCAGATTGCCCTGCTTGTACTGGATCAGGGCCAGGTTGTCGTAGGCGCCGCCGTTGGATTCATCCTGCTTCAGGGCCTCCTCGGTGGCCTTGGTGGCCTCCTCATAGCGCTCGGCTTCGATATAGAAAAAGCCCAGGGTCGTAAAGAATTCGGGAGAAAGGATATCGTACTCCTCCACCATTTTCTCCAGGGTGGTGATGGCCTTATCCAGCTCGCCGCAGTTCCAGTAGGCGATGGCCACATCCTGGCGCACGATCTTCAGCAGGGTGGGCTGAATATCCGGAGTCACCAGCACGTCCTCCAGGGCGTTTTTGGCCTCCTCATAGCGGCACTGCTGCATGAGCTGCATGCCATAGGCCACCTTGGGCGCCGCGGCCGTGGAGCCGTGTTTGTAGGCATAGTCATAAAGCTTGAAGGCCAGGTCCTTTTTACCCAGCATGCCCTGGCAGAGATAGCCCAGCCGGGCGCAGGTGTTGGGCAGGCGCCCAAGGGCCACCAGCAGCAGGTAGACCAGGGTGCCCAGGGCAATCCAGCCGAAGCCCACATGGAACACGGCCGCCCCGATCACCAGGACGATATATAAGATCAGAAAAGGATGTTTTTTGAGAAATTCCATAAAAAAAGACCTCCCGCGAGCAAAGATATCGAAATGATATCACACTCCCGGGAGGCTTTGCAACCGTTAGTTAAAGGTTCTTGTTTCTTTCTTATCTGCCGACGGATTCCGTCCAGTGTTCCTGATTGTAGATGTCCGTAAACACATAGGCGATCTTCAGCTTCAGGGCGGAAAGATCCACGTTTTCGACGGTCAGCTCACCGGAGGAAGGCACCACCATGGTGTTGCCCAGGTAGTAGCTGTCCTGATAGCCGCCTTCGTAGCTGTAGTAATCGCAGACAAAGTCAATGCGGTCACCGGGCATCAGCACGGTGCTGTCGGCCTGGCTGACGCCGAAGGCGTTGGAGCTGTCCTCTGCCAGGGCCATGCCCGTGGTGGGTTTGGCCGAGGTCAGGGTCTCCTCCGCGCTGTACACGGGTCTCACGCCTGCCACATAGCCGTCCGGATGATCATTATCGAAGACAATAATCAGATCGGACAGAACATCATTCACATAGCAGGGAACCCGGCCGGTGATGCAGTAATTGGTGCCGTCATCCACAGTGGATTCGTGATAATAGGCCACGGCCTGTCCGTTCAGGCCCAGCCAGGTCTTGTAGGAATCGCAGATCAGGGCGCCGTCGGAGGTGAACTCATAGACATTGTCCAGACCCAGGTCGATGTAGCCCTCGCCGTCATCCACGAACATGCCCATCTGGAGATTGTGGACCATGGACCACTGCTGGGAGGAAAGACGCAGCAGCAGATTGCCGCTCTCATCCAGGTTCCACTTCAGCAGGGAGCCGTCGAACCAGTTGTCGGAAATATAGGAAGCCGCGTAATCATCGGAAATGGAGCGGTCCTGGAAATAGCCGATATTGGAATCATCCAGGCCGTCCAGCATGCCGTAGCCGCCGCCCAGGAAGCTGCCCAGCAGGGACTCGATCATGCTGGAGGAGCCATCGGTGCCGCCGAAAAGATCATCCAGGCCGCCGTAGGAGGAGCTGCCGGGATAGGAGCCGCCGGAGTAGGAGCCTGAATAGGAATCAGAGGAGCTGTAGCTCTCGCCCAGCAGGGAGCCGAACAGGGAGCTGTAGGAGCCGGAGGTACCGCCGCTGGCCACCTGGCCGCTGGTTTCCAGCTTCGCGAACTGCTGGATGCATTTGGTATAGCTGGCATCCATGCCGATATCCTGATAGGTCTTCACCATCCGGTCCACGTAAGAGGTCTTCTTGTAGGGGAAGTAGATGGACAGGCCGTAGGCGTTGGTCATGTTGCTGGAGGTGCGGTTGTACTTGATGGCGCTTCTGAGGACCTTGGCCAGCTCAGCGCTTTCGCTGGTGCCCAGGTTCTGGGCGAAATGAATCAGGTCAATCTGGTCGATCTTGGAGCTGGCTGCGAACTCCCGGGTGAAGGAGCGGGCGTCGGAGACCTGTTTGTAATTGCTGTCCGTCAGCAGGGAGCTGACATTTTCAGAGAAGGAAGCCAGTTTCTCCGGCACTGTGGCGGAAAGCTCCGCCAGGTCCACCAGAGAAAGGGTCGCGCTCTGTCCCCGGCATTTGGAGGCGCAGGTACTGACAAAGTCATCGATGATCTTCTTGCCCAGATCCACGGTGCTCATGGAGGAATTGGCGGAAAGGGCGCTGACCCAGTTGGTGTAATACCAGCCAAGGCCGGGCTCCGTCTCCTCGGAGGCCACCAGATAGTCGGCATAGGAATTCAGCATCAGGGCGTTCTCCACGGTGCCCATCAGACAGGTATCGAAGCCGATGAGGTCAAACTTGGTGCCGGCGTTCTTCAGGGCGGTATTGATGCCGGACAGAGTCATGGAGCTGATGCGGGGGTTCTTCTCATCGTAGCCGTAGCCGCTGACGGAACCGCCGCCGTGATCCCAGAAGATAAGCATCTGCCGGTTGGCCGGGAAGTTGTCGGTGCAGTAATTGATAAAGGAAGTCAGGGTGTCGGGGCTGGTCATGGCGCCGGTGCCGGCGTTGTCCACCAGACGGGTGACACCGCCGTTTTTGATCTGATAGATCTGGTTGACGTTGCTGGAAATCACGGAGTTTCTCCAGCTCTTGCAGCCGCCGGTGTAGACAATGAGGTTCACATTGTCCCCGATCTGGGCATTAGCCATCTCGGAAAGGTCCGCCGTGCCCATGCCGTTCTTGCTTTCCAGGTCGGTGCCGCACATGTAGACCATGATGGTCACCTGATCCTTGCCGCCGCCCTGGATGGTGGTATATTTCGCCCGGGAGCCGGAGGCCACCTGGGTGTTCAGCTCTTCCTTGGCCGCGGAGGTATCGGTCCAGCCCGCGGAGACGGAGCCGTTGCCGCCATAGTAGCCGCTGCCGCCGCCCAGCAGCTGGTTCAGAATCTCCTGCTGGCTGGCGCTGCTCTGGGCCGCTCCCGGTGTATAGGTGTTCTCGGAAGAGGAGCTGCTCTGGGAAGAAGCGCCGGGGGTATAGGAGCCGCTGTAGCTGTCATTGGTTTCGGTGATGTCGGAAGCGGAACCGCCGCCGAACAGGGAGCGGATCACAAAATAACCCACCACCACAATGATCAGCAGGGGAATAATCCTGGTCAGGCATCCGCTGCCTCCCCGGATGGGCGCGCCTCCGCCGGAGGTGCCGCCATTAAAGCTGCCGCTGCTGAAGGTCTGATTGGAATTGTAGCCGGAACCGCTCTGGTGCCCTCCCTGCGACGGGCGGAATGTTCCACCGGATGTGCCGGTCTTCCCGGAATTTCCGAAGCGGCCGCTGTAGCCATCCTTCCGGCCCACCGGTCCGGTACCGAGGCCGCTGCCTCTTTTGAATACGCCGCCGGTGCCGTTGGATTTGCCAGAGGATGATCCGGCCGAACGGTCACGGCCTCTGGGACGCTGATTTGACATATAGGAATCCTCCCTTATGAATAAACATTCTTCATACCTGTAAACTTTATCACAAATCGGGGCAATGCGCAATATTAACTCGTTTTCTTCGGTCGGACCCCGGATCCGTCGAAGGAAGGCCTAAGGGCCATGGTGGCTGAGGACCGGAGCTGCCGATAGCCTAAGAGCCCCGCCTCGTCGGCGGCCTTCAGCACCTTTTCATATTCGTAGGTGGTGACTCTCCTTTGAAGCTCCGGGAAAGCCTCCAGATGGCCGAAGGGCGTGTACTGGGACAGCAGACTGATCCTGATGGCATCTTTGGGGAAGGCCTTCCCCAGGTATTCCATCAGCCGGACGCTGTCGCCGGAGCAGCCGGGAAGCACCAGGTGACGGATCAGCAGGCCTTTTGTCATCTGGGCATCGGGTGCTGCGGGCTCCTGCCCTGCCGGTGTGTTTGCCCACTGCACCGGCCCTGTCTGGCGGTACATTTCCTGAAGAGCGGCTGAGGCCTGTTCAAAGTAGTCCCGCGCGCCGCTGTATCGTTTTGACAGCACCGGATCCATATATTTCAGGTCCGGCATATAAATGTCCACCAGTCCCTCCAGAGGCCGCAGGGCTTCCGCCCTTTCATATCCTCCGCAGTTAAACACCACGGGAATCTTCAGCTGACCGGAGGAGCGCAGATCTGTGAGCGCTTCGGCAATCATGGGCAGCCAGGGGGTGGGCGTCACCAGGTCCAGGCAGGCAGCTCCCTGCGCCTGCAGCTCCAGAAAGATTTCACGAAGCCTCGTCCCGCTGATTTCCTCCCCGTGCCTCTCCCAGCTGATCTCGTAGTTCTGGCAGAAAACGCATTTCAGGTTGCAGCCGGAAAAGAAGACCGCGCCGGCGCCCTTCTTCTCTCCGTCCAGGGTGCCGATGAGGCAGGGCTCCTCCCCCTCGTGGATCATGGCCTTCGCCACCCGGAGCGTGGCGGAGACACCGCAGACACCCGGCCGCACTGTCCGGTCAATGCGGCACATCCGTGGACAGAGCGTGCATTTCGTTAAATCATACATAGATATTAAAAATTCCCCAGCGCCCTAGCCCTGAGGAATTCTCCTTTACTTAGATCAGGAATTTTTCGTAGATGCCGATTTTGTCCGGCGTATGGGGCTTCAGCTGATACAGGTCGTGGCCGGTGAAATCGTTGCCCTCCACCAGCAGGGGACCGTCCTCGGCAAAGGCCACATCCCAGCCGATGTAACCCATCTGGGGAATCTCCTTGGCGGCCTTCTGCACCAGCTCCCGGGCCTTTTCCCAATCCGGGAACTGGAAGCCCTGGATGTGGGTGCCGGTGACGGGGTGATCCTCGTAAACCACCTTGGTCTTGTCCATGGCGGGATATTTCACGATGCCCGTCAGCTCATCCACCGGAGTCACCATGCCGCCGTGGTTGAAGTTGTCCACCGCGTTGCCGCTGTTGCCGATGCGGAAATAGGCGCAGATCACGTGGGCCACGCCGTCCTTCAGGATGGTGACAATGCGCACGGTATTAATGGAGCCGGGATACATGGCACTCACCTTGGGATGCTGACGGATTTCCTCCTCCAGCACATAGCGCTTGCCGTAGGCCTTCACATAATTGTACAGGGCCTCGGGGCTCTCAAAATCCTTCTTCAGCAGCCGCTCCACGCCGATGCCGCAGGAGCCGTCCACGGGCTTGGCAAAGATTACGTCATGGGCTTCGATGACCTTGATCGCCCTTTCCTTGTCTTCGTTGCCGCTCTCGGTGATGGGCGCCCAGTCCCGGTGCAGATAATCGGTGAAGCGGGCATCGAACTCGTCCTTATAATCGAAGGTATGGGAATAACTGCGGTCGTTGTATTTCTTGACCAGATCGTTGCTGCGGCCCCGGGTAATGTAGGTATTGCGCTGGGCCGGCGTCAGGTCGTACATTTCGAAAAGATCGTAATCCATGTAGCCGGCGCCGTAACGGATGGCGCAGACCTGCATATCGATCAGAATCAGCAGCCGGTTCTTGCCGGTCTTTTTGTGGATTCCGTCGATCCGCTTGAACATGGCTTTATAGTCAAGGTGCATGACACGCTTGATCAGATAACTCAGTTTCATAACTCTCACCTCATCATCCGGCCCGGGCCGGCATCTGTTTTATTCTTCTTTTGTATCGAGATTAATGGACTCGAAGGGAATTTCCCCGTTTTCACTGACCAGAGGACTTGCTTCTGCGGGATCGGGTTCCGCGCTGACCCAGCGGGTTTCTTCCGCCGCAGGAGCGGGAGTCGAGGTGTTGTCCACAGGCGCGGGCATCACCGGCATGGGAATGATCACCGGCTTGTCCTCTTCCTCTGCCGCTGCATTCAGTGCGGGCGCCGCCGGCTCAGGGGTCCAGACCGGAGCGGGTGCAACAGCTGCCGAGGCAGCTGTTGAAGCTGTTGACATAGGAGCAACCGGCACCGCCGTCTCTTTGTAGTTTCTCAGCTTCAGGTTCACGAAGATGCTCACCACCACGGAGGTAACGCCGCAGTAGATCAGGGCAATGCCCATCACCATGGTCAGGGTCTTGGCGCTGTCCAGAGGACGGAACACCAGCACCGCGCCGATGGCCAGGGACATGGCCGCCAGAATGAGCACGAAAATCCATCCGTCAAAGTGCAGCCTCAGCAGGTCGATGCTCCGCTGCAGCTTGATGATGCCGTCCACCACAATGGAAAGGCCCAGCAGCACGGGAAGCACGATGATCACGTAATCTTCCCGGACAAACATAAATACGGAAACCATCACCAGCACCAGGCCCCGGGACAGGTAGTTATTCAGCTTTCCCTCCGAGATGCCCCGGAGAATGTAGCGAATCACATCCACCAGTCCAATCAGCATGACGGCGGCGGCAGCGATATAGCACAGGCTGACATAGCTCACTTCCGGATAGGCCACCAGCACGACGCCCACCACCACATAGGCGACGGCCGCCAGTACAAAGCTGGAGAACAGCACCTTCCAAAGCGGAATTTCGCGTTTTGTCTGACTCATAACAGGATCCCCCTCATATAACCGTATGCCGGAAGCGGCATGGCGGTTACAAATTATATAAAAGCATTATGTTTTATCATACTTCTTTTGAAGCAAATTTGCAACCGGAAATCCGGATTTACCCTCCTCCGGGCTATAGGTCATTTTGACTAAAAAACCATACTTTTTCATTGAAATTTAGGTAAAATTATGGTAGTCTGAAAATATCTATTCTTATATGCCGTAAACCCCGGATACAGCCGGGCAATACAAGGAGGAGGAATCACTCATGTTAGAGAAGATCGATCTCAACAAGGATCTGCCCAAGGAAGATTTTAAGGCCATCATGGAAGAAGCCGATGCCAAGCTGGGACGGCTGCAGCGGGCATGCAAGGAAAAAGGAATCCCGATCCTGATCCTGTTCGACGGTTACGGAGCCGCCGGCCGGGGCACTGCCATCAGCCGGTTCATCGAACCCCTGGATCCCAGAGGCTTCACGGTCTACAGCACCTCCGAATCGGAAGAAGACAAATATTATCCCTTCATGTATAAATTCTGGAAGATGACCCCTGCCAAGGGCCGCATCCATGTGCTGGACGGCAGCTGGTACCGCATCCTTCTGGAAGACAAGTTTGCCGGCAAGGTGAACAAAAAAGTGGAAGCCGCCGCTCCCGACGAGATTGTTGAATTCGAGCGGGTTCTGACGGATGATCATGTGCTGATCATCAAGTTCTTCCTGGCCATCTCCAAGAAGGAACAGAAGAAACGCTTCAAGAAGCTGGAGGAAAATAAGACCACAGCCTGGCGCGTTTCCAAGGAAGACTGGGCTCAGAACGAGCATTTCGAAGAGTATACCGAGCTCATTGAGGAAGCCCTGCGCAAGACCGATACCGAGAATGCTCCCTGGACCATCATCGAGGCCGAAGACAAGG
>CACZRP010000091.1 GCA_902783575.1 uncultured Eubacteriales bacterium
TGCTTGTTGGAAACGGTGGTGTTGATGCGTTTCACATATTCTTCCTGGGAACGCATATTGGGATCATTGGGCGTAAACTCCTCGGTGAAGGCATCGTAGATGCCTTCGGTGGTCTTCCAGTTGCCATAGCAGTCGAATACCAGCTCCAGCTTTTTGGAGAAGACATCCCGTCCCGGAAGAAGCCGGGAATCCCATTCACAGCCCCAGAGGTTCAGCAGCGTGGGCAGCACATCGATGGCGCATACCGGCTCCTCCACGACGATGGGCTCCTCGTCCTCCAGGCAGCCGGACCAGATAATCAGCTGATTCTGATCCCGCTCCAGATAGGTCTTGACGGTAAAACCATAAAGCTCGTTCAGATCATCCTTATAGCCCAGGGCGTCATACCAGCCCAGGCCGTAGGGGAAATGATCTCCCGAAATCACAATGACGGTGTCATCGGCCAGGCCATCCTTCTCCAGCTGCTCGATCAGGTACTGCATGGAGTATTCCAGCTCCAGGTTGGCGGCAAAGTAGCACTGCACCTGATAGCTGTAGGGAAGGTCCTTGACCTCGTCATAATGATAGTAGCACTGGACGTTGTCGTTTTCCCGGTACTCGTCATGACCGCTGACGGTCATATAGTAGATGTTGAAGGGTGACTTGTCTTTATACATCGGATAAGTGCCCTTAAACATCTCCACGTCGCTCTCGGCCCAGGTCTGGGTCACGAACTCTTCCATGCCGTTGCCCATGCCCATGTAGCCGTCGGAATAGCCCAGACATACGTGGGAAAGATGGCGGTTGTAATAGGTGTAACGGTGATTGTGAAAAGCTTTGCCGTAATAGCCTTCGCGGTCCAGGGCGCTGCCGATGGTAAAGTAATTGTTATGTCCGACAATCTCCATCATGGAGTCGGAGCCGTCCACGGGGAGAACACCCATCAGGTACGAACACTCACCGCCGGTGGTGCCGCAGCTGTAGGACTGGGTATAATCCAGGAAATTGATGCCCTTGGTGGCCATGCGGTACAGGGTAGGCGTCAGATCCTCCCGGATGGCGTGGGAACAGAAGGCCTCGGCACAGATCAGAATGAGGTTTTTACCCTTGAAAAGGCCGGTCATCTGATTGGTGTTGGAAGGAGTCTGGGATGCGGCGTATTTGAGAATATTGCCCATATAGGTGCTGGGGGCATTCTCCGCCAGGGCTTCCAGATCCAGATCCATGGCCGCGGGCTTCACTTCCCAGGTCTCGGGCAGGATGGAGGTTCTGGTCTCCACAGGCGTCAGGCTGCTGTTCTCACCGTTTTCCGCCGCGCTTTCCTCCGCGGAAGAGACATTGCTCTCTTCCTGTGCTGTCACCACGGACTCTTCAGCAGCAGGAGAAGATTCCGCAGCCGGCTCCGCCTCGGGTATGGAAGCTTCTTCGGAGATATCGGTCCAGGCTTCCGGATCCTCCCACTCCTCTTCCATTTCCACTGTTGGCTCGGTATTCGATCCATTCATATGGATCAGATCCAGCCGAAGGCCAGTCATCAGGCCGAAGCGGTCAACTCCAATGGCGAAGGAATAGTTTGTCTCATAAGCCTTAGCCATGGGCTCGTTATTTTTAAGAACAATTTTGGTGCAAAGGAAGGAATCAATACTGACAAGAATCAGCCCCAGGAAAATAATCCACCGGGCTTTCATTGAGGCCTTCCACTCCTCGGTTTCCATGGTCCTGCCAAAAAACAGGAGATAAAGAATGAGGGGAATAAAAAACAGAAATATATGCCATAGACCCGAAGCCGACAGGATCAGACGGAAGGTAGCTCCCGCGAAATCCTGAGCAATGCCCTTCGCTCCGCCAACGATGGTACGGATATCGAAGAGGGTCTGAAATTTCTGAACAATAAAGAATTCAACCAGAAAAAGAACGGCGATCACGGCCAGCATGACGCTGTTGATGGTCCTGGCTACCCATCGTTTTCGAATAAAGAAAGTGGGCAGATAAAGAATCGTACCTAGAACAAAAGCGTATAAAACCAGCATCACATACCCGGCGGCGGATCTGGTCTGAGAAACTGACTGATGAAAAATAAGCTCCTGGAACAAAATGCTTCCAGGATAGAACAAAACCGCCAGCAGAACCTTCAGGGCTGCGGGAAAGCGGTCAATCCACTGATTGATTTTCTGCATGAAAAACCTCTAAAAAAGGCTGCCCCATGGGCAGCCCTTTTTAATAATGAAAAATAGTCCCAATTAGTTCAGCTCAGCGAAGTACTTGATGGTACGAACCATCTGGCTGGTGTAGCTGTTCTCGTTGTCATACCAGGAAACAACCTGAACCTGATAGCAATCCTCACCGACCTTGGCAA
>CACZRP010000092.1 GCA_902783575.1 uncultured Eubacteriales bacterium
ACGTATTAAGTTTTTTGAGACCATGTAACACTCAGACATTCCGCCGGAATTTCCGAGTTCTGCGTTTGAGCTTCGCCTTAGGAGGCGCGCGCTCTATCCTGCTGAGCTACGAGGACAACACATAGTATAGTAACATAAAAAATCCAAAAACTCAATGGGAAAAAAAGATTGTCCGGAACCCCAGAATCAGGGGCTCCGGACGATTTTTATGCCTTGGCATACCAGCCATCAGCCTCAGATTTTCTCCAGGAAAACCTTGTAGGCGCGGTAGGCTTCGTAGATATCAGTCTTGGCTGCCACTTCCCAGGGCGCATGCATGTTGTGCAGCGGAATACCCAGATCAATGACATCCATGCTGTACTGCGCCAGGATATAAGCGATGGTGCCGCCGCCGCCCTGGTCCACCTTGCCGAGCTCCGCCAGCTGGAAGCGCACGTCCGCCTGATCAAAGATATTGCGGATGCGGGCGATATATTCAGCGGTGGCATCGTTGGAGCCGCCCTTTCCGCCGGATCCGGTGTACTTGTGCAGCACGGGACCGTAGCTGAAGAAGGGAGCGTTGTTTCTCTCATGAACGCTGGCGTAGTTGGGATCGAAGCCTGCGGAAACGTCGGAGGAGAGCATCGCGGAGCTGGAAAGCATTCTTCTGAGCTTCAGCTCGCTGTAGGAACCGGTCAGCTCCAGAATCTCAGCCATGCAGTTCTCAAAGAATTTGGAGTGCATGCCGGTGGCGCCCACGGAACCGATTTCCTCTTTGTCCACCAGCAGGGTGACATAGGTCTTTTTCGGAGTGGTATCTGCCAGATCCAGCTGTGCCATCACGGAAGTGTAGGCGCAGATGCGGTCGTCATGGCCATAGGCGAAGACCATGCTGCGGTCCAGACCGAAGTCACGGGCAGCGCCGGCGGGAACGACTTCGATTTCAGCAGACTCGAAATCATCCTCTTCCACGTCGTATTTTTCCTTCAGGATGCGAAGGACATTTTTCTTCACCAGATCCTTCTCGTCTTCGCCGTCGGGCATGGCAGCGTTGCCGATGTTCAGGTTCAGATCCTCGCCGGTGAAAGCCTCGCCCAGAGTCTTGGCTCTCTGATCCTTGCCCAGATGGGGCAGGATATCGGAGATGCCCAGCACGGGATCAGAGGGATCCTCGCCGATGACCACCTTGACCACTTCGCCATTCTTCTTGGCAATGACGCCATGAAGAGCCAGGGGCAGGGTGACCCACTGGAACTTCTTGATGCCGCCATAGTAATGGGTCTTGAACATGGCGAATTCGCTGTCCTCGTACAGGGGATGGGGCTTCAGGTCCAGACGGGGAGAGTCAATATGGGCACCCAGAATATTCAGACCCTTTTCCAGATCTTCCTCGCCCAGCTGAGCCAGCATGAGCATCTTATTACGGTTGGAGGCATAAACCTTGTCTCCCGCCTTCAGGGTTTTGCCCTCTTTCACACAGGCATACAGATCCTGATATCCGGCCTTCTCGGCCATCTCGATAAAGGTATTGACGCATTCTCTTTCGGTTTTGCAAACAGACATAAACTGCTTATAGCCTTCGCAGAAATCATTCATTTTCTGAATCATTTCGGGGCTGTAAGTGAGCCAAAGTGATTTCTTTGCCATTTTTTCTCCTTGTTCTGTCACTTATTTAAATGGTTTTAGGAACTATTCCCTATCATAACACGAAACCCCTGTGAGGGCAAGTGCCTTCACAGGGGTTTTACTGTTCTCATGCTGATTATCGGTCCGCCGTGACCTCCAGGAGCTTTTGATTCAGCGCCGCGGCGCAGGCTGAGTCCCTCATGGCAACAAAGGCGGTATCGTCACCCGCCAGGGTGCCCACCAGTCCCTCGGGCTGCATTTCTTCAATCACAAGACACACCGTATGGGTCAGTCCGGGAAGGGTCTTGACCACCAGAAGATTCTGTGCCTGAGCGAAGGAAATCAGTCCCTGCTTGAAAAGGGAGGTCTGTTTCTGCGTCACTTCCTGTACGGGAGCCTGACCCGGCGCCGCGTAGCGGTATTTTCCGCTTATGCTGCGCTGCTTGAAAAGCCCCAGCTCCTTGATGTCCCGGGACATGGTCGCCTGAGTACAGGTAATTCCGCGCTCCGTCAGCGCCTGCATCAGCTGCTGCTGGGTTTCAACCTCCTGCTCTGAAATAATCTCTAGTATAACATTCTGTCTGGATGATTTCATTTGAACCCTCCTGCCTGCTCAAGTAATCATTAACATGATATCATAATTCTTCTGTTCTCACAAGTCAGCAATTAGAATATATGACAGTCCCGGCCTCTTCCCGGGCGGCTTCCCGCGCCTGATCCAGCGACGCGATCAGCGCCTTCGCTCCGGCCGGTCCCTCTTCCACATACTTCACGCAGGCTTCCACCTTGGGCAGCATGCTTCCGGGAGCAAACTCTCCCTCCGCCATATACCGCCTCGCCTCCTGCAGACTCATCCGGCTGATGGGGATCTGCTCCGGCGTTCCGAAATGCAGGGATACCTGATCCACGCAGGTGAGGATCAGGAGCCTCTGGGCATTCAGTTCTCTGGCCATCAGGGAGCTGACCCGGTCCTTGTCAATCACCGCCGGGATGCCCTCGAGGCCCGTTTCCGTTTCAATCACGGGAATTCCCCCTCCGCCGGAGGCAATCACAATGACGCCGCCCTCCATCAGCTTGCGGATGGTATCAATTTCCACGATTTTCATCGGCTCAGGAGAAGCCACCACCCGGCGGTATCCGCGGCCGGCGTCCTCTTTGAAAACATATCCCTTTTCCTGGGCAATTCTTTCGGCCTGCGCTTTGGTATAGAAGGACCCGATGGGCTTTTCCGGGTTCTGGAAGGCGGGATCCTCCGGATCCACCACCACCTGGGTCACCAGGCTGATGCAGTCTCTGGAAATCCCCCGTTTCAGCAGCTCATTCTGCAGGGACTGCTGCAGATGATAGCCGATATACCCCTGAGTCATGGCGTCACACTCCGGCAGAGGCATATGAGGGGAAACGCCCTCCGACGCGGCAAACTCCAGCCCCAGGTTCAGAACACCCACCTGCGGCCCGTTGCCGTGGCTGACAATCAGATCATATCCCTCTTCCACCAGATCCGCCAGCGCGCTGGCTGTATGCTGCACCAGTCTCAGCTGCTCCTGCGGCGTTTTTCCCAGGGCGTTGCCGCCCAGGGCCACCACCATCCGGGCGCCCATTTATTTTAAAGTAGCATACATCACAGCTTTAATGGTGTGCATGCGGTTCTCCGCTTCATCAAATTGACGTGCCTGTTTGCCAAGGAACACCTCGTCGGTCACTTCCATGGCTTCCAGTCCGAACTTCTGATAGATATCCTCTCCCACGGTGGTCTCCCGGTCATGGAAGGAGGGCAGGCAGTGCAGGAAGATAGCCGTGGGTTTGGCCATGGCCATCAGCGCCCCGTTCACCTGATAGGGACGCAGCAGGTGAATTCTCTGCTCCCAGAGCTCCGCGGGCTCTCCCATGGACAGCCAGATATCGGTATAAAGAACATCCGCATCCTTCGCGCCTTCTCTGATATCATCGATCAGGGTAATGGTGGCTCCGGAATAGGCGGCAGCCTCGCGGCATTTCTCCACCAGCTCGTCCTTGGGCATCAGCTCTTTGGGTCCGCAGGCGCAGAAATTGATGCCCAGCTTGGCGCAGACCACCATCAGGGAATTGGCCACATTGTTTCTGGCGTCGCCGAAGAAGGTCAGCTTGCGGCCCCGCATATCACCAAATTCCTCCTCACAGGTCATGATATCCGCCAGCATCTGGGTGGGATGGAAATCATCCGTCAGGCCGTTCCATACCGGCACTCCGGAATATTTGGCCAGATCCTCCACCACCGACTGCTTAAAGCCGCGATATTCGATGCCGTCAAACATGCGGCCCAGCACCTTGGCGGTATCCGCCAGGGATTCCTTCTTACCCATCTGGGAAGAAGCGGGATCCAGGAAGGTCACTCCCATGCCCAGATCTCTGGCTGCCACTTCAAAAGCGCAGCGGGTTCTGGTGGATGTCTTCTCAAACAGCAGCACCACCTGCTTGCCCCGCAGATATTCATGCAGGGTTCCGGCGGCCTTCATTCTTTTAAATTCCTTGGAAAGATTCAGCAGATAGCGGATCTCTTCCGGCGTATAGTCCAGCAGGGTCAGGAAACTTCTTCCTCTCACATTGACTCCCATGATTCTTTCTCCTTAATAATTGATATCTCTTGTCAGCGGCATGGACATGCACCGCGGGCCGCCTCTTCCCCGGCTCAGCTCCGAGGAAGGAATTTCCAGAACCTCCAGGCCTTCCTGCCGGAGAAGCTCATTGGACAGCTCATTCCGGGAATAGACAATAATCTTTCCCGGGGACAGGCAAAGGGTGTTGGATCCGTCATTCCACTGTTCCCTGGCGGCCGCGATGGGATCATTTCCTCCGCAGGGAATCAGCCGGACGCTGTCACGGTGAAGATACCGCGCCAGCACTTGCTCCAGCGGTTCCTCCAGCTGATAAATATTCAGTTCCGGCTCCGGATCCGAGGGATCAAAATGATCGCCCCGGGTGATCTCAAAGATCTTCAGGGGACCCAGAATGGCCGGATGAACCGTAAATTTATCCACATCCACCTGGGTAAAAACCGTATCCAGGTGCATAAAGGCCCTGGTGGAGGGGATGTACACAGCCAGTATGGTTCTAACCCCCGATTCCGGCGCGGCAAAGAGATTGGCCGCCGCCTTTTCGATGGCATCCGGCGAGGTTCTCTGTGATATGCCAATGGCCAGCACGCTGGGTGACAGGCAGATCACGTCACCGCCCTCAAGGCGGGCAAATTCATCCCGGCTGTAATAATATTTCACCTGATCCTTAAAATCAGGATGATAACGAAAGATATAATCTGTGTAAATGGTTTCCCTTCTGCGGGTGGAAAAGCACATCTTGCTGATGAAGATTCCTTTTCCCACCACTGCCGCGGGATCCCGGGTAAAATAAAGGTTCGGCATCGGATCCACAATCAGGTCGTCGGGGGAAGCGATCATGTCCTGCAGCGTCTGAATGTGCATGCTTCCCATCTCCCGAAGGGTAATGCCTTCCATGGTCTTCTCCACCAGAGCCTTTCCCTCGTAGTGGGAACGAAGATAGTCGTAAAGGGCATCCTGCCATCTTCTGGTGCGGATGCGTCCTTCCTCCAGCCATTGGTACAGAAAAGGTTTGACAAGTTCCGGATATAGTGCCAGAACATCACTCATCAGATCTTCCAGATAATCAACCCTGGCGCCCTGTTCACGAAGGGTCTGCGCAAAGGCATCGTGCTCTTCCTGGGCAGCTTTCAGATAGGGGATATCATCAAAGAGCAGATCTTCCAGCCGCCGGGGAATGAGATTTAAAAGTTCCCGGCCGGGCCGGTGAAGCATGACCCGCTTCAGCGGTCCAATATCACTGGTGATATTTACTCCCTGCATGGAGTCCTCCTTGGTAACATAATGATAAAAGCCGCTGGATAACCAACGGCTGAAAAGTACACCCGAGAGGACTCGAACCCCCGACGCATGGCTCCGGAAGCCATCGCTCTATCCACTGAGCTACGGGTGCATAATCCGGCCGCTAAGCGGCCGTCATAGCAAGAAGGCTCCGCCTTCTTGCGTGTGTCTGAATTTGACAAGCCTGATAGGCTTGCTTAGCAAGAATGCAAGCATTCTTGCGGATAATCGCTTTAAACAAGAGCAAGTGCGCTCTTTTAATGAGCGTATATTATTATACGTCAGATTGATGGAAAAAGCAACCCTTGTTTTTGGGGATTGTTGTTTCAGCGGGTGAGGATTTCTACCAGGCGCTCCAGCTCTTCTTCGGAGTAGTACTCGATTTCGATCTTGTTCTTTTTTTCACTTCTGACGATGGAAACCTTGGTGCCGAGGGACTCTCTCAGCTTCTGGGTAAGATCCTTGTAAACCGCTTCCTCAGCAGGATTGACAGGCTCTTCGATGGCGATCTGCTTCGGCTTTTCCTGGGTCAGCTGTTCCAACTTTCTTACACTTAAGCCTTCTTTGACTGCTCTGGCGGCCAGCTTTCTCTGCTGCTCCTTATTCTTTAGGGACAGGAGGGCTTTCGCGTGGCCGGTGGTCAGCTCGCCGCTCACCAGGTAGGAAAGCACTTCATCGTCCAGGCCCAGAAGTCTCAGAGAGTTAGTGATGGTGGTACGGCTCTTGCCTACCCGCTGGGCGACCTCATCCTGCTTCAGAGAATACTCATCGATCAGTCTCCGGTAAGCCTTGGCTTCCTCCACGGGATTCAGGTTTTCTCTCTGGATATTCTCGATGAGGGAAATGGCCAGCACCTCTTCCGGCGCGTAGTCCTTCACAATGGCGGGAATCATCTCCAGCCCGGCCTTTTTAGCGGCTCTCCAGCGTCTTTCACCGGCAATGATCTGATATCTGTCATCTCCGATTTTCTGAACAATCAGGGGCTGGATCACACCATACTGGCGGATGGACGCTGCCAGCTCTTCCATGGCCTCGTCGCCGAAGCTTTTTCTCGGCTGGGCGGCATCCGGTTCGATCTGACGGATATCAAGCTCCACGACTGCCTGGTCCCTGGTTTCTTTCTGAGGCTCATCCTTTTCGGTGGTCTCCAGGATATTCTCCACGGGATCCGTTCCGATCAGCGCGCTCAGGCCGCGGCCCAGACCGCGTTTCTTTCCGGAGGCCTTGGCCTCTGCCTTTTTCTTTTCGCTCATTCCTTCCGTCCTTTCTTCCGGATTCTGGCTTTGAATTCCTTCGCCAGAGCCAGATAACTTTCCGCTCCTGTGGATTTCCGGTCATAATAGATCACGGGCACACCAAAGCTGGGGGCTTCCGCCAGACGCACATTTCTCGGAATCTTGGTTTTATATACCTTTGCCGGCAGAAAGGCGGTGATTTCATCCACCACCTGGGTGCAGAGATTCGTCCGGCTGTCAAACATGGTAAACAGGATTCCCTCGATATCGATTTTCGGGTTCAGTCTCTTCTTGACCAGGTTAATGGTGTTGATCAGCTGAGTCAGACCCTCCATGGCGTAAAACTCGCACTGGATCGGCACCAGGATGGAATCCGCAGCCCTGAAAGCGTTGATGGTCAGCACATTCAGGGAAGGCGGGCAGTCGATCAGAACCACATCATATTCATCCCGGATGGGCTTCAGTTGTTTTTCGAGCAGCGTTTCCCTTCCATTGACGCCCACCAGCTCCACCTCGGCTCCCGCCAGGTCGATGCTGGAAGGAATCAGATCCAGCTTGAAATCAGGCAGAGGATACAGACAGTCCCTGGCGCTGGTGTCACCCAGCAGCATTTCGTAGCTGGTGCCCAGAAGTTTTTCTTTATCTATTCCAAAGCCGCTGGTGGTATTTCCCTGGGGATCAATATCCACAATCAGGACTTTGCTTCCGATATCAGCCAGGCACGCTCCCAGATTGACGGTGGTTGTGGTTTTTCCAACGCCGCCCTTCTGATTGGCTATGGCGATAATCTTACCCATACTTTCTTTATGTCTCCTTATTTGCTCTGTTTCGCTTTTTTCTTTTTGCCGGGGTCTTTTTTCGTTTCTTTTTTCTCTTTGGATGTTCCACGTGGAACATCAATGACAGGAAGGAGTTTCTTTTTCGTAAATTGCTCATCCCTGCCGATGGGATTGTAAAACACTCTCAGCGCGTGGGGCAGAATCTCCACATCAATGGGCATCTTGGGTCCTGGCTCTCCATCCAGCTCCGCATGAATGGGCGTATCGTCATCCATGATCCGGATTTTGAAATCATGTCCGGTGAGTCTCAGCACGCCCTTTTCCACTTCACCGATGCCGTCCACGGCACTGATGACGTTTTTCCGTAAAATGGTCTGTCCCTCCGGATAGTCCTTTTCCAGATAGCGGAATTCCCTGCCCAGCTTGGTGGACCGGGTGGCAATCAGGGTATATTTTCCTGTGGAAAGGGGACCCGGTTTCCGGATGGCTTCATTGGCGATAATAAAGGAAGTGAAGACGCCGGTATAGCGCTTGTCACCCGTTTCAATCTGAAGCTTCATGGATTTCAGCTTATTGATGGAAACGACGCCCTTCATATAATTGGCCATTTTTCCGAAGGCATTGCGCATTTCGCTGCTGACAGCGCTGATGGTGGACAGGGTGCCGACGCACAGGCTGTCTACGAAATAGCTGTCTCCTACCCGCCCCACATCGACTGTAATTTCCGTCATGGCAAACAGAGCCTTCAGATTGTCTTCCAGTTCTCCGTTAAATCCCAGATACCGGGCGTATTCATTTTCTGTTCCGGCAGGCACTATTCCCACCGGCAGATCTATCTTCTGGCGGATCATCGCCCCTACAACCTCATTAATGGTACCTGTGCCTCCGGCCACCATCACTGCCTCGGTATCGTGAAAATCGGTCTGCTCCAGAAATGTTGCCATATCTCCGGGCATCCGGCTTCGGAAAACTCTTACCTCATAATCCTTTTCCGAAAAGATCTCAATAAACCGGTCCAGTGAAAACCGGAAGGTGGTATCCCCCGCTTTGGGATTGTAGATCAGTATGATATTTTTCATCTCTCTATTTTTACATCTTCTCCGGAGCACTGACTCCAATCAGATACAGGCCCTGACGAAGAATTTCCGTTGTGATTTCCGTCAGGTACAGACGGGCATTTCTCTTTTCCTCTTCTTCCATCAGAATGGGATTCTCATGATAGAACCGGTTAAAGGCAGTGGCCACGGCCACGGTATAACGGGTGATCAGATAGGGCTCCCATTTTTCCTTGGCATCCGCCACCTTATCCGGGAAGCTCTCAAGAATCTTGATCAGCTCCTGGGAATATTCATCGGTCAGCACGCTGCAGCTGATCTGATCCAGGTTTCCCTTGCTCCAGCCGTACTGGGCTTCAGCCTTTCTCAGCACGCTCCGGGCCCGGGCGTAGGTATACTGCACATAGGGCCCGGTCTCGCCGTCGAAGTTCAGAACCTCATCAAATTTGAAGGTAACATCCTTGATGCGGTTATTGAACAGATCATGGAATACCACGGCGCCGACGCCCACCTGGGTGGCCACCTCATCCATATTTTCCAGATCCGGGTTTTTCTCTTCCATAATGGCCTTGGTCTTGGCGATGGCTTCCTTCAGCAGATCCTCCAGCCAAATCACGTTGCCGCCCCGGGTGGAGAGCTTTCCATCCTCCAGGCTGATGAGACCATAGGGGATATGAATCAGATCCTTGGCCCAGGGAAGTCCCATCTTTTCAATGACCTTGAACCACTGGGCAAAGTGAAGCTTCTGCTCCAGGCCGGTGATATACAGGCACTTGTCGAAATCGTAGGTCTCTTTACGGTACATAACCGCTGCCAGATCCCGGGTGGCGTACAGCGTACTGCCATCCTTCTTCAGAATCAGGCAGGGGGGCATACCTTCTTCGGAAAGGTCCACGATCTTCGCGCCTTCGCTGTCCTTCAGCAGGCCCTTTTCCTTCAATATACTAATGGGCTTATCGGTCTTATCCCAGAAATAGCCTTCACCCTTGTAGGAATCAAAATGAACATCCAGCAGCTCATAGACTCTGGACACATCCTTCAGACTGATATCCACAAACCGGCGCCACAGGGCCAGGGACTCTTCATCGCCATGCTCCATGGCCGTAAAGGCGGCCCGGGCTTCATCGTTGAGGGAAGGATCCTTGTCCGCTTCGTCGTGGAAGCGCACATAGAGGGATACCAGATAACGGATGCCGTCCTTCTGGACCTTTTCCTCTTCGCCCCATTTACGGTAAGCCACCAGCATCTTGCCGAACTGGGTTCCCCAGTCTCCCAGGTAGTTGATGCTCACGGTCTTGTAGCCCATGAACTTCAGAATACGGGAAATGGAGTTGCCGATGACAGTAGTGCGCAGATGTCCGATATGGAAAGGCTTAGCCACATTGATGGAGGAATAGTCCAGCACAATGGTCTTGCCTTCGCCTTCAAGGCTGGAGCCGTAGACTCTGCCTTCAGCGGAGGTCTTTTCAATCTGTCCCAGCACATAAGAGGCCAGCCAGGTCTTGTTGACAAACATGTTGACATAGGGGCCCACGGCCTGAGCTTTTTCAATCACCTCATCGGTGCCCAGCTGAGCTGCCAGCTCCTGGGCAATGAGGGGCGGAGCCTTGCGAAGCTCCTTGGCCAGACGGAAGCAGGGGAACGCCAGGTCTCCCAGCTTTCTGTCCTTGGGAACCTCCATGGCAGTTTCAATAATCTCCGGAGACACCGACGGCCACCGCTTCTTCAATTCCTCTATAATATACTGCTGACTATTCACACTCATAAATTCTCTCCTAGAACTAACTTTCAATACACTCCCGGAGTTTCAGCGCAGCTGAAACTCGGCTCGGCCCTCATAATACGTCAACATACAATGCATATCATGGGCCGAGGTTCCACGTGGAACATTTCCCTACAGCGGATTATTCTTGATTTTACTTTGTTTTCTGGGATATTGCAAGGCGGTTTCCCCGGTTTTCAAAAATACTCCGATGAAATGATCATTTTCCATGGACATTTCCTGATGGAGAACGCTCATCTCCACATTCAGCTTTCTCATGGCATTCTGGGACTGGGCCAGCTCCTCCATCATGGTGGGGCCTTTATAGGCCAGGAACACGCCGCCTTCCGCCACATAGGGGGTGCAGTATTCCAGCAGCACCGGCAGGGCAGCCACGGCGCGGGAAACCGCCACATCAAAGGATTCTCTCATTTCTTCCCGGTGAGCTGCTTCTTCGGCGCGGTCGTGCAGACACTCCACATCCGTCAGCTCCAGATCCTTCACCACCTCCTGCAGAAAGCAGATTCTTTTCTGCAGGGAATCCAGCAGGGTCAGATGAATTTCCGGACAGGCTATTTTGATGGGAACGCCGGGAAAACCGGCGCCAGTGCCCACATCGATCATGGACAGAGGTTCCTCCGGGCTCTCCATTTCTCTCAGAAGGGGCACAGAACTGATACTGTCAAGAAAGTGTTTTTCGAGAATTTCTTCAGGATCAGTTATGGCGGTGAGGTTCATCTTCTCATTCCATTCCACCAGAAGAGCGCCATAGGCTTCAAACTGCGAAAGCTGCCGATCTGAAAGCTCGATGTCCATCTGGGCCGCCCGGTTTTTCAGCTCTTCACCCAGGTTCTTTTCCTCCCACAGGGTCCACTGCTTCACTTGGTGTCCTCTCCTTCTTCCTTCATGGAATTCTTTCTGGCCAGGTAGACCAGGAGTACATTGATATCCGCCGGGGAGACGCCGGAAATCCGGCTGGCCTGTCCCACGGAAAGGGGTCTGACGGCATTTAATTTCTGCCGGGCTTCCAGACGGAGACCCTGAATGGACAGAAAATCCGTATCCTCCGGAATCTGCCGTTTTTCCAGCTTGTGGAAATGGGCGATGGCCGCCTCTTCCCTCCGGATATAGCCTTCATATTTAATCTGTATTTCCGCCTGCTGCCATACGGCTTCCGGCAGAGGCTCCCGCCCCTGATCCCAGGCGGCAAGGGATTCATAGGTATTTTCCGGATGCTTCAGCAGATCCGACATCAGTCCGTGACTGTGGCCCTCTTCATCCAGAGCCCGGGTCTGCTGCAGCCGGAGAATTTCTTTTTCAATCATGGCTTTCTTCTGAAGAAAAGCCTCATATCTTTCCTGACTGATGAGTCCCACCCGGTATCCCTCCGGAGTGAGTCTCAGATCCGCGTTGTCCTGCCGCAGCATCAGCCGGTATTCCGCCCGGGAGGTCATCATGCGGTAGGGCTCATTGGTTCCCTTGGTGCAGAGATCGTCAATCAGCACGCCGATGTAGCTGTTGGTCCGGTCGATTTTCAGAGGCTCTTTTTCCAGCAGGGCCATGGCGGCATTGATGCCGGCCACCAGTCCCTGGGCCGCGGCTTCCTCGTAGCCGGAGCTGCCGTTAAACTGTCCGGCGGAATAGAGGCCCCGGATGGTTTTGATCTGCAGGGTTTCCTCCAGGAACAGCGGATCGATGCAGTCATATTCGATGGCATAGCCGGTGCGCATGATTTCCACATGCTCCAGTCCGGGGATGGTCCGCAGCATATCCCGCTGCACATCCTCCGGCAGGGAGGAGGACATACCCTGCACATAGTATTCTTCCGTGTTTTCCCCTTCAGGCTCCAGGAAGAGCTGATGCCGCTCCTTATCAGCAAAACGGACCACCTTATCCTCGATGGAGGGACAGTACCGGGGTCCGATGCCGTGAATCACGCCTCCGTAAAGGGGAGAGCGATGCAGGTTGGCGCGGATCACCTCATGGGTTTTCTCATTGGTATAGGTCAGGTAGCAGGGCTTCTGCTCCCGGCGGATCCCATCAGCGGTATTTTCAAAGGAGAAGGGGACAATATGCGCATCCCCCTCCTGCACGGTCATTTTATCAAAGTCGATGGTTTTCCCATCCACCCTAGCCGGGGTGCCGGTTTTGAAACGGCGCAGCGGCAGGCCCAGAGAAGCGAGATTTTCCGTCAGTCCTCCCCTGGCGGACTGCATGCCGTTGGGTCCGGTGAGGGTTTCGTATTCTCCATGGATACAGCGGGAATTCAGGTAGGTGCCGGTGCAGATAATGGCAGCCCGGCAGGGATAATAAGCCCCGGTGGCGGTTTCCACCCCGGTGATCTTTCTCTCCCCTTCGGATCCCTCCAGAGCCTCTGTGTGGATTTTCACAATCTCATTCTGCCGGATTCTCAGGTTCGGTGTGTGCTCCAGGGTCAGCTTCATGGTTTCCTTGTAACGGAATTTATCCGCCTGGGCTCTGAGAGAATGCACCGCGGGACCCTTGGCCGTGTTCAGCATCCGGGTCTGGATATAGGTTTTATCGATATTTTTCCCCATTTCTCCGCCCAGGGCATCGATTTCCCTGACCAGATGTCCCTTGGAGGTGCCCCCGATACTGGGATTGCAGGGCATCTGGGCGATGGAATCCAGAGAAATGGCAAAAAGGATGGTTTTAAGTCCCAGCCTGGCGCAGGCCAGCGCCGCTTCACAGCCCGCATGACCGCCGCCGATGACGGCAACATCCGCTCCTTGTTCCTGATACATATTCGTTCTCCCGATAATAGGTCCTATTTTCCCAGACAGAATCTGGAAAATATCTGTGTAATAACATCATCCCTGGCGCTTTTTCCCGTCAGGTCTCCCAGGGCATCCGCCGCTTCGTGAAGATCAATGCTCAAAAGATCCTGCGGCATACCCGCTGAAGAGGTGACTCTGTCAAGAGCCTCCGAGGCCCGGATCAGCGCTTCCTTCTGGCGGAGGTTGGTGACCAGGGGCATATCCTTTTCCAGCACATCTTCGCTGAAGAAGGTTTCCCTGATTTCCTCTGTCAGCTCATCGATTCCCTCGCCGGTCAGGGCGGAAATGTGAATCACCCTCCGCGGCAGAGGCAGCTTTTCTTCGGAAAGCTTCTGAAGAATTGCCTCTAAAGAGGCTTTTTCATGCTGCAGTGTGTCCGTCTTGTTGATGAGGAAAAACCAGGTCTTGCTTCCGATGCTTTGAAGGAGCTTCAGCTCCTCCTCCAGCAGAAATTCCCGGTCGGAAACAAAGAGCACCAGGTCGCTCTTTTCGATGGCGTCAAAGGACCGCTTCACCCCCAGGCTTTCCACCAGATCGCCGGTTTCCCGGATGCCGGCCGTATCAATCAGCCGGACGGGCAGCCCCTGAAGATCCGCCATCTCCGAAACGATATCCCGGGTGGTGCCGGGAATGTTGGTAACAATCGCCCTCTCTTCCCTGAGAAGACGGTTTAACAGGCTGCTTTTTCCCACGTTGGGAAGGCCGATAATGGCCGTGCTTAAGCCCTCCCTCAGGCGGATACCTGAATCCGCCGTTACAAGCAGCTTTTTAATTCTCTGATTTATATCCATGCTTTTCTGCTGGATGTCGTCATCGGAGATTTCCGGAAGATCATCATATTCCGGATAATCAATATTCACCTCGATATCGACCAGCATGGAAAGCAGTTCATTTCTAAGTTCATCGGCCTCCAAAAGAAGCCGCCCCTTCAGCTGCGAGGATGCAGCCTTCAGGGAATATCTGGTGCCGGCGTCGATCATGTCCATAATGGCTTCCGCCTGGGTCAGGTCCAGCTTTCCATTCAGGAAAGCCCGTTTGGTAAACTCACCCGGCTGGGCCATGGAGCAGCCCGCCTGTACCAGCGTCTCCAGTATCCGGCGGCAGATGTACATTCCGCCGTGACAGTCAATCTCCACCGTATCTTCTCCGGTGAAGGTTCCCGGTCCCTTCATGGGAAGGATCAGGCCCTGATCCAGAAGTTCCCCGGATGTGGAATCGATAATATCGGAGAAAAAAGCCTGATGAGAAGGGCGCTCGGAAAGCTTTTTCCCTTTATTTTTCAGTATTTTCTGACAGATCGGGAAAGCCGAGCCGCCGCTGACGCGGATCACGGCAATTCCCCCGGTGCCCACCGGAGTTGACAGGGCGCATACCGTAGACGAAATATTCATAACGGCTTTCCTTTCTATATTAATGGTAGAAAAAAGGGCCGCCGGTCAGGCAGCCCCATAGGTATCAGCGTCTCTTTCTGGGAGTGATGACGACCTTACGGTAAGGCTCTTCACCCTCGCTGTAGGTCTCAACACCGCGGTCAGCCTGCAGCACGGAATGAATGATCCGGCGCTCGTAAGGATTCATGGGTTCCAGAGCTACGCGGCGGCCGGTTCTCTTTGCTTTCTTAGCCAGGTTAATCGCCAGTTTTTCCAGAGTTTCCTGACGGCGGGCTCTGTATCCCTCGGTATCGAGCTTCATGCGCACATGATCAGCTCTTCCCTTGTTAACCACCAGGGTAGCCAGGTACTGAAGGCTGTCCAGGGTAGCTCCGCGCTTTCCAATGATCACGCCCATACCCTCGCCTTCAATATTTACCTCCAGAATGCCTTCCTCAGAGAAAGCGGCGGTGACCGTGGTCTCAATTCCCATGGCCTTCAGCACGCCGGTCAGGAAGTCGATGACTTTGGCCTTGACGTCTTCCGCATCGGCAGGAATCTCGTAAACCTTCGGCTCGATGATTTTGGGCTCTTTCTCCGGAAGCTCTTCCTCAGGAATTTCCTCCCTGCGGTTTCTCTCCTGGAAGCGTCCGCCGCGGGAACGGCGGCTGGAGCGTTCTTCCTTCTTGCCCCGGCCTTCAGAACCTCTGGCGTCTCTTTCCGCATTGGCACGGCGGATCCGCTGCTCGATGGAATCATCGATGGTCACGGTTTCACCGGTCGTAGTGGTGGCTTCATATTTTTCAAAGTTATAAGGCTTGTCTTCCGCGGGAGCTTCTTCTTTCTTTTCAGCTTCCCTGACGGCTTCCTTTGCAGGCTTCTGTTCCTTCACGGGAGCAGCTTCCTTCACAGCCTCTTTCACTTCTTCTTTTTTCTCTTCCACAGCAGCTTTGGCGGCTGCCATTTTGGATTCGGCTGTTTCTACCACAGCCTCTTCGCCTTCCTTCAGAGTCGCGCGGATCTTGGCGCTCTTGTGGAACAGACCCAAAAGCCCGCGGCCTCCTTCGTCGACGATCTCAATATCAACTTGATCGCTGGATGCTCCAAGCTGGAGTAAGGCGCTGGTGATCGCCTCATCCACGGTCTTGCCGGTTATTTCGACAGATCTCATTCTTTCTCCTCCATCTGGGGCTCGTTCTCAGTTTCAGTGACGGTCTGGGAAATTTCCTCGTTTTCGGGGAATTCATCGTCCTTTTCATCAGGAAGCTTTCCGTCAACCATACTCAGTCTTTTCAGCTGCTCTTCCAGTGATTCCGCCTTTGTCTGTTCCTTCTGAACGGCAATCCGGTTGCCGGCCATCTGGGACTTGGAGACATTTTTGGCAGTACCGATTCTTCCGCCGGTAGATTTGTCAATCTTCGAGCGGGATTCTTCTCTGGCTTTCTTCTTTTCCACCAGCTCGTCTCTTCTCTTCAGGGCTTCCTTATATTCTTCCCTGTCGATAATGGAATCGGAAATGTACTGGGAAAGAATACTGAAGATATTACCGGCGATCCAGTAAAGGCCAAGGCCCAGAGGCATGGACGCGGTAAACCAGGCAGTCATGAAGGGGAAGATGTAGGTCATGTACTTCATGCTCTGCTGCTGCTGAGTAACGGTTCCGTCAGGATTCATCATCTTCTGGCGTTTGTCATTGGCTCTCTGCATCAGCCAGCTGGACAGGAAGGTGGTACCGCCGGATACGATGGGGAACAGGATTCCCCAGAGCTTCCAGCCCGCGTTTTCAGACAGGTTGAAGGTCAGGGCTCCGCCGCCGAAGGTACTGTAGGCGTTGGCCAGGGCATAGGTATCCTGGAAAGCCTGATTGCCAGTCAGATTCAGCTGCTGCATGAACTCCTGCCAGTCGGTACGGGACAGATGATACATGAAATCAATCAAACTGTCGGTGCTGGCAGCATCAAAGTCACGGATGCCTTTGACAACCGTAGAGAATGTTTCCGAGTTCAGAACATTCTGATAACCGCTGACTCCCTGAACTGTGGCTGCCATGCTGGTATACAGATCGCCGATCTGATTGACGTAGAAGGGAACGTTTCTCAGAACCTCAAAAAGGGCAAACAGAATGGGCATCTGGATGAGCAGGGGCAGACATCCGCTCATGGGATTCGCTTTATTTTCGGAATACAGCTGCTGAATTTCCATATTCATTTTCTGCTGTGCTTCCGGATCTTTCTTATTCTTGTACTTTTGCTGGATCTTTTCCACCTTAGGCTGCAATCTTGCCATCCGGCGGGAAGAACGCTGCTGCTTCAGCATCAGAGGCATCATCAGAGCGCGCACAATAAAAGTAAATAAGATAATGGTGATGGCCAGACACTGACTGGTAGTGATCTGGCTGATTAGATAGAACAGTCCGTTGAATATCCAGCTGAGCAAATACGCGAAGGGCTTGAGTATCCAGGAACTGGTGGCGGCCAGGATTATAGTTTCCAAAGGCGCTCTCCTCTCTAACAATAAGTAACAAACATCGGGTGGTTACGGTACCGGGTCGTATCCGCCTGGGTGAAAGGGGTGGCATTTCATCAGACGTTTGATGGCCATTCTGGAGCCTTTCCACGCGCCGTATTTTGCAATGGCCTGATAGGCATAAGTCGAACAGGTAGGGTAAAAACGGCAGGTGGGACGCCCTTTCAAGGGAGATATCCATTTTTGATAAAAACGGATCAAAAACATTAATACGTGTTTCAACTGGAAGAAGATTCCTTCCTGATCTTCAGCCGCTTGGCAAGCCGCATTAACGATACTTCCATATCGGTGCTCTTTTTATCTGCGGCGGCGCTTCTGGCGACGATGACGATATCCAGTCCCTGACAAAGATCCTGTTCATGGAGCCGGTACGCTTCCTTGATGATCCTTTTGACTCTGCTCCGGACGACACTGTTTCCGACTTTTTTAGATACGGTAATGCCAAGACGGTTACCGTCAGTGCCATTCTCCAAAAAATACAACACGAAGCAAGGGTCCGCCGAACGCTTGCCGCGCCGGTAGACCGGACTGAATTCACGATTTTTGAGGCTCTGTATACTCATTACATCAACCTCTTCGATTTTCAGAGAATAAAGATAAAACCGGATTGCTCCGGTTCGATGTGTCCAGCATATAAAACTTACGTAAATAACGTAGGAAAATTATGCGGTAAGGACTTTTCTGCCTTTATTTCTTCTTCTGGATAAAACCTTACGGCCATTGGCGGTAGCCATTCTTTTTCTAAAGCCGTGTTCTCTCTTACGCTGTTTGGTCTTCGGTCTAAAAGTTGTTACCATATCAGCTGCACCTCCTCCTGTTAAGCTAAAGAGCACCCGTCTATTATATTGAAAAGTTCTTTTAAAGTCAAGCATTATTTATCCACCAAAGTCACTAAAAATGCGGCTTCCTGGACTATTTATACACAATTTTTAACCCAGTTATCCCCAATTTGTGGACAACCCGGAAATGAAATTCCATCAAATTCTCATAATTGAGAGGTTTTTCTGTGGGTTTATGGTGTGAACGAGTTATACACATTATCCACAGTGCCCTTTTTCAATGAATTTTCCCGTTGAATAACGCTTGTGATTTTGATATGATATATGTTAGGTTTCTGTCGGCCTTCACAGATTTAGATAAAGAAAAAGCATAGAAGATAAAATAAATAGAGATAGAGATATAGTCCGAATTCTCAAAGGAGACAACATGGCATTAAGCGCATCTGCGATTCTCTCGGATCTGAAAAATGAGATCCAGCCGATGCTTTCATCGGTGACCTATGAGACATGGTTCGAACCCCTGAGAGCCATTACTGTGGAAGATGATAAAGTCCTGATCCTGGAAACATCCACCCCCCTGGCCGAGTCCATTATCCCCAGACGATATAAGCAGCAGGTAGAACAGATTCTGCGTGAGAAAGGATATCCCTCCAAATTTAAGGTTTTCCAGAACGGCACCTATACACCCCAGGCGGCCCAGCAGGTGGAAAAAGAACTGGTAAGAGTCAATCTTTCCAAGAAAGCAAACCTGAATCCCCGCTATACATTTGAAAACTTCGTCCGGGGCAATACCAACAACATTGCCTTCAGCTGCGCTTTTGCTGTAGCTGAAATGCCCGGCGACGCCTATAATCCCCTGTATATCTGGGGAAATCCCGGTCTTGGCAAAACCCATCTGATGCAGTCCATCGCCCATCATGTGCTGGAGTATGATCCCACGAAAAAGGTTCTCTATGTTCCCTCCGAAACCTTTACCAACGAGCTGGTGGACGCCATCAAGGACAACAACACCAATGCCTTCCACAACAAATACCGCGACATTGACGTCCTGCTGATTGATGATATTCAGTTCATCGGCGGCAAGGACAGTACCCAGGAGGAGTTTTTCCACACCTTTAACGCTCTGTATGAGGCCAACAAGCAGATCGTGATTTCCGGAGACCGTCCTCCGGAGGAAATTCCCCTGATTGAGGAAAGAATCCGCTCCCGTTTCCGCCAGGGAATGATTGCGGATATCAAGGCCCCTGATTTTGAAACCAGGGTGGCCATTCTTAAGAAGAAAGCGGAATTCCAGCATGTGGATGTGGACATGGCGGTGCTTTCTTACATTGCCAACAATGTTTCCTCCAACATCCGTGAGCTGGAAGGCGCCCTGACCCGGGTGGTGGCTTTCTCCAAGCTGGCTCCCTCGGGACGTCCCATTGATATTGATCTGGCCCAGGAGGCGCTGAAGGATTATCTCACCAGCACCGTGGTGCCGCTGATCACCATTCCCCGGATTACGGATATTGTCTGTGAACGGTTCAATATTCGGGCCGAGGATGTGCGCTCCAAAAAGAAGCCGAAGGAAATCGCCTATCCGAGGCAGATCGCCATGTACCTCTGCCGCAAAATGACCGAGGAACCCCTGACCAGTATTGGCAGTTTCTTCGGCAGGGATCATACCACCGTCATTCACGCCATCAAAAAAATCGAGGATGATCTGAAGGGATCCGAGGGCGATGAACTTAGAAGATCCATTGAGGATATCGAAAGAAGATTAAACGGCGAGTAATATTAATATATTAGGAAGAAAAAAACATAGTTATCAACTTTTTCCACATAATTATGTTAATAACTTTCTGAAAATGCTGTTAACTGACTGTGAAAAGACAGTTTATAAACATGACTTTTCATTTTCACCCTCCGGTGCCTTTTGGGCCGAGGTGTGAAAACTGTGAAAAAGGGCCATAAGACGCTGCCACTTACCCACCGGCCTTTCCACCTCGAAAAGCGGCTCAGCAAGCGGCCTTCCGGTACTTTTTCACAGCATCAAGCCCCCTACTACTACTGTTACTAAAATAAAAATTGATATAATGACCTTATCATTATCCGGCCGGTTCATCCGGCGTGAGGAAACTTTGTAAACAACGAAAGGAGCCTTTCACTATGTTAGTAATCTGCAGCCGCAATGATCTGATGAAAAGCGTGGGTATTGTATCCAAGGCAGTTTCCACCAGAACCACCATGCCGATCCTGGAAGATATTCTTCTGGATGCGGAAGGAAATACACTGACGCTTTTGGGAAACGATATGGATCTGGGAATCCAGACCAATATCGAAGCTGTGGTGAAAGGTGAAGGAAGCATCTGCGTCAACGCCAAGATGTTTTCCGAAATGATCCGCCGTCTTCCCGACGATGATGTCAAGCTGGAAACCGACAACGGCCGGATGAGAATCGAATGCGGCCATTCCAAATTTACCATCTCCACCATGGCAGCGGATGATTTTCCCCGTCTTCCCGAAGTGGAAGGAAGACAGGAAATTATGATTTCCCAGTCTGTTTTCCGTCAGATGATTAACGACACCATTTTCTCCATCGCTCCGGAGAACAGCGGCCGTCCCATTCTGACCGGCGAGCTAATGGATATCAGAGACGGTTATCTGTATCTGGTGGCTGTGGACGGATTCCGTATTTCCATGAGAAGAACCCGGATCCAGTCTGAGGAGAATTTCAAGGTCACCATCCCCGGCAAGGCCATGAATGAAATCAAGAACATTCTTGAAAATGAAGAGGATTCCCTGCTTACCGTTTCCTTTACCGGCAAGCACGCCCTCTTCCGCATGAACGACACCGTGGTGCTGACCCGTCTGCTGGAGGGAACCTTCCTGAATTACGAGAGAAATCTGGATATGGAATTCAAATCCAGAATCGTGGTCAACCGCCGTGAGCTTTTCGAATCAGTGGACCGCGCGGCCCTCATCAGCCGGGAAAGCAAGAACAGCCCCATCCGTCTGGAAATCGAGGATGGTTCCATGGTTATTACCTCCAATGCCGAAAACGGCACCTCCCGGGAGGAAGTGGGCGTGAGCCTGGAGGGAGAAGGCATTACCATTGCCTTTAATCCCAAGTATTATCTGGAAGCGCTGAAGGCCATCGACGATCTGGAAGTGGCCATTCTCTACAACTCTTCTCTGACTCCCTGTATTATCGAGAGTCTGGAAGGCAAGGATTATCAGTACTTCATCCTGCCCATTAGAATGCACAACTGATCCTGTGAGGTTTTTATGATGGAAAAGACAGTGAAGGTTTCGGGGGAGTTTATTCAGCTGAATCAGCTCCTGAAGCTGGAAAATATCGCGTCCAGCGGCGGAGAAGCCAAGGCCATGATTGAAAGCGGCCGGGTGCTGGTGAATGGGGAAAAGTCGGACGCCATCCGCAAAAAGCTCCGCACCGGCGATGTGGTCAAGGTGGGATCCCACGTATTCAGGATTCTCTCAGACGATGTTTGTTAAGAAAATCAGATTAAAGAACTACCGTATCTACGATGAACTGGAGCTTTCCTTTGATCGTGGAATCAATATTCTTTCCGGCGACAACGCCCAGGGAAAGACCAATCTTCTGGAAGCGGTGTATTACTGCTGTGCCGGCAGATCTCACCGCACCACCAAAGACAAAGAATGCATTTATCTTGGCCGGGAGGAAGCGCTGGTCAAGATTCTTTATGAAACGGCATCAGGCAAGGAAGAACAGATTGAGATTCATCTGAAGCAGAACGGGAAAAAATCCCTGGCCATCAACGGATATCCCGCCAGAAGAATCAACGATCTTTTCGGAAGATTCCATGTGGTGCTGTTTTCTCCCGAGGATCTGTCCCTCATCAAGCGGGGACCCGCCGAGAGAAGAAAATTCATCGACATGGAGATCTGCCAGGTAGACCCTGTCTATGTCTATGATCTTCAGCAGTACTATAAGGTGCTGCGGCAGAGAAATCAGCTGTTAAAGGACAGCTCCAAAAACAGGGAGTTCGCCACCTTTTGGGAAAAGATCCGCTTTGTCAGGGAAACCCTGTTCGCCTGGGACGCTCAGCTGGTGCATTATGGCGTGCGGGTCATGCGGCGCCGGGCGGCCTTTGTGGAAAAGCTGATGGAATACACAGCCCACATCCACGAGACCATCTCCCACGGCACGGAAAAGATGCTGCTGCAGTATGAAAACGCTGTACCCATGGATGAGGCGCAGTTCCAGGAGATTCTCGAAAAGGATCTGGAGCAGGACCTTCGTTACGGCACCACCTCCAGCGGCCCCCAGCACGATGACCTCGTCATATTGATCAATGGGACGGACGTCAGAAAATTCGGTTCCCAGGGTCAGCAGCGGACGGCGGCCCTGTCCCTGAAGCTGTCCGAGCTTCAGATGATGAAGGAAGAAATCGGGGAAGCTCCGGTGCTGCTGCTGGACGATGTCATGAGCGAGCTGGATGAAAGCCGGCAGAAGCAGCTGGCGGAATATGTCAGGGAAAACCAGACCATCCTGACCTGCACAGGCGTGGAAGACAGCATCCGGTCCCTGCCCGTGGGCGCTCATTTTCATGTCAGGGCCGGAGTCATCACGGAGGTTGAGAATGAGTAAGTTTTTCGCATATATTTCCAGAATGAAAAATATCCGCCGGTGGGGGCTGATGCGTTCCTTCCGGGAGGAAAACGTTCAGGAGCATTCCCTGCAGGTGGCCATGTTTGCCCATGCCCTGGCGCTTTTGGAAAATCAGCGGTACGGCGGCCAGTACGACGCGGAGCACATTATGGCCATTGCCGTTTATCATGAGACTTCGGAGGTCATCACCGGAGATCTGGTCACGCCCATCAAGTATTACAACGATGAAATCCGCTCCGCCTACAAGCACATCGAAGCCCTGGCGGAGGAACGGATGCTTTCCATGCTGCCGGAGGATCTGACGGATCAGATCCGTCCCCTGGTGCAGCCTGAAAATATTCAGGAAAAACGGATCGTCAAGGCGGCGGATACCCTGGCGGCCTACACCAAATGCCTGGAGGAGGTACGCTCCGGCAACCGGGAATTTGAGAAGGCAGCCGAAAAGCTGAAGAAAAACATTGAAACCATGGCTAAAGACTGGAATCTGGCCAGCGTTTCTTATTTCATGAAAGAATTCATTCCCAGCTTCGAAGTCACGCTGGACGAACTGAATTAAATATATCAAAGCAAGGAGAACGATTTGAAAGACAGGTACTTTTTTACATCAGAAAGCGTAACAGAAGGACATCCCGATAAAATCTGCGATCAGATTTCTGATGCAATCCTGGATGACATTTTATCCAAGGATCCCATGGGCCGGGTAGCAGCGGAAACCATGACCACCACAGGAATGGTCATGATCATGGGCGAGATCACCACTGACTGCTATGTGGACATTGACAAAATAGCCCGAAAAGTGATCCGTGAGATCGGATACGACCGGGCTGAATACGGATTTGACGCCAACACCTGCGCTGTACTGACCGTCATCAACGAGCAGTCGGCGGATATCGCGCTGGGTGTGGACAACTCCCTGGAGAAAAAATCCGGCGCTGTGGAAGCGGAAGAGGAAACCGGAGCCGGAGACCAGGGCATGATGTTCGGATACGCCTGCAACGAAACCCCGGAGCTGATGCCTCTCACCACCTCGCTGGCCCACAAGCTGGCCAGAAGACTCACCGAAGTCAGAAAATCAGGCCTGCTTCCCTATCTTCGTCCTGACGGAAAGAGCCAGGTCACTATTGAATTTGAAAACGAAAAGCCTAAGAGAATTGAAGCCGTAGTTATTTCCTCCCAGCACAGCGCGGATATCCCCATGGAGCAGCTGCGGGCGGATATCAAAAAGTATGTTATCGATGCGATACTTCCCGCCAACATGATGGATGAAAATACCAAGATCTACATCAATCCCACGGGACGTTTCGTTATCGGCGGTCCCCAGGGCGATTCCGGCCTCACCGGACGGAAGATCATTGTGGATACCTACGGCGGCTATGCCCGTCACGGCGGCGGATGCTTCTCCGGCAAGGATCCCACCAAGGTGGACAGAAGCGCAGCCTATGCGGCCCGGCATGTGGCAAAGAACATTGTGGCCGCCGGACTGGCGGATAAGTGCGAAATCCAACTGGCCTACGCCATCGGCGTGGCGGAGCCGGTTTCTGTCATGGTGGATACCTTTGGCACCGGCAAGGTTTCCGATGAGAAGATCGTGGAAGCCGTCAAGAAGGTCTTTGATCTTCGTCCTGCTGCTATCATCAGAAACCTGGATCTGAGAAAACCCATCTACCGTCCTCTGGCGGCCTATGGTCACATGGGCCGGGAAGATCTGGGCGTCAACTGGGAAAAGACCGACAAAATCGAAGAACTCAAAAAAGCTATCAATTTCTGATAGCTTTTTCTTTTGCGCTAGAGTATACTTTAATCAGCAAATCTGTCAAAATCGGAGGTTCTCATGAATCTGAATATGGAATTCGTCCTTCAAACCCTGCAGGAGCTGATGGCCATTGATTCTCCCAGCGGCTACACCTCCGCCGTCATGGAAAAGGTGGAGAGAATTGCGGAGGATCTGGGTTACGGCTTTGAAATGACCCACAAGGGCAACGGCATCATCACCGTGCCCGGTCTGGATCCGGAATATGTGGTGGGCTTCTGCGCCCATGTGGATACCCTGGGACTGATGGTCCGTTCCATCACGGATAAGGGATCTCTGCGTTTTACAAAGATCGGCGGTCCCGTGCTGACCACCTACGATTCCGAGTTGGTGCGGGTCCACACCCGGGACGGCCGCGTCTACGACGGCACGGTCTACAGCACCAAGCCTGCCAAGCATGTTTTCAAGGAATGCGAGGACCAGAGAACCGAGGAAAACCTGGAGGTCAGGCTGGACGAGGATGTTACCTCCAAACAGGAGGTGCTGGATCTGGGCATCCAGGTGGGCGATTATATCTGTCTGGATCCCAAGCTGGTCATCACCCCCTCCGGCTTTATCAAATCCCGGTTCCTGGATGACAAGCTTTCCGTGGCCATTCTTCTGGGGGTGCTGGAGTATTTCAGCAGCCATCACCTGATTCCTTCCCACACCGTGAAGATCCTGATCTCCACCTACGAGGAAGTGGGCCACGGCATGGGATGGATTCCTTCCGATATCCAGGAGCTCATCGCGGTGGATATGGGCTGCATCGGCGATGATCTGACCTGCACGGAAAAGATGGTTTCCATCTGCGCCAAGGATTCCTCCGGCCCTTACGACTATGACATTACCTCCCGTCTGGCGGAGCTGGCCCGGGAAAACAACCTGAATTACTGTATCGATATCTATCCCTACTACAGCTCCGATGTTTCCGCGGCGCTGCGAGGCGGCCAGGATATCCAGGGCGGCCTGCTGGGACCCGGCGTCTTTGCCTCCAACGCCTATGAGCGATCCTCCGTGGAAGCAGTGGAAAACACCATGAAGCTGCTTATCGCATATATTCAGGATTAACAGCAGAAACGTTCGACATGAAAAAAAAGTGGCATCACAGCCACTTTTTCTTTTTAAACCAGATTAAGCACACCACCACAATAAGAATAGATATCAATATGACGATGGGATAGGAAATTTTCCATTCCAGCTCCGGCATATAACGGAAGTTCATGCCATACCAGCCGGCGATCAGCGTCAGAGGAAGGAAAATGGAAGTGATCACCGTCAGCAGAGTCATGATTTTGTTCTGTCTCACCTCCAGCTCCGACTGCACCAGGTCCCTCAGCTGCACCACGTAATCCTTTAAGGAGGTTACCGTATCCTGCAGCCGGATGACCCGTTCAGTGAAAAGCCGGAAAAACCGCAGGTTATCCACATCGAAGAAGCCGTTTTCATTTTCCTCCAGCTCCTGTCCCAGATCAATGAGCTGCTCATAATGGACCCTCAGGTCAATGAGATCACCACGGATCTGGTTCAGCTCCGGCGGATAATCATCCACCTGGTCCTTCAGAATATGGTTTTCCGTCTCGCCCAGCTGATGCTCCAGCATTCCCAGCAGCTTCAGATCCCGGTGGATGATCTGCTCCAGCAGATCGTAGATGAACCTTTCCAGGCAGGGAAAACGCCACTTTCTGGTGCGGCGAACCTCCTCCACCAGGGCGGAGGCATAGGCGGAATCATCGATGAGCACAATGCCCTTTTCATCCAGGGCAAAGGAAAAGAAATGCCGCTTAGTAATCTGTTCCCGGTCGGGAATAGAGAAGCAGCCGGTGAGGGAATCGGAGTTGACCACCGCCTTGGTCTCCCTCTGGTCCTCGGTTTCCAGCTCCATATCGATGACCATGTCAAAAATGGAACTGTTCTCCCGCCATTCCTCGAAGGAAAGAATCGCTACATAGGGAACGCCGCTCTGGCGAAATTCCTCTTTGGTGGAGGGTGTCAGAGTCTCTTTTATCTGAAAAAAGCGCATGGTTCAAACCTCCTTCTCAGAACCAGGGAAGAAAAGCCGCGATAACGGCAAAAATCAGCGCGGGGAGCATATTGGCCACCCGCAGGCGCTTTCCCCACACCAGGTTCACGCCCACACAGAAGATCAGGATGGAGCCCACCAGGGAGATATTGGCGATAGCGCCCTCGGTCATGATGGGAGAAATCAGCCTGGCCAGCAGGGTCATGCCTCCCTCCAGCAGCAGAATGGGAATGGCGGAGAACACACAGCCCTTGCCCATGGAAGAGGTCATAACAATAATGATAATAAAGTCCAGCACGGATTTGACGGCCAGGGTGGAGTAATCCCCCAGGATGCCGTCCTGAATGGCGCCCACAATGGCCATGGCGCCGATGCATACTGTCAGAGAAGCCGTAACAAAAGCATCCACAAAGCGGGCATCCTTGGAGTTGCCTGTTTTTTTCTTGAGCCATTCTCCAAAGCGTTCAAAGGCCTTTTCGATATCCAGGATCTCACCCGCCAGGGTGCCGAGAGCCAGGCACACCACCACGAAGAGTCCCTGGGAGCTGGCCAGGGAGCCGTCCTTGATCTGCATCATGCCTTCCATGGCGCCGCTGATGGCAATAAACAGGGTAGCCACTCCGCAGACCCGGCACAGGGCATCCTGGGTTTCCTCCTTGATAAAACGGCCGATGAGGCCGCCCAAAATGCCGCCCAGGATCACGGCCGCCGTATTGATGATTGTTCCAAGTCCGAACATATGGAATAAAACCCCCGAAATGAAATGAACCAATTATATCAGATTCTTTTCTTTGTGAAAAGATGTTCCAAAAAGATTCGGGAATGGCCCGAATCCATTGACAAAACCGGGAAAGATCATTATTATCAAGCTAAAAGAACCCTTGTAGCAAGCGGAAAGGAGAGCCATGGAATACGAAGTATCAGAAAAAATAAAAAGGACCTTTGACACACTGATGTCCATGCCAGAGGTCAGGAAAGCTCTGCGTTTTATTGAAGATGATGCGGAGCATTCCATAGAAGAGCAGAAGAGGCTGACCCTCATTGAGGCTCCCACCTTCCATGAAGATGAAAGATCGGCTGCCTACGCGGATTATCTGAGAGACCTTTCTCTCTCGGATGTCCATGTGGATGAATATAAAAATGCCGTTGGCCTGTGGAAGGGCAGCGGCAAGGGTCCGAAGCTCATGGTGGAAGCCCACCTGGATACCGTATTTCCCTTCGGCTCCGTCAAAGAAGTCAAAGAAAAGGACGGCGTTTTATATGCGCCGGGCATTGTGGATGATACCCGGGGTCTTGCCATCGTGCTTTCAGCCCTGCGGGGTCTGAAGGAGAGCGGCCTGAAAACTCGGGGCGATATCTACTTTGTGGGTACCGCCAGGGAAGAGGGCATGGGCGCTCTAGGCGGCATGGAGGATTTTCTGAAGTCCCATCCCGAGCTTGACGCTACCATTAGTGTGGACGGAGCCTGGACCGAGGGCATTACCTATGAGGCCACCGGAATTCAGACCTTTAGCGTCACTTTCCACGGCATCGGCGGACACGCCTACGGTGCCTTCGGAAAAATGGCCAATCCCCTTCACGCGGCGGCCAGAGCCGTGGCGAAGATCGCGGATTTCAAGGTGCCGGAGAATCCCAGAACCACCTTCTGCGTCTCCAACTTCGACGCGGGCAACGACGCGGGCATTCATGCCATCGTTCCTGAGGCCACCATCAAGTTCAACTTCCGTTCCAACTCGGAAGAGGAACTCATGAAGCTGAAAAAGAGGATTTTCGACGCTATTCAGGAGGCCTGTGACGAGGAAACCGCCCGCTGGGGCAAGGATACCATTACCTGGGACTGCCAGCAGTTCTGCGATATTCACGCCGGCAATCAGGATATTCACGCGCCCATTGTGCAGGCGGCCTATCTGGCGGCCCGGCAGTTCAGTGAAGATCCGGAAAAGGTTTATTTTGCTCAGGGCGGCTCCGTCAACGGCAACCGCTCCGTGGCCAGGGGCATCCCGGCCGTCACTCTGGGCGGCGGCCTGACGGATACCAAATGTCACAATCTGGATGAGTATTATCCCATGAAGGGATCCTACCGCTGTCCTCAGGAGGTTCTGATGATGATCCTCATGACAGCGGGCATCGAAGGCGGACCGGAATCAGTCCTTTGAGGGCTCCAGCTCAGAGACCTTCTTCTTGGAATCTTTCTTATGATGATGTTCCTTTTTGGGAGCATCTTCCTCCAGAAGCACTTCCAGCGCGGCAATCTTCTGGCAGATGCAGAAAACATTCATGCTCTTGTAGAGCTCAGGCGTGCTGGGATAGCTGGGAGCAATACGGATATTTTTATCTTCAGGATCTACCCCGTAAGGGAAACAGGAACCGGCCGGCGTTAATTTGACGCCGGCTTCTTCACATAACTGGACGCAGCGCTTCGCTGTGCCGGGAAGACCGTCGAAGCTGACAAAATAACCGCCCTTGGGGTTCGTCCACTTGCCAATGCCGGCTGCTTTCAGGCCGCTGTTCAGACCGGCCAGCACCACATCGAATTTCGGACGGAGGTAGTTGGCCTGCTTCTGCATGTGATTCTTCAGGCCTTCCACGTTTTTGAAATAGCGCACGTGGCGCAGCTGATTAATCTTATCGTAGCCCAGGGTCTGGACGCTCATCTGGCGGGTCAGGAAACGGATATTGTTTTCGCTGGCCGCCAGCACCGCCACGCCGGCACCGGAGAAGGTCACCTTGCTGGTGGAGAGGAATTCATAGACCATATCTTCGCTGCCGTGCTTTTTGCATCTATCGAAAATATTGACCAGCTTGTCATCCTTTTCGCGGAAGCCGTGGACAAAGTAGGCGTTGTCCCAGAAAATACGGAAATCATCCGCCGCGGGCTTCAGGGCGGCAAAGGCCTCCACCGTGTCCGCCGAATAGGTGACGCCGGTGGGATTGGAATACTTGGGAACGCACCAGATTCCTTTGACGGAAGGATCGGATTCCACATATTCCTTCACCATGGCCATATCCGGACCGGACTTGGTCATGGGAATGTTGATCATTTCAATGCCGAATTCCTGGGTGATCAGGAAATGGCGGTCATAGCCGGGAACAGGGCAGAGGAACTTGATGGGTCCCTGCTGGCCCCAGGGCTTGGAGCCTCCGTAAACGCCCAGCACATAAGCTTTAATGACGGTATCGTACATCAGGGCCAGAGAACTCTGGCCGCCCATGATGATATTTTCCATCTTCAGGCCCAGCAGATCCGCGAAAAGCTCCTTGGCTTCATCCACGCCGGCCAGCTCACCGTAGTTGCGGACATCGGTGCCCTTGCGGGTATAAATCAGGTCATAAGGATTCTGCTGCAGCATATCCATGGAGAGATTCAGCTGTGTCGCATCCGGCTTGCCTCTGGACATATCCAGTTTCAGACCGGCAGCTTTCTGTTCTTCAAACTCGATTTGCAGTTCCGCGAGCGCTTTCTTGCGTTGCTCGTGAGTCATTTCTAAATAATTTTTCAATGGAAACCCTCCCGTGCATACATGGTGTAAATCATATTATACCGCATAACAAAAGGAAAGGCAACCTGTCATATTATACGAAGGTTTTGTATAAAATGGTGTAAATTTTTCCGCCCGCCTGCATTTTTTAAAAATGCAGGCTTCATTTTTCCCTATCCCAGCAGTGTAATTTTCCTCCAGCTGCGTAACAAATCATAAGGACGATCATCATCCTGTGACAACAGCACGTCACAGACATCCTGTGACAGCATCCTGTCATAGCCAGCCTGGCCTAACACGCTCAGCAACAATCATCCTCGCCGATTGTCACAAAATCATGGTCATACCATCGAACTGTGACAATTCTTCAAATCACTTTCACAGGAGGCTAGATAGCAGCTGATCTGTGACAAAAACAAGTCTAAAAAAGGGCATATCTTCCGATTTTCGGCTGTTTTTGTCACAGATCACCGGTATGACCATCAGCCTGTGACAGCATTCTGTCACAGAAAGGCTGGCCTAGTTCGCCCAGTGAAAATCATCTGGAAAATTGTCACAGAACACTGGAACAAGGGCAAATCTGTGAAACTGGTCAAAACTGGATTGTCACAGATTGCAATGATGACGCCAGTTCTGTGAAACTGGAAAAATCCGATTGTCACAGAACATGGGGATGATGGCTATTCTGTGAAAATGCAGTTGAACAAAAAATAGCAATGTAGGGTGTTGTGTGAAACTCGCCAAAGCCGATTGTCACAAAAACACCGGAAAGCATGAAATGTGTGAGAATAAATATGAACAAGATAGGGAGAATCACTCCGGTCTTGTGAAAATTACTGTCGCAAAACATTGTGTTGATCCATGGTATGTGAAAATCTACTGTAACAAAAATAATGTTTTAAAGGAAAATGTGAAACTCACCAAGGAGTCACCCAGGAGAATGTCACAGATCGCAGAAAAACACGAAATGTGTGAAACAGTGTGGCCATACGGCCAGACTTATCCTTTGCCTGGCTTAATCATAAAAAGCCACAAGTCTTCTGCCTGTCAAGGCCGTAGCCGCATGGCGGTTCATTCGCATAGCGAATGAAGCCTTGACAGGACAGGAAGATCTTGTGGCAAGGGCTATTTAAGCCAGGCAAAGGATTACCAGGTTTCTTCGAAACCTGTTCTCAAAAACACACCATCCTTGCTGCTTGTTTGATGCTCTATAGATAAAAGGCTTCCTCTTTTGTCATAATACATGCAGGTCTGCAAACCACATTTATAAACAAAGGAGGAAGCAGGTCATGAAAGATGACATAGATAGTGATAATTTCCTGTTTTTTGCAGTTTCTCATGAAACCCGATTTTTTGTCATGAAGATTTCTCTGTATAGGCAGTTTTTCATTACAGGATTTTTCAGTGTCATGAAGAATTCACGTATGGAGAAGTTATTCATGATCATCAATCGGAACCGACTAGCTTTTGTCATGAAAAATTCCTGTATAGGTGAATAATTCATTATGCCAAGGCAGCCGTCCCTGGCTCTGAAAGAAAAGATAATGAGAAACTGCCAATATCAGGAAATCTTCATTACGAAAAACAAGCCAAAAATAGAAAAGTAATGAAAAACTGCGTTTTGCGCCGCCGAGCGGACACCGGTGCGTTTGCCAGCGGACACTCGGCGGCGGCAACGGACAGCGCTTTAATCAGTCAC